>JBAUWE010000549.1:0-8079 GCA_049583595.1 Terriglobia bacterium
GAAAAGGCCGCCGGCAGATTTCCCTGCCGGTCTTCAAATCCGCCATTCAAGAGCTTCGCGGGTGAATCAGGGACGAAATGCGCCTCATGTTCCGCGGCAACAAACAACGCGCCATGGACGGGAAGTCCGGCGGCACGATTCCTGTTGTGGGCCGTGACCCCGCTGCCGTATCCCACGCTGAATCCCAGCGGGATGATTTCCACTTTCAGGCTGTCGCAGGTTTTCTTCAGGCTGGCGAGCCGGTTGAGAAATGTCTGAGGCTTCAAGTCCAGTTCATCGAAGCCCGCCGCAAGCAGCATGCCGTTCAAACCGTGGCCGGCGGCAGTGTGCACGATGCCCTCGACGCGTTTCAGTTCTTCATCACTCTCGAGGCCGCTTGAAACGTAAACCCATCGATCGGGATAAATCCCGGGGTGTCCCGGCGTCAGAACTTTCAAGGAAGCTGTGGCGGCTACGCCTGCCTGAAGGAACCGTCTTCGGCTGATGGGATACATCGCAAGTTGCCTCCGTAAAGGAATGTTTATCGAGGCACAACAATACCACAGTGAAATTCCTGGCGGGAGAGTCTCCTGCCGCCGTCGAACCCCGGTCCGCAACGGGATTTTGCCGGACGGGTGGATTTCTATAGCGCCGGCGAGCGCAAGCGGGAGGTATAATCTTCCATCTTTCCCTTGAACTCTCTGAGAAATGCGATATTCTGCCCAAGCCCTTCCTGAAGGCTGGGAGACCCAATGAACACAGAGAATGGAACAAGCTCCGGCGCGCCTTTCACCATGGTTCCCTCCATCGGCGTCAGCAACTCGCGGCGATGGGTGGTGATGTGGCTGCTTTTCATCGCCTCGATCATCAACTATCTCGACCGCACAACGATTTCGTTTGCCTTACCCCTGATCTCCCACGACCTCCACCTGGGTCCGGAATCCAAGGGAGTGTTGCTCTCGGCGTTTTTCTGGTCTTACACGGCCATGCAGATCCCCATCGGGCTGATGGCAGACCGCATGAACCTGTTGTGGGTCTACGCCGGGGCCTTTGCGCTCTGGTCCGTGGCGCAGGGCCTGACGGGCCTGGCCGGCACCCTGACGGTGCTCATCCTGCTTCGCGTCCTGCTGGGTTTTGGCGAATCCATTTACCTGCCGGGCGGCCTCAAGGTCGTGAGCGTGCTTTTTGGCCGTGCTGAACGCGGCCTGCCGTCGGGCTTTTTCGATTCCGGCACCCGCTTCGGCCTGGTCCTGGGAGGGCTCGCCATTCCCTGGCTTCTGGTGCATTACGGCTGGCGCGACTCTTTCGTATTTATCGGAATCCTGGGCCTTCTGTGGCTGGTTCCGTGGTTCATTGCTTTCCCGTCCAAACTGGCAAAGAAGGCTCAGCCACCGCTGCCGGCCGAAGCGCCCGGACCGCAGGGGCGCCGGCGCTTCAGGCTGGCGCATTTTGACCGCAACCTGCTGGGCGTCTGCCTGGGCTTTTTCTGTTTCGATTATTTCTGGTATCTGATGCTCACCTGGCTTCCCGACTACCTCTACGAAGCCCGGCATCTGGACATCATCAAGGCGGGTCTGTTTTCGGCCATGCCTTACGCGGTATTTGGCGTTTGCCAGCCGCTGGGTGGCTGGGTGGCCGACCGCCTGATCAAACGTGGCTGGGACCCGACCCGCACACGAAAAGGTATCATCAGCTTCGGATTCATGTTCGGCCTGCTGATGATCCCCGCAGCCTTTGTCCAAAGCGCCAATGTCGCCGTGGCGTTGATCGTCGGCGCGGGCTTTGTGGGACTCGCCACCGCCAATCTGCTGGTGATGGTGCAGCTCTGCGCCCCGCACGACGAGGTCGGCGTCTGGACCGGCTTCCTGAACTTTGCAGGTAACATCGGAGGCATCGCCGCGCCGCTGGTCACCGGCTTCCTCATCGCCTGGACGGGTTCATTTGTTTCGGCGTTTGTGCTGGGCCCGGTGCTGCTGGTGAGCGGCCTGCTGGCCTACTGGTTCATTGTGGGGAAACTCGAGTCCCCGCTGGACACAACGGAAAACGTTATCGCCGAAGCGGGATAAAAGATCCGCCGGCCAGGCATCGCATGGCCGGGGTCGCAAGGCGAGATGGTAACGCGGATTATGCATGACGCAGCAGGGCTCCGTGAAAGGGCACGACTTCAGTCGTGCCGGTGGACGCGCCTGAAAAGCTCCTCTCGGGGCTTCAGCCCCTGAGCGGAACGCTCATGGCGCCGGAACTTTCAGCGGCTGAAGCCGCCGGCTCATGAATAGTCCAGGCTGAAGGAGAAGACCATGGGGAAACTGGCGATCGCGGGAGGCAAACCCGTCCGCACAAAGCCTTTTGCCGACTGGCCGATTTACAACCGCAAGGAAGAGCGGGCGTTGCAGAAGGTGCTGGCCAGCCGCAACTGGGGCGGCTATCCGTTTCCAAACACCATTGCCGACCGCTTTGCGCAGAAGTTTGCAAAGGTCCACGGCGCCAAATACGGGCTTGCGGTTTCCAACGGCACGGTGGCCATCCAGGTGGCGCTGAAGGCGGCGGGCATCGAACCGGGCGACGAGGTGATTGTCCCCGCCTACACCTGGGAAGGCACGGTCGGTCCGGTGTTGCTGTTGAACGCCGTGCCGGTCTTCGTCGACGTCGATCCCGGCACCTACTGCCTGGACGCCCGGCTCATCGAGGCCGCGCTGACGGAGAGAACGCGCGCCATCCTGCCCGTCCACCTGGCCATGAGCTTTTGCGATATGGACGCCATCATGAAGATCGCGCGCCGGCACAAGCTGGCGGTGATTGAAGACTGCGCCCACGCCCACGGCGGCCAATGGCGGAACAAGGGCGCGGGAGCCACGGGCGATTTCGGATGTTTCAGTTTCCAGTCGAGCAAGCTGATGACTTCCGGCGAAGGCGGCGGGGTGATCACCAGCGACCTCGCGCTTTACGAACGGGCGCAGTCTTACGTCAACTGCGGGCGCGCCAGCGCAACGGACCGCTACGGCCATCGGCTGATCGGTTTTAACCATCGAATCACGGAATTCCAGGCGGCCATCCTGGAAGCGCAGCTCGAACGCCTTCCCGGGCAGGCCAAAAAACGCCAGGCGAACATGGCGCATCTGGAAAAACGCCTGCGCAAAATTCCCGGCCTGGATTTCCTCAGGCACGACAAGCGCAACACGCGCGTGGCGGCTTATCAATACGTTTTCAAATACAATGCGGAAGCTTTTGGCGGCACTCCGCGGGCGGCTTTTCTGGGCGCGCTGGAACTGGAAGGCATTCCCTGCGACGGACTGTTCTACGAGCCGGTCTACAAAAGCGCGCTGTTTCCCCTCGACCCCACCGAATTCCCGGCGCTTTCCTGGGGACGCGCGGAACCGCTGAACCCGCGAACGCAATATCATTGCCCGGTTTCAGAACGCGCCGCCTACGAAGAGTCCGTCTGGCTGCCGCACCATCTGTTCCTGGGCAGCCGCAAGGACGTTGACGACATTGCCGACGCGGTAGAAAAAGTCTGCGCGAACCTGGACGAATTGCGCGGCCTCAAACATCCGGCGATTGAAAAAGGGGCGATGAGCCGCGTCGAGCGCCCGCGCATCGAAAAGCGCCAGTATTAGCGCCTGAAGCAGTTGATTCGACGGGTTGTGCCTGAGAGGGATCGCCGTGCATTGCCGCGCAGGCGCCGCCTCTTTTGGGCTTTACCCGGAATCATCGAAGGAAAACAAGCAACCATGATTCTTCCTCTCACTCCAGTCCGCCTCAAGCGCCATGCCGCGCGCATCTTCGGGAAAAAGGAGGGCGTGGTCTGCGAAGATCTGCGGTTCACCTACAGAGAGTTTGACGAGCGCTGCGACCGGCTTTCGGCCGCGCTGCTGCGTCTGGGCCTCAAGAAAGGCGAGCGGGTGGCCTTCCTGAGTTTTAACTGCCACCGCCTGCTGGAAGCTTATTTCGGGGTGCCTCAACTGGGCGCCATCTTGCTGCCGCTCAACATCCGCCTGGGCGCGGAAGAATTGACCTACATCCTGAACGATGCCGCGCCCGCCATGCTTCTTTTCGATCCCGAATTCGTGCCGCTGCTCGAAAAGTTGCGGCCGGGCGTCCCGTCGGTCAGGCACTTTGTGGCGTTACGAGGTTCTCCGCCCGGGTGGGCCCACCCAAAGACTTACGACGAGATGCTGGCGGAGGCCGAGCCGGCGGAAATCGATTACCGCACGATTGATGAAAACTCCGTGGCCGAGCTTTTCTACACCAGCGGCACCACGGCGCATCCCAAGGGCGTGATGCTCACCCACCGCAACCTCTATCTCCACGCGTTTTACAGGCTGCAGGTGGAGAACCAGGTGGACAAAGAAGTGGGGATTTACACGGTGCCGCTGTTTCACGTGAACAGTTGGGGCACGCCGCACTTCCTGACGCTGCTGGGAGGGCGGCACGTGATGATCAAGAAATTTGATCCGCTCACGGTGCTCCAGTTGGTCCAGGCGGAGGGAGTGACGCAGCTCCAGATGGTTCCGACGATGGCCAGTGCGATGATCAATCACCCGGACTTTACCCGTTATGACGTCTCAAGCGTGAAACAGATGTATGTCGGCGGAGCGCCCTGCAGCACGGCCCTGATTCGAGAAATTGAAGAAAAGATGCCGGGCTGCGCGGCCAAGGGCGGTTACGGCCTGACGGAAACTTCTCCGGTCATCTGCATCGCCAGTATCAAAGACCACCTGGCGGGCGATTCCCCCGATGTCCAGTTACGCCGCAAGGCGACCGCCGGATGCGCCTTTGCCGGAGCGGAAATCCGCGTGGTGGATATCCACGGCAACGACGTCAAGCCCGACGGCGAGGAAGTAGGCGAAGTGATTGTGCGCAGTGACGTGGTGATGGCGGGTTACTGGAATCAGCCCGAAGCCACCGAACGCGCCATCCGGGACGACTGGTTCCACACCAGCGACCTGGCCACCCTGGACGAGGACGGTTACATCCTGATCGTCGATCGCTCCAAGGACATGATTTTGAGCGGCGGCGAGAACATCGCCTCGGCGGAGGTTGAACGCGTCCTCAGCTTGCACCCGGCCGTGCTGGAATGCGCGGTGATTGCCGTGCCGGACGACAAGTGGGGCGAAGTTCCCATGGCGCTGGTGGTGCTTCGCGAGGCGCAGGCCGCGGATGAAGCCGGCATCCTCGACCACTGCCGAGGCCACCTGGCCGGATTCAAGGTTCCCAAGTCGGTGGAATTCTTCCCGAGCCTCCCCAAAGGCGGCACGGGCAAAATCCTGAAGAAGGTGCTGCGCGAACCTTACTGGGCGGGCCGCAAGCGGCACGTGCAGTGACTCGCGGGCCTTCGGGCGCTACACTGAGTCATGACCCATTTTGAGATCAGACGGGATGAGCCGCTCAAGCCCTTCACCACTTTCAAGGTGGGAGGGCCGGCTCGTTTCTTTACCGGTGCGGCCACTCGCGACGATTTCCTCCAGGCGCTTCGCTTTGCGCGGCAACAAGACCTGTACGTCTTTTTGCTGGGCGGCGGAAGCAACATCCTGGTCAGTGACAGCGGCTTCCAGGGACTGGTCATCCATCCCGTCGAGCGCGGTGTTGCGATCGAGACGGAGGAATCTGAAAGAGCCTTGCTGCGGATTGAAGCCGCTGAGCCATGGGATGACGTGGTCCGGCGGGCGGTTGAGGAAGGGTTTTGGGGCATCGAAAACCTTTCGCACATTCCCGGGCAGGCCGGAGCGGCCATCGTCCAGAACATCGGCGCCTATGGGCAGCAGATCAGCGACGTGTTCAAAAGCGCCACCGTGTTGCAGGTCCCGTCCGGCAACGTGCTGAAGCTCAGCGCCGCCGACTGCGGCTTCGGCTACCGGAAAAGTATTTTCAACTCCAGCGCAAGAAACGACTTCATCATTCTCCAGCTGGAGCTGGCACTCAACCGGCGGGCCCGGCTGGATCTTCACTACCCGGACGTGCGCGACATCTTCATCGAGCGCGGGATTGAGAGGCCCTCCATCCAGCAGGTCCGCGACGCCATCATCGAGATCCGCGACCGCAAGTTCCCCTTCCCGCGCGAAGAGAAGGGCGGAAACGCCGGCTCCTTTTTCAAGAACCTCGTCTTGAGCGCAGATGAGTTTGAAGTCCTGCACGCCAATATCCATCGCAATTTTTCAACCGCGGAATGGAAACGCCTCGAAGAAATCAACAAGCGCTCGCGGGCCGGCGGGCCGGTGAAAATCCCCACCGCGTTCCTGATTGAAATCTGCGACCTCAAAGGACAACGCGAAGGCGGCGCGCGGGTGAATGAGACCCAGCCGCTCGTCCTGCTGAACGACGGCGGCGCCACCGCCCACGACGTACTCACGCTGGCGGGCCGCGTCCGGCGGGCCGTCCACGCCCGCACGGGCATGACGATTTCCCTGGAACCGGAACTGATCGGCTTCAGGCCGGAGCAGGTGAAAGAATACCTCGCACTTGACTGACGCCGCCTGCCCGGGGCGTTTTCATTTCAGAAGCCACGGAAACCCCCGCCGCCCACCGTCGCGCCCGTTTCGCTCCCCGCCCGTCCCATACAAATACCGTTGTAGAGTTGTAGAAGCCAGGCAGGTGTGTCAGGCTAAACTGAAGCCCTTGATGCGGCGGAATACGGTGGAACAGGACGGCATGGACCTGAAGGATCATTTTGGAACGACCCCGGTTGGCCACAGCGCAAGCCCTAGAGAGGTGATGTCGCGGTTTGTGGTGTTCAGTGCGTTTGCCGGCCTGCTGCTGGGGATTTTTGAAGCCGCGCTGCTCCGCAGTTCTCCCCTCGTTCCGGCCCTGCTGGTTCCGGACATCGGCTCCGTGGAATGGTTTCTGGCTCCGCTGGTGGACATCACCTCCTTTGCCCTGTTGGGCCTGGCACTCGGATTCCTCGCCGGGCGAAAACCCGGAACACACAGAATCAAATGGCTTGTTGCGGCTGATGTTGCCGTCGTGATGGCTTTTGTGGCCTTGCGGCTCCGCTGGCTCCACACCCGAATTGTGATCAAGGAATTCAGCTTGCGGGACATTCTGGTTCCGCTGGCGACGTTTGCAGCAGCCCTGGCCGTAGCGGCTGTGGCCGTCTACTTATTGTGGGGACCCGTTTCGCGCCTGGCCGCCCGCCGGCGCTTCCGCTGGGTGCGGATCCTTTCGTGGAGCCTGGTGGCGGCAGGTCTCGTCGCCCTCGGGGGCATGGGATATTTCGTCCTCGACCCTTTTCCGGGCGGGGCAGGTGTGAAGGCGGCGTCCGCTGAGGACGTCCGGGCTCCGAACATCGTCTTCATCGTTCTCGACACCGTGCGCGCCGATCATCTCTCAGCCTACGGCTACCAGCGCCCCACCACGCCCAACCTTGACCGCCTGGCCCGCCGCGGAGTGCTGTTTGAAAACGCCATCGCCCCCACTTCCTGGACGCTGGCCTCCCACGCCTCCATGTTCACCGGCCTGCTGCCCCACCAGAACGGCGCCGACTGGTGGCTGCCCCTGCCGCCGGGGCCGCGCACGCTGGCCGGCATCCTGCAATCCCGCGGATACGAAACGGCCGGCTTCGTCGCCAATTTCAACTACTGCCAGAAAGGCTGGGGCATCGGCCGGGGCTTTGGCGTTTACCGCGACGACAGCGAATCGCTGCGGCGCAATCTGGCCGGCACGCTGGTGGGCACAGCGCTCATCCAGCCTGCCTATCAGACCTTCTGCCGCTTTGACTACATGGAACGGGAGGACGCGCGCGAAACCAACCAGGACATTTTCCGCTGGCTCCGCCGCCCGCCCGCGAACCCCTATTTTCTCTTTATCAACTACTTTGACACCCACGTGCCCTATCTTACCCAGCCGCCCTACGACCACCGCTTCGGGACCCTCTCGAACAGGCTGGTCCACAAGCTGTTCAACGACCTGCAGGGCCCCGCCCCGGCCCGCGACATCACGCCCGCCGACCGGGCCACGCTGGTCGCCGCCTATGATAACTGCCTGGCCTTTCTCGATGCCCAGGTCGGCCGCCTGCTTGACGATCTCGAAAAATCTCCCCAGGGCAGGAACACCATCGTCATCATCACCTCCGACCACGGCGAAGCTTTCGGCGAGCAGGGCTTTTAC
>JBAUWE010000550.1:0-6469 GCA_049583595.1 Terriglobia bacterium
GAAGAACTTGGGTTCCAATGACATGACCCAGTCGAACGACGCCCAGCTGATGGTGGCGCAGTAGATCAACAATCCCGCCGCGCTGAGGTTGTTGAACTTCTTCAGCAAACCCTTCTCCGTGCCCTGGTCCTGCCGCGCCGACAGCTTGTTCAGGAAATACGCAAAGCCGATCCAGCAGGCAAAGTAAAGGATCGCACGGGTAACGTAAAAGGGCGGGCTCAGATAGAAAGCCTTGAAAGAGCTGCCCGTGACCACTGGGTAGACGTGCGGGTTTGCATGGCCGATCAGCAGCGGAATAAAGAGCAACGCCAGCAGGGGAAATGTCCGGGTTCCCGCTTCCAGCGTGCGCCGGATGACGAATCCCCATCTTCCTCCCACCATGTGGTGGAGCATCAGAATCGCAAAGCAACCCAGGGCCACTAACAACCAGACAAGGTATCCGATGAGGTAAGCCCGAAGGAATCCTGTCCAGTTTGAAAAGGCTCCGAAAATGCACGCCGCCGAAGCGACCACGCCGACGATCAGAAACAAGCGCTGGGCACGATCGAGTCCGGGCTTCAGAGTATCTTCGTTCATTGTGCCGATCCTTCAAGTTTCGTAAGTTCGCTGGATGGAGCATCCTTTGCGGGCGCATTCTGGCTCAACTGCAGAGCCCGAATGTAGGCCGCAATGCACCAGCGGTCCCGGGGAGAAACGCGGGCCGCGTAGCTGTACATGGTTCCGTAACCGTTTGTCATGACGTCAAAGAAATGGCCTACCGGCGCCTTCATCAGGCGTTCAATGTGATAGGAAGGCGGAGGCGGAAATCCTCTTTGCACAATCATGCCATTGCCGGTCCCCGTGTAATCGTGACAGGGCGCGCAATAAATGTTGAATCGCTGCTGGCCACGGTCAAGGTCATTCTTCGTGATGGGAAACGGGAAGACGTTGGCAATCTGGCCATTGATCTTGCCGGTGTAAAGCAGTTCATCCGTCCTCAACTGCCCCCTTGCAACCGTACCCGGAACGACGGGGCGCTCTGAGCGGCCATCGTTGAAGAAGCTGCTGGGCTCAAGACCTTTGTATTTGGGTTGAATGTGCATATCCAGCCGGCAGCCTGTCATCAAGACCCCGAGCAGCGCAATGGCAGCCCATCGGAAGCCGCGCGCGGCGTGCGAGGTCAATCCCGCCGGCCTGCAGGACGAACCTGGCGAGGCCGCCCTCGGAAAGTGTTGAGCCTGGCCGCATTTAGCTTTCAACTTCAGATACCTCGTGAGGATTGAGTTCTGCCAGAAAGTTCCTGGTCTGTTCCGCGTTAAACTTGGGATCGTCCGCCTTGATCAGCAGGAAGAACCTGTCCTTGCTCGCGTGAGCAAACCGTTCCACATTAAACACCGGATGATAAGGGCAGGGAAGTTTGTTCAGCACCAGCAGTCCGAAAACAGTCGTGAGCGCCGCGCACAGAATGGTCAGCTCAAACGTGATGGGAATGAACGCCGGCCAGCTGTCCATGGGTTTGCCTCCGATGTTCTGCGGGTAGCCGATGACATTGGGCCACCACTGCAGAAAGAAGCCACCGCAAGTTCCCATCAGCCCTCCGAAGAACACCAGGACGGGCAATCTCGTCTTATGGAATCCAATGGCTTCGGACAGCCCCTCGACTGGGAAGGGCGAATACGCATCCAGTCCGCGATAGCCGGCCTCCGCTGCGTGGGTGCTGGCTTCCAGCAGTTCTTCCGCCGAGAGGAACTCGGCCATCAATCCGTAAATCGGCTGCCTTTGATTCATCTAAGACTCGGCCTCCTCTGCCGTTTTATGAACCAGATCGCGCATTTCGAAAATCGAGATCATCGGAAGGAAGCGAACAAACAGGTAGAACAAGGTGAAGAACAGGCCAATGGTCCCGACAAAAATAATGTAGTCCCACTTGGTCGGATAGAACATTCCCCATGAAGAGGGAATGAAGTCGCGGTGGAGGCTGGTGACGATGATCATGTACCGCTCCAGCCACATGCCGGTCTGGACTGAGAAGGACAGCACCCACAACCACAGGGGGTTGCGCCTGATCTTCGAGGACCACAACAGTTGCGGGATCACCAGGTTGACCGCAATCAGCGTCCAGTAAACCCCGGCATAGGGGCCCGTCATCCTGTTCATGATCATGAAAATGTCAAACTTGTTGCCGCTATAGAAGGCCATGAAGGTTTCCATGACGTAGCTGTAAGCCACGATCATGCCGGTGGCCAGCATCATCTTGCCCATGTTGTCGAGGTGGCGGATGGTCAGGAAATCTTCCAGACCGTAATACTTGCGCAGAGGCACGGCCAGGGCGACCACCATGGCAAACCCTGAATAGATGGCGCCGGCAACGAAGTAAGGCGGAAAGATCGTGCTGTGCCAGCCGGGAATAATCGCAATCGTGAAGTCGAAGCTCACTACGGTGTGGACAGAGACGACCAGCGGAGTGGCCAGTCCCGCGAGCAGCAGGCCCGCCATTTCATACCGTTTCCAGTGACGCGCCGATCCACGCCAGCCCAGCGCAAAAGCGCCATAGATAACCTGCTTGAACTTCTTGGTGGCACGGTCGCGAAGGGTTGCCAGGTCCGGAATCAGGCCGACATACCAGAACAATAATGAAACGGTGGCGTAAGTTGAGACCGCAAAAACGTCCCACACCAGCGGGCTGCGGAACTGTGGCCATACACCCATCGTGTCAGGGTAGGGAAGCAGATAGTAAAACAGCCACGGCCGGCCCATGTGGAGCAGAGGAAACGTGCCGGCGCAGGCAACCGCAAACAGGGTCATGGCCTCAGCGAATCGGTTGATGGAGGTGCGCCACTTCTGGCGCATCAGCAGCAGGAACGCGGAAATCAACGTTCCCGCGTGTCCGATTCCGATCCACCACACAAAGTTGGTAATGGCGAATCCCCATCCGACCGGAATGTTGATTCCCCAGATTCCAACGCCGATTGCAAACAGCACCGTGACCCCGAAGTTGAGCATCAGGAGCAGCATCACGGCGACCCCGAGGCCGACCTTGTACTTATTGCCGGTGCCCCGGGTCAGAACGATGGAACTGATTTTGTCGGTGACCGACCCATAGGAATGGCCGGGACCAAGGACATCGCTCCCCGGAGCAACCAGGGTACCCACATTTTCGGGTTCTCTTGCAGCCATCCCCTTACTCCTTGATCTCCGGATTCGGATTTCGCAACCGCGCTAAGTACGAAGTTCGTGGACGAACGTTCAATTCAGCTAACAAGACGTAGTTCCTCGATTGAGCTTTTTGGTTTGATATCTTGCTGTTGGGATCATTGATGTTTCCAAACACTATGGCCTGGGTCGGGCAAGCCTGCTGGCAGGCCGTGACAACTTCGCCATCCTGGATGGTGCGATTTTCAACCTGCGTCCTGATTTCGGCTTCTTTGATGCGCTGCACGCAATAGGTGCATTTTTCCATGACGCCGCGGCTGCGGACCGTCACGTCGGGATTGCGGACTCCATAAAGGCTGGGTGTCTTCCAGTCGGAGAAAAGCTCAAAGTTAAATCTGCGCACCTTGTAGGGACAGTTGTTTGAGCAGTACCGCGTGCCGACGCAGCGGTTGTAAACCATCAGATTCAACCCTTCAGGGCTGTGCACCGTGGCCCCGACCGGGCAGACGTATTCGCAGGGGGCGTTTTCACAATGCATGCAGGGCATCACGACATGATAGGTTTCGGGATTCTCCAGGCTGCCGCGCCAGTAGGTGTCAACGCGAATCCACTGCATGATGCGTCCGGCGTCGACCTGCTCCTTGCCCACCACGGCGATGTTGTTCTCGGCATAGCAGGCTATCACGCAGGAGTTGCACCCCACGCAGCTGTTCATGTCAATGGCCATGGCCCACTGGTATCCCTTGCTGTAGTCCTGGCGGGGATACAGGTTGGGAGCCTGGGTGGTTTCCTCCGGGGGATCAGCGGCGAAATCCGGGTTGGAGCGAAATTCGTCGAGGCTTGCCACCCGCACCAGGTCTCTGTTGAAAGCGCTCTTGCTTTCGATTTCTTCTTTATGGCCGCCTTCCGTAATGATGCTGTGCCGCTGCATGGTCACAAGGTTATAGTGGTCGCCTGTCTTGCCGGGTTTGGAAATCGGGGCAAATCCCGGGGTGTCCGAGGTCCAGATGGAATAGGCATTAAACCCTGTTCCGTTGCCCACTTTTCCCGCGCGTGCCCGGCCATAGCCGAAAGTGACCGTCAGGCAGCCGTCGGCGTGCCCGGGAAGAATCCAGACCGGAACACGAAGCTTGCGGCCCTGGATGTTGACTTCCACAACGTCTTCGCTCACCACGCCGAGTTGCTCGGCAGTCTTAACGCTGATGTACGCTGCGTTGTCCCAGGTCATCGTGGTCAGCGGTTTGGGGAGCTCCTGGAGCCAGGAATTGTTGTTATAGCTGCCGTCCCAGACAGTGGGGTCGGGCCGGAAAGCGATCTCCATGGAACCGGCGCCGGCGCCCTTTCCATTGGAGCTCTTGGGCAGGGCGGCGGCAAAATCCGGTTTGGGCGTTACAGCCTTTGCCGGGAAGGCCGTGCCGCGAACGACGCCTTTTTCAAGACAGGTTTCCCAGAATGTTTCGTACTCGACAGTCGAGGCAAGCTTCTGGTCCGCCCAATAGCCGTGCACCCACTCGTGCGGCGTACGGCCGGCGTCTCCAAGAAGCGCGCCAATAACTTCATGCGGCGATCGGTTTCCGTAAAGCGGAGCGATCAGCGGTTGAACCATGCAGGCCGTGCCATCGTGGGCCCGGTCGTCGCTCCAGCCTTCCATGAAGTGAACCTGAGGAATAAACCAGTGGCAGCGATAAGAAGTTTCGTCGTTGTAGATTCCCAGGCGCAGTCGAAGATTGACTTTATCGAGAGCCTTTTCAAACTCCAGGTCCGCCGGGGCGTTGTAGACAGGGTTCCCGCCGATGATCAGGAGGGTATCGACCTTTCCCGCGTTCATGTCAGCCGCCAGTTCCCGAATGGATTCCATTTCGTTGACGGGCTGGGCTTCAATCGGGTCGGTGTAAATCACCGTTTTGCCCGCGTTCCCCAGCGCTGCGTTGATGGCATGCGCCAGCGCGTGAACCCTGGGCGGTTGCTGCTCGCCTGCCAGGACGATGCCCCCCCCGCGGTGCTGCTGAAGGTCACGAACCAGCCCGGTTATCCATCCCGCCGGCACTCCCTCCGCAGCCTGAGATCCCGGTTCAACGCCCTTCACTCCTACGGCCGCTGCAAGCGCCGTGGCGAAGGCTTCAATCTGGCTGGGTTTGAGCGGGAGCCTGTGATCCGCTGAGGCGCCCGTGATGGTCGCCATGGACTCAACGACGTACATCCGGCTCATGGAACTGTGGGGGTCTTTAATCCGCCGCTTGTCTGCAAAGTCGCGGGAGTAGCGGACGCCGCCCCGCCCGGAGCACAGGAAGTCAGCGTCCAGCGAAACAATCACATCCGCCTGATCAAACTTGTAATACGTGCTCAGGAATTCTCCGTAAACCGCCCGGAGACCTTCCCGTTCCGCGTGCCGGTTGACAGGCGTGTACTGGTGCCACCGGGCTTCCGGAAACTCTGCCATCAGAGATTTCAACTGGCTGCCCAGGGTAGGCGAAGTGACCGTCTCGGTCAGAATTCGAAAGCCTGCGCCCTTCTGGGTGAGGTATAGGTTGCGCAGCTGGCCCAGTAACTCCAGAAACTCGCTGTAATTGGTGATGGCACCGCCATGCATCACGGTCTGGGCCCGGTCAGGGTCCCACAGATCGAGCACCGATGCCTGTCCAAAAACATCCGTGCTGCCCAGACTGCCGGGATGGTCCGGATTGCCCTCAACTTTGGTGGGGCGGCCCATGTGGCTCTTCACCAGCAACCCTGTTGCGCCGCCCTCAGGCCGGGGCATGGAGGTCGCGTAGAACAACGGGTGGCCCGGCACGAACTCCTCTGAAGGCCTGACGTAAGGAGTAATGTGCTCGATCGGAAGTTTCGTGCAAGCCGTCAACCCCGCCAATCCGGCAGAGGCGGCCATCAGCTTCAGCATATTTCGCCGGCTGAGTCCGGGTTGGGTTTCCTTGACGGGAGGGTTCGGGGGGAACTCCTGTCGCGCGAGTTTCTGATATTCTTCCGTGTCAGCCAGTTGTTCCAGGCTTCGCCAGAAGCGCTTCTTGCCGCCGTTTTCAAGACCTGCTCGGACCGAGGCGAGGTCGATGAAGTTTTTGTCCTTCATTGATTATCCCTGTGTGTGCGGTTTATCGATGGCACGTATCGCAACTTGTCAGGCTCTTGATCTTGTACTCCGTCACCAGCTTTCGGCCCATGGCCATCTGGTTCGCAGGCGGAGTGTAGATAGGATCAAAAACATCTTTTTTGGGCCGCACATAACGCTCCGGATGCTTATGGCAATCAACACACCACCGCATGTAGAGCGTATTTTCCCGCCATGTGATCGGCATTTTCCCAAGCTGCCCGTGACACGTTGTGC
>JBAUWE010000551.1:0-6554 GCA_049583595.1 Terriglobia bacterium
CCCACTTCATGAATCCCCTGCCCGCCCGCTGAAATTCCCCAGTGCTGTTCGGGCCCGGAAGATTCAATCACCTTGCCGCCTGCGGTCTTGACGATCTCCTGGAAGGTCTCTTGCATGTGGCGCGCCATCAGGGTTTCATCCTGTCCCCACTTGAAGTGAAACTTCAGAACCGGAATCCCCCACTGGTCCACGACGTTGTTGTCAATTTCGCAGTAGCTGTCCTGGTTGGGAATCATTTCGCCGCGGCCGTGCAGGCGGATAAACGCGCCGTAGACCTTGCGGCAGTCCTGCTTCAGCTTTTCTCCGTATCCGCCGCCCACCAGTTTCTCAGTGCCGCTCAGGATTCCCGGCATCGGCATGCCGCTGCGGCCTCCGCCGAATTCAATGTGGTAGCCGCGCGAGAACGGCAACTGGTTCTTCTGCTGCTTCTGGAGGTTCCACCAGGGCATGTAGAGGTGCATGCCTCCCACGCCGTCTTCGTTGTGCGCGGGCAGGTCCATCATCCTGGGAACAAAGCCACTGACGTCACTCATCACGGTGTCCATCAGGTATTTGCCCACCAGTCCGCTTGAATTCGCCAGGCCGTTGGGAGACCGGCTGTTGCGCGAGTTCAACAGCAGCCGAGCCGTCTCGCAGGAACTTGCGGCCAGGACAACGACCTTCGCTCGAACCTGAACTTCCTTGCGGGTCTTCTTGTCGATGTAGGAGACTCCGGTGGCGCGACCATCCTCGCCCGTCAGGACTTCACGCACCATGGCGCCGGTGCGAATCTCCAGGTTGCCGGTCATCTGCGCCGGCGTCAGCAGGACCACCGGCGATGAAAAGTTGGACCCCAGCCGGCAGCAGCGGTCGCACTGCCCAACGTAGTGGCATTCGGGGCGGCCATTGAGCGCTTTGGTCAGGATCGCCAGGCGTGACGGAATGCAGGGGATGTGGAGTTTCCGGCAGGCCTGCTGGACCAGCAGTTCATAACAGCGCGGCGCAGGCGGAGGAAGGAACTTGCCGTCGGGAAGGTTCTCGATGCCTTCCGCCGATCCAAATACGCCGATCAGTTCTTCCGTCTTGTCGTAATAGGGAGCCAGTTCGTCGTAACTGATGGGCCAGTCAAAACCCTTGCCGTCGCGGCTGTGGGGTTTAAAGTCATACGGCCCGTTGCGGAGAGAGATGCGGCCCCAGGAATTTGTGCGACCGCCCAGCATGCGGGAGCGAAACCACATCCAGTCGCTTCCTTGAGCGCTCAGGTAGGGCTCACCGGGAACCTGCCAGCCGCCGACCACGGCCGTGAAGTAGTCGACCGGGTCCTTGAAATTTCCGCTGCCGTGGTTGGGCGCATTGTATTGCCACTCGAGCCATTTGGAATCCTTCGCGGCATCGTACCAGCCGCCGGCTTCCAGCATCAGGCATTTGGCCCCGGCTTTGGTCAGATTGTAGGCGACCGTGCCGCCGCCCGCTCCTGAGCCGACAATGATGGCGTCATATACGGTGGCGGCGGACATTGAATCCTGCATCGCTTTTCTCCCAAGTATCAGTTTCCCTGTTTCGATCGAGCGCCGGATCGCCCGCCCGGCAGACAAACTCGCAACGCGCGCACGTCACTGAAGGCGGACGAGGCGAACCGCCGCCCGGTTGTTTCCCTGGCCGTCAAAGGAGATGTTTCCGGAAACACCGGCAACGTCCCGCGTGTTTGCAAGGTGGTCGCGCACGCGGGCGCGGTTGGGGCCGCCCTTTCGTACAGCCTGCGCGACCAGCCGGACGGCTTCGTAAGCGTCCACGGCAACCGGGCTTGGATAAGTTCCGGTTGCCGCCTGATAGCGGCGGACAAAGCTTGTGCCTGAGGCCGCCCCGCCCGGGACAATGTCTACCGTGTAGATGCCCGCATCTGAAGGATCCTTTACTCCTGCGGTCTTGTGCGAGCGACGCTTGAGCCCGGAGCCTTCCTGTGCAGTCTCCTGCGAAAGATAGACGGGTGCGTGGATTCCATGGGCGCGCATCGTCCCCAGCAGCTTCTCCGCATTCTCCGGCTGTGTCCAGAACACGATGGCCTGCGGTGACCTTGTCCTGATGGCCGAAAGCAACGAACCGGCATCCGGCTGCAGCGGATTGAGAGCCAGAGAATCCGGGGGCGGCGCCCCAAGCCGGCGGGCTGCCTCAACAAACTCCCCGCCGCCCATGCGACCGTCGTGGTCACTTTCCGTCACCAGAAGCACGTGCCTGAACCCTCGCGCGCGATAAATGTCGCGGGCCATCGTCTGTGCCTGCTGAGCGTCGCTGGGCCCCAGGCGAAAAATCCACGGCAGGTTGATTTGAGTCGTGGTCGCGTCAGAGGAAAGGGTCAGGATGGGAACACCGATCTTGTTGCCGACCTGCTCGCTCAAGTGTGCCGTAACGCCACTGGCGGACGTGACGATGGCGACAGCGTGGTCATTGAAAACAAGGCGCAGCACGGCATCCGTGACACGCCCCCACGCCGGACCGCTTTCATCACCGATCGCCAACTCCAGGTGAAGGCCGCCTGGCAGCGGACCCTGTGCCGCGTCCTTCAACGCCATCCGCGCCGCGCGAACGATAGCCTCTCCGTTGGCCTTCTGTGGGCCGTTGAGCGGCGCCAGGATACCGATGTGGATGATCGGCCCCGCAAGATCATGGGAGGCTTCTCTGCCCGGCCCCGCATAGCTCACGCCCGTGGATCCAATCGAAGCGTAAGGAACGACCGGTTCTGCTTGTTGCGCGCGCCCCAGCGTGGCGCCGGCCAGCACACCGAGGGCGCTTGCGCATCCCAGAAGTTTGACCACGCCATGGAACGGTTTTCTCATCTGAAGTTCAAGGGGGCCGCCGGCCAGACCAGCGCTGAAACCGCCACCCGCGGCTCAGTGAGTGGACGCGATGGGGTTGCCGTCCTTCCAGTCCGTCCGGTGCTCCGGCCAGTAGACAAAATGTCCGTCTTTGACCTCGGCAAAAGTGACGGGAGCAATGTTGTTCAAGGTGTAGTCGAAAAGCGCAGTCCCGCTCACACCCTGGTATCGCTTCATTCCGTACTCGCGCAACGCGTCCATGATGCGGCCCCGGTTGAGCCCGGCTTTCTGAATGGCAGCAATCAGGATGTTCATGCCGTCATAAGCATAGGCGGCGAAGGCGTCGGGCTGCGCGTGGAAGCGCTCCGCGTAACGCTTCCGAAACTCCTGCCACTTGGGATCCTGCCGGGTTGGATCAATGGCGGACACTGCCACCAAGCCATTGGCTGCCGGGCCGGCGACCTTTAATAACTCCGGATAAGCCACCCGGCTGCTGCCAAAGACAGGCTGCTTCATTCCCATGGCGCGCATCTGCTTGAGGATCATCCCGGCCTGCGTGGCGCTGCCCCAGATCACCAGGGCCTGGATGCCAAGGTTCTTCAGTGCCTGCAACTGCTCGGAGAAATCCTCCGCGGCCGGCGGGTACTTCACCACCACCAGGGGCTGAAAGCCAATTCGCCGCGCGTCGTTGAAGAATTCCTCATAGCCCCGGCGGCCGTAGCGGCCGTTCACGCGAAGAACGCCAACATGCCTCAGCTTGAGCTGGTTGAAGATGTAATCGGCCAGGGCGTAACCCTGCTGCCGGTCGTCAGGAAAATTGTGCAGAAGCCACTGGACACGAGTTTCCGTCACCGTCGGATCCGTGGTGCCGGTGTCCACAATGGGAAGTTCAATTTTCAACGACGCCCGCAAGGCAATGTGAGTGGAGGCGCCATCGATCGATCCCAGCATGGCCCAGGCGTGATCGGTATAAAGCATTTTCACGATGTCCATCGACGACGCGCCCCAAAGGGGGAGGTCATCGTGGATCTTCAGGGCAAAGGGCTTGCCGTGATATCCGCCCTTCGCGTTCGCTTCAGCGAGGGCCATCTGGGTGCCGTGCAGCATGGCGATGCCGTAAGGAGAATCGGGATTGTCTTTGCCGAGTGGGCCGAGAAAACCGATGTTGACCGATTTCAGATTTTTCAGGTCGGGAGCAGGCTCGCTGCGCGCCGCACCGTTGTACTCCAGAGTGTTGGGCTCAACGTACCAGTCCTGGTAGGACTTTCGAAACCGTCCGAAGGGCACAGCCTTGGGCGGCATGTTGGCATAGCGCATCGTGGCCGGAGAACTTGATGTTTCCGACCCGTTATTGGAGGACGATGACTGCGTCCAGGCTGGGGCGGCCAGCAGACAAATCAAACACGCTGTCAGGATTCCGACTCTCATGCTCACAATCCTCCCGTTTCAATATCTGAACGCCGCGCCGCGAGGTCCCGCCACCGCATAGGCCCACCGAGCCGGACGGCTCAGCGGACCCTGGCCGCCTTATCCACGGTCGCTATCAAAAATCGCCATGGCTTCCATTTCAATCAGCAGGTCCGGCCGGCACAGAATGGCCTGAATGCCCGTGGACGCCGGAAGCGGATCGAGTCCCTGCTGCTTGAAAAACTCGGTGCGAATTTCATTGAACGCGGCGTAGTCACGCTCGATGTCGCGAAGGTAGCAGCTTGTCCGGACCACATCCTTCCACGTTGCGCCCTCGGCTTCCAACAGGGCCGTGATGTTCTGGTAGGTCCTCCAGGTTTGTGCCCGGAAGTCACCTACATGAACGCTTCGGCCGTCCTCATCGACGCTGGATGTGCCGGAAATCAGCAGGATAGTCATTCCCTTGATATCCAGGCGCAGGCCGCGCGAAAACGATGAAGGACGCTCGTAATCGTACGCTTCATTCAATGCCCCGGGCGCTTTGATGGCCTTCTTGGAGACGGGTTTGTGATCTTGTTTTGCCATGATGGCCTCAGTGTCTGCTTGAAGCTGACTCATTGTGTTGTTCCTCCTTGTCGGACTGGCGGATGCCATGGCTTAAACCGCCAGCCGTAGCAACCCAGATGTCCTTTCCTTGAAATGCCATGCTGAGAATGTAGTTGTGCGCGATCGAAGTGGGAGTTTCCATCCTGGTCTTCTTGCCGTCGGGCCGGGTGATCAGGATTTCCCCACGACCGGCCTCTTTGGCTTTGGCTGAATCGAGAGATTTCCAATCCGCGGGCCGGTAGGTCACCCAGGTATTCGTCTTGTAATCGAGCTCGCTCAGCCCCTTTTGCGTGCAGGCCCACACTTCGTCGCCGCGCGAGAGAACCCCGTTGATAAAATCGTCGGCCAGCCCGCTGTCTTTGCTCAGGTAGTTGTGCCAGTTGCGGCCGTCATACCCGCTGAGCCCGAAATAGGTACCCGCCCAGAACATTTTGGTGTCCGGGTTATAGGCCACGCTGCTGACAATCATGTGGATGAGACCCTGGTTGCGGTAAAGAACGATTTCCATGGAGCCGTCGGGATCCGTGTAGGGCCTCCAGAAGTGGCCGGCCAGGTCGTAAACCAGAACTCCGCCGCCCCAGAGGCCGAAATACGCCTTCTGCTTGCTGAAGGCGATGGCGTAAGACCAGGGTTCGTCAAAAGGTGAGTTCTGTTCGTTGAAAATGCTCCAATCGCCGGTGTCCGTATTCAGCCGGCTGATGCCCGCCGCTGTTGCGGCCCAGACGTTTCTGCCCTGGATCGCCACGCTGTAAACCAGGTCGTTTGCAAGGCCGCTGGTGAGGTTGGTGTAGTTTTTGAACTGGCCTGCGGAATAGCGGCTGAGTCCGCCAAAGGTTCCGGCCCAGACGTCACCGGTCTCGTGGTCCACCGCAACGGACATCACCGCCGGACCCGACAGGCCGTCAGCGGGAGTGAAAACCTTCTTCACTTTCCCGTTCTCGATCAGCACCAGTCCGTTGGCTGTCCCGGCCCAGACCTTGCTGCCGTCGATCGCCACGGAATAGACTTCACCTTCAGGAAATCCGTTGGCCGCGGTGTAATTGGTCCATCGGGTGTAAAGGGGGGGAGTCTGCGCCATCACGCCGGTGGCCGCCACGACAAACAGTCCGGTTGCCAGTAACAGGCACGCTCGCAATCGATTTCTCATCGTTCCTTCGAGCGGCGGCCGGCAAGCCGGGCAGCCGCCTGTCCTCCTTTATAAGGTCTTCAAAAACTCGATCAGGTCGTTCAATTGCACTTTGTTCATGTCGGATGTAATTCCGTGTTTGTCATCAGGATTAAACCGGGTCCAGATGCCTTCCAGCGTCAGCGCCTTGCCGTCGTGCAGATAGGGGGCCCGCATGTAAACGCCTTCAATCTGGGGCACATCGAAATCCTTCACGTTGTCGAACTCTGTTGAAGTCCCAATATCCATACGGACCCGCGATGTGTAATGTGTCTGCGGGGCATGGCAGTAATAGCAACGATCGCGGTCCGGAATGATGCGGCCGCTGTTGGTTGTGGTCCGGAAGAATATTTGGCGGCCGCGTTCCTGCGCCTCGGTGAGGCGGCCATCCGCAGCACGGTGGGGGTTGCGCGGCAGCTTGAGCGATTGGATATACAACACCAGGTCCTTCAGCTGAGCGGAACTGAAGCCTTGCGACCGGAAAATATACATGGCGGTGCGAGGACCGTCCTGCGTTGCCAGGTTGGGATTCAGGCCGTTCCACTTGAACGGGGAGGTTTCCGCAATGCTCAGGAGCGTTCGAT
>JBAUWE010000552.1:0-3145 GCA_049583595.1 Terriglobia bacterium
CTCCGAGATAGCTTCCATATATAGGCTACAATACCTGAAAAGGCGGCAAAATGGGACGCATGGAATTTTACTCTGCTGTTTCGTAAAAAGTAAATCGTTGATATCAATATAGTTAAAAAATCACAGATCGCGCGTTCGCAATCAATTTTGAAAAGTTGTTTGATTTTGACACAGCGGGTAAATTTTACATTGCCTTCTGGATTTCGAACCGGCGCCACCTCAGGCGGGTACGCCGTGAAAGAGCTGTGAAACCAGCAGCAGCACGGTGAGGACAATCATCACCACGCAGGTGACCCAGGCGATGGCGTTGAAGGCGCGGGTATTCTTGTACTCGCCCATCAGGTCTTCGCGGTTGGAGAGGCGCAGCATAAAGATCAGCACAAAGGGCAGCATGATGCCGTTGAGCACCTGCGAGAGCAGGATGATGGGCACCTGCATCTCCTCGCGCAAGACCACCACGGCCAGAGCGCTGACAACAATCAGTCCCGTGTAAAGCCAGTAAAACGTGGGAGCTTCTTCCACCCGCTTGTCGATGCCCGACTCGAGCCCCAGGCCCTCGCACACGTAGTAGGCGGTGGCCAGCGGCAGGATGCAGGCGGAAAACAGCGAGGCGTTGGCCAGGCCAAAGGCGAACAGTGCGCTGGCCGCATGCCCTGCCAGCGGACGCAAGGCCAGCGCCGCGTCTGCCGCGTTCTGGATGTCGCGATGTCCGCTGGCGTAGAGCGTGGCCGCGCAGGCCACAATGATGAAGAAGGCCACCACGTCGGTGACGATGCAGCCCACAATCACGTCCCAGCGCGAGTAGGCCCAGTCCTTGATCTTGATGCCCTTCTCCACCACCGCCGCCTGCAGGTAAAACTGCATCCAGGGTGTGATGGTGGTTCCGATCAGGCCGATCACCATGAACAAGTAACTGTGGTCAAACCGGAACGTCGGGGTCAGAGTGTTCCTCATGGCCTCCGGCCAGGAGGGGTGGGCCAGAAAGCTGGAGATCGGGTAGGCGATGTAGAACACGCAGGCGATCAGAAAGACCTTTTCCACAAACTCGTAGGTGCCTTTCACAATCAGCGCCCACACGATGAGGGCGCCCAGGGGCACGATGATGTAGCGGCTGATGCCGAACAACGACATGCTGGAAGCCAGCCCGGCAAAGTTTGAAATGGTGTTGGCCAGGTTCGCCACCAGCAGGCAGAGCATCAGGATGAAGGTGGCGCGAAAGCCGTACTCTTCGCGGATCAGGTCCGCCAGGCCCTTGCCGGTCACCACGCCCATGCGCGCCACCATCTCCTGCACCACGATCAGCGCGATGGTCACCGGGATGAGCGTCCACAGCAGCGCGTAGCCAAAGCGCGCTCCGGCCACCGAGTAGGTGTAGATGCCGCCGGCGTCGTTGTCCACGTTGGCCGTAATGATCCCCGGACCCACCACGGCCAGCAGAATCAGCAGCCTCGTCCGCCATGTTTTGAAACTTTCGCGGTCCATGGATCACCTGTGCCGGCGCCACCCGGCGAGAGCGCGCCGGGGGATTCTCTTTCCTGCCTGGTTCCTGAATTCCCGCTGCTACGGAGGCGAGGGGCCTCTACCTGCGGCCGACCACGAGGTCGAGAACGTCGTCCGCCGTCACCAGCCCCACCACCTGTTGCTTGTCGTCCACCACGGGAAGGGCCAGAAGGTTGTACTTTCTGAACAGGTCGATCACCACCCTGGCGTCCGCTTCGGTCCGAACACTGAGGACCTCTTCGCGGGAAAGCTCCCGCAAGGGCGTCCGGGCCGGCGCCAGCATGATGCGCGCCAGGGGGACGGAGCCCGCCAGGTGTTCTTCCTTGTCAATCAGGTAAACGGCATGGATGGATTCCAGCGATCCCTCGAATTCCTTCATCGCTTCAATCACGTCCTCCACCCTTGCCGTCACGTCCAGCGCGATGTAATGGGTGGTCATCAGGGCGCCGGCCGTGTCGTCCTCAAACCCCAGCAGTTCCTTCACTTCCTGCGCGTCTTTCTTTTCCATGTCAGCCAGCAGCTTGGCGGAGGTTTCCGGCGGCAGCTCCTGCAGAACGTCGGCGGCTTCGTCGGGCGCCATTTCGTCCACGATGTCCGCCGCCTTCTCCACCGGAATGTTCTGCAGCAGTTGCGCCTGCATTTCGGTCGGAATCTCAGAGATCGCCTGCGCGGCCGTTTGGTGGTCCAGCGCCTCAATCACCGACCGCTGTTCGTCGCGGCTCAGTTCTTCCAGGATGTCGGCGATGTCGGCCGGGTGCAGGCGCGCCAGCCGCTCGTAGGAAATCCGCAGCTTCAGCCGCCGGGAAGCGTCAGGCTCAATCAGGTTGACGAACTCCCACCGGATGGTTTGGGAGGGAATAAAGCTGCAGATCTTCCGGCTGGTGTGCTTGGCCGTCATCCCCTGCAGCAGTCGCCGTACCGCGGCCGCCAGCCCCACGTTCACGGCCAGCACGCGCAGCTCGGTGCGTCCGTCGGTCGGCTGGATTTCCAGGTCCACGTCGTTCACGCGCACCACTTTGCGGTGGTCCACGTCAATCACCTGCTGGTCGAGAACGTCCTTACTCACCCGCAGAAGGTCCCCGAGAGGCTTGTTGCCGTGGATCTCGGCACGGCTCACTGAGGTCTGCGCGGAACGCACGGTGATCGACTGCATCTGCTCGCGGGTAATGTAGATCAGCTTCCTGTCCGGCGCCTCCACCAGGTAAGCCGCCACGCGCAGGGCGTTCTGGTTGGGATCGATCCCCAGATCGATCACGCGCCCCAGATACGAGCCCTTCACGTCGTAAGCCGGCAGGTTCTGAATTTCGGTAAAGTAAATCATGGCTTCCTCCCGCCGCTGAGCGCGGCCCTGCGGGTTACAGGTCCGCGGGTTTTCGTCCAAAAGCGAAAAGCCGCAGACTGCAAAGACGGCAGTCTGCGCTACCAACTCCTGATGCTGGGTCAATCACCGGGCCTCGAATCGCCCATAAAATCAAAAACCCCGTGTGAGCCGTTGCTCCCACGGGGCTGAGAAATCTTTCCGGGCCGAATCTTCATCGGCCGGACAACCTCCTGGTCTGAGCTTCAGCTCCACACAACGTACGTTCCCCATCCCCTTTGGGGACAGCCACCTTAGGCAGAGCCTTAATCCGGCCATGCCTGCTCT
>JBAUWE010000553.1:0-1663 GCA_049583595.1 Terriglobia bacterium
GATTCCACCACCGCAATGTCCCACCAGAGTTGCGTCCGCTGGCCGAAAACCACGCCGATGTGCTTGGTGTAGCGGCGCCGGTCGCGCCAGGGCACAAAGCCGTTGGCCACAATGCTGCCGCCGGTAGGAACCAGAATGCCCGTCAGCATTTTCACCGTGGTCGACTTCCCCGCTCCGTTGGCGCCAATGTAGCCCACCACTTCGCCCGGCTCGATGGTGAAACTGACGTGGTCAACAGCAGAGACAGTGATCCTGTCACGCACAAACAGGTTCTGAATGGCTCCCCAAACGCCTTCACGCCGGCGAAAGGAACGAAACTCCTTGGTCAGGTCCTGCACTTCAATAATGGGCTTCATAGGAAGACAAACGTCGTGGGGGCGAAACTCCTCTTTCAAACAAAGATATAATTCTAGCAACCGCCTCGGTTCTGAACAAGCAGCCGGAGTCGGACGCGGCCCCGGCCAAGCGGTGGACAAGCCGGGAACCCGAAGGCTTTATGGGCCTTTTGCTTTAGACTCACTGGACTTGATAACGATTCACAAGGAGATCGGCCTGATGCCAAAGAACGCGCTGGTGGGTATTGATATTGGCGGGACAAAAACCGCCGTTCTCGTCTCGTTAGAGGCGCCATCCGTTCTGGATCGAATCGAATTCCCCACAAAGCCCGCAAAAGGTCCCGAGCCGGCACTGGGCCTGATCAAGGCCGGAATCCGCGATCTTGTTGCAAAGCACCGGCTGAAACCCACGGCCATCGGCGTGAGCTGTGGCGGGCCGCTCGACCACCTTGAAGGCATTATCCAGGCCCCACCCAACCTCTCCACCTGGGTGGATGTGCCTATCAAAGCCATTCTTGAAGAAGAATTCGGCGTCCCCTGCCGCGTGGAAAACGATGCCAACGCGGGGGCGGTGGCGGAGCACCGTTTTGGGGCCGGGCAAGGCTGCCGGAACATGGTTTTTCTGACCATGGGAACGGGATTGGGCGCAGGCATCATCACCGACGGCAGGCTCTATCACGGCGCCAACGACTTCGCGGGCGAGATCGGGCACGTCCGGCTCACGCGTTCCGGGCCTGTCGGGTATCACAAGGCGGGTTCTGTGGAGGGATGGGCCAGCGGCGGCGGAATGGTCCAGGTGGCAGCGAAAGCGGTCAAAGCCGCCATCAGAAGGAATGAGCCGACCCTGCTCACTGAACAACTGGAGCAAGGCAAACCCATCACCGCCCGCGATGTTGCGGCGGCCGCTCGAAAAGGAGATGCCGTAGCCGCCCGCGTCCTTCTATCGACCGCCCGGCGGCTGGGGGAAACGATGGCGATTCTTGTCGATATCCTGAATCCCGAAAGAATCGTGATTGGCGGGCTGGCCATGCGCCTGGGCGAGACGCTGCTGGGCCCGGCACGCGAGGTCCTGCAGCGTGAGGCGCTTCCCTACTCGACCGCCGTGTGCCAGGTGGTACCGGCACAACTCGATGAGCGCATCGGCGACGTCGCCGCGCTTTGCGTCGCCATGGGCTTTTGAGTGTCCACTCCTGGCTCTGCTCAGTCCATTGTTCTGTAGCGCAGTCATTCAGGTTGGCATCCCGGAAAGAACGGCCGGCGAATTCAAAACACTGCCCCTGGAATTTGCGATCTTTGATCGGTTCTGAAAAGAGACTCCGCAGTTAAAG
>JBAUWE010000554.1:0-4239 GCA_049583595.1 Terriglobia bacterium
GCCCGGCCCCTTGCCGCGCACCAGCGTCCAGCCATCCAGCGACTTGCCATCGAAAAGTTTGTGGAAACCCTGCTCGGCGACGAGGGATCCGGTTACACAAAGAAAAAGGGAGACTGCAAGAACACCATTCAACGCTCGTTGTTTGCTCATGCCTGAGTCTATAGCATAGGTCGCCGCGCGAGCACAACCTCCAACCGAGCTCTCCGGATTCACGATTTCCGCAAACCGGCGCCGTGTGGCGCCCGGTTCCAGTCTCAAATCACCGGAGTAGGCGTCGACAGCGCCGTCATCACCTCTTTAAACTCGTATTTGCATCCCTCCACCTGGTCCCAGGGGCCGGTCTCGTACTCCAGCGCGAAGGTCCCCTTGAATCCGTTCGCCAGCATAATCCTCACGGAACGCTGCAGGTCATTCTTTTTGCCCCAGCGGTCCCAATATTTCGCGTGCACGTTGGTATGCGCATAGGGCGCCAGCGCCTTCAGCCCGTTGAACAACATGTAATGCTGCTCCCAGTTGGCAAAATCGGGCGACGCTTCGCAATACGGATGGTTCACTTCGTCGACGATCGTCCGGATATTGATGGGGTCGGCCGCCAGCCCCCAATGGTTCTCCAGAGTGACGCGTATTCCGTAGTTGCCGCCGTAGTCCGCCATCTCCTTGTAAGACTCGATGGCCGCCGCAAGCATCGGCACGATATCAATGTTGCGCGGATATCCGTCGCCCGGCCCGCGCTGCACCGCATTCGGACGGATGCTCGGCCCGAGCGCCCGCGGCGAGTTCATTCGCATCGACTTCACTCCGAGCACGGAGAGCCCCTTGATCCATCGCTTCCCCATCGCCACGCCGGCCTTGCGAAGGGCATCCTTTTCGGGCGAACCGTACTCCGCCAGATCCGTCGGCGCGTTATTGGAGATGTGTTGAACCTTCATGCCGGTCTTGACGCAAACGTTCGCCAGCTTATCCAGCCACTTTCGTCCTGAAGGGCTCAACGGATCAAATCCCTGGTCAGCCGATCCCTCCGGGAAGTACATACTGTTGTCATCCACATCGCCAAAGAACCCCGAATACAAATCCATATGGGTCACGCCGGGAAACAGCTCCTTTGCAAACTGCGGAAAATCCATTAGCGTGATTTCGCCATACTTCGCCTTCTGCTCGGCTCGCGTGGGGAGTTTCGCCCGTGCCGCCTGCGCCGCCTTGGCCACCGCCAACGGCCCGGCCGCATTCGGATCGTTCATCACGTTATTCGGCTCCGCCGGACGCCGCCTGGTGCGTCTGGGTCCGTTATAAGGCCGTGTCTTAAACAGGTTGCGCACCCCGTAGGAATTGGCGGCAATTCGCTCCAGGTTCATCTTTTCAGCTTCCGCCTGTGCCCTCGCCTCCTCCTGCGGTGTCAGCACGGCTCCTGCCGCCGCCAGGCCCATGCCCGCAGCTTTAAGGAAGTTGCGCCTGCCGAGTGTCATTTTGCCGGTTCCAATCTTGTCGTCCATTCAGGGTGTCCTTTCTCGATGAGTTCGTGGAAAAGCGATGGATTTCCGCCAAATTGTAACACAACCCGCAGATCATGACGGGATCTTCCCCTAGCCCCGGCATCGCGATTGGGCCGCGGGATGTCTCGCCTGCAACGGTGAAACGTGCATGGGCGGCCGGGTGCCGCAGTCCGTCCCGCGCTGCGGGATCTGCGGCTTTTCTTGAATTGGGGCATGGCGGTGACGAAAATACGCGGACCTCAACCCCGGAGGGCCTCGCTACGCGCTGCGATCCTGCGCAGCGGCACGTTTTTGACTGTTTTCATGGCAGGCGGTCCATAGAGAAGCCAGAGAATCGCCAAGGGTGGTTCTTGTGGCACGGGCGTCCCGCCCGTGGAAAAACATGGCCAGGATGGCCATGCCACCTGCGGCCTACGCAGCCGCCGCACCCCGCCATTCTAACTTTGCCTAGCTTCGCTGAACGTCACGATCATTCGGGGCTCCACCCTCCAGGGTGCAATGCGAGGCCGGGTCAACTACAATATCGGGCAACGGCAGCGAGCATCGTCTCATCTGGCGTGTGCCATGGTGATCGTCGTTGGTGGCTGATATGAAGTTTGACCTGGAACGATTCGTTGAGGCTCAGAGTCCCGTGTATGCAGGGGTGTGCCGTGAGTTGCGGCAGGGGCGCAAACAGGGGCACTGGATGTGGTTCATCTTCCCCCAGCTCAAAGGTCTGGGGCAGAGTTCTATGGCCAGCAGGTTCGGAATTGCCGGGGCTGAAGAAGCCAGGGCCTACCTTGCGCACCCGGTTCTCGGACCCAGGCTGGAAGAGTGTGCGTCGCTGGTGAACCGCGTAGAGGGGGTCTCCATTGACGAAATTTTCGGTTACCCCGACACCATGAAATTTCGGTCCTCGATGACTCTGTTCGCTCACATTTCATCCGGCAGCAACATCTTTGCCGACGCCCTGGAAAAGTATTATGGCGGCCAGCCCGACCCCTTGACCCTCAAAATGCTAAGCGGGTAGCAAGTATTTGCGCCAGGCACGGTTCCGGCACCGTGCCATTCCAAGCCCGTTCATCTTTGCTCTTCCACAAACAGACTGACATCTTCGGCCCGTCAAGAACTTGAAAGGCGGGGCTCGTTAACATATGATTCAGCCGAGAGACAAGAGTGCAATCAAAATTTGCAGATGAGACGCGGCCTGATGGGGCTGGATTCCTGGTGGAGGTGAGTAAGCGATGAACTCTCTTCAGCGCGTCCAGGCGGTGCTGCGAGGCGATCTTCCTGACCGGGTGCCGGTGTGTTTGCATAACTTTATGATGGCTGCCCGTGAAGCGGCTATCCCCATGGAAAAGTATCGCGTCGATCCCGAAGCCATCGCACGGGCGCACCTGCTGGCGGTGGAAAAGTACGGCTATGATTGCATCCTTCTTGACACAGACACCACCCTGCTGGCAGAGGCCATGGGTGCAAAATCGAAATGTGCGCCCGATGAACCGGGCCGCATCGTGACGCCGGCTATTCAAAGTCTGGAAGAAGTCGGAAAGCTCAAAGTCGTGAATCCTGAAACCGACGGCAGGATTCCCGCGCTGATTGAAGCCATCCGTCTGATTGCAAAGCAGGTGGGAAACGAGATCGCCATCCGCGGCAACGCAGACCAGGCGGCCTTCGGGCTGGCCTGCCTGGTGCGAGGAATTGAAGACTTCCTGGTCGACCTTGCCCTGGACCCTGATAATCCTGCGATTCCGCAATTGCTTGAGGTTTGCTACCAGAGTCACCTGGCGGTCCATCGGGCGCTTTTCAAGGCGGGCGCACATTTCACATCGATGGGTGACAGCCTGGCAGGCCCTGATGTGACTTCGCCCAAAATGTTCGAGCGCTTCGCCATGCCTTACGAGGCGCGGCTAGTCCAAGACCTGGCGGCGGAAGGTGATTTTGTGGTCATCCACATCTGCGGGGACACGTCGAAGATTCTGGATGACCTTTCACGGTACGACCCCTGCGGGTTTGAACTCGATTACAAGACAGATTCGCAGCGTGCAAAGCAAACCGTGGGGTCTCGCCACGTGTTGTTTGGAAACATCGACCCCAGCGGCGTTATCGCCCGCGGAACGCCGGAAGAAGTTCGCGAGTGCACACGTCAGTTGATGGCAGTGTGGAAGCCGGGAGGTCGTTTTATTCTGAACGCCGGCTGCGCCATCCCTCCCACCACGCCTCCGGAGAATATCCATGCAATGATAGAGGCGGCATCGCAGGAGGGAGTCTATGCCTAGCCAATGGGCATTCCCTTCGTCGGCAGCCTTGTGGAACCGTTTCGCAGCTTTCGGATAATACCGTGGGGGGCTCCTGCCGTCGAAGTAAGTCTTGACGAACCTGACCTCAACCCCGGCGCTCCTCGCTATCCCCTCGGGGAGGCACAGCAGTGAAGCATTTCCAGTTTGGGCCCAAGAGCATAGTTCCCGAGGGGGAAACCTTCGAGGTATTTAAGCCTCGCACGTCACTCTGGGGTTGGCTCTGCAGTGTTGCAGTGGTAGGAGGCCTGGGAGCTGGAATAGCGATCGCTATCCGCCAAGGCACCCCGGCTGGCTGGATAGTAACTGGTTTGCTCATTGCTATGACCATTCCTGGTATCTTCTTCCTTTGTATATTCCCGACTATGAAATACTCAGTTGGCACTGACACGGTTGTTCTTTCGTGTGGGCCCTTCAGGTGGCCTATCCCGATTAGCAGTATTTGTTCCATCAGGGAAGATGATCTGCAGTAC
>JBAUWE010000555.1:0-3397 GCA_049583595.1 Terriglobia bacterium
CAGGCGTGAGATCGGCAAACGGATTGGCGCTCGGGATGTAGTGATACCGGTCCTGCCGAACGTAACCGCCCAGCGTGAACAGCGTGTCGGTGCCGAATAGGTGTGTCCAGGTTGGCGCAATGTTGAACGTGTTGATCAGCGAGCGCTGGTCCTGGGGGCCCACCGGCAATCCGTCCGGGCCCAGGCCGCCGTTATCGACAACCAACCCTGACCATCCTGTCGCATCTTGGGCGTCGAAAGAGTTCGGCGTCTGGAACCAGGACCGCGTGTAGCCAAAGTTAGTGTGGAAGCTGTCCGTTTGATTGAACCTATAGTCAACCCGGTCAAAAAGGTTTTGCTGGTTCCCCTTATCGTGCATGGCACTGAACTCCGGCGGGTCGAGAAAACGGCTGGTATTCATGCCGTTGGCGGAAATGAAATTACCCCAATTCTGTCCGCCATACCCGAGAGTGAATCCGGCATTCGAACTACCAAACGTCCCATAGGAGGCGTTTACGTCGCCGTGAGGCTGCGTGTTCCCAAGGCCTGAACGCGTTTGCGCCACAATCACCAGACTGGTCTTGTCCCCGTATTCGGCCGGTGGAGCTCCCTCGATGACTTCGAGCGACTGGATGGAGGCAATCGGAATCTGATTCGAGAAGACCTTGCTCTGCTGGTCCGTGATGGGCTGTCCGTCGACCGAAAATGAGTTCGAGGCATGGTCACCCATCCCGTGGAACAAACCATTCGAGTCAGCAGCCACTCCCGGCGTGGTCAGCGTCACGAGTGAACTGACTGAAGAAGACGAGCTCTCCAAAGGGACCTTGTTGAACAATTGGCGGGATACGTCGGTATGGGCGGTCGGAGTATTCTCGATGAGGTCAGGGGCGGACTCAACCGTTACTGACGTGGTCGTGCCAGCCACCTCCAAGTTTGCCTTTAGATTGACAGGCACTCCAGATCGGACGTTAACATCTTGCACATACGCACCAAATCCCATGGCCGTGATCGTCATATGGTACGAGTTTAACGGCACATTCGAAAAGCTGAATTGGCCCTGGCTGTCCGTTTGGGCCGACTGGTCGTATCCGCTGACAGGATTGTGAATGTTGACGGTAGCGTTCGGCACGGCTGCGCCCGAGGGGTCAACGACAGTTCCCTGAATGCTTCCCGAACCGGCAACTTGGGCCTGGGCAGGAACGGAGAGGAACAGGACACATAAGAAAAGTGATGCGATGATGCATACAGGCCGCATCATTTTCAGCCTGCCGCCTGAGCGGCGGCGGGGAGTGCGACCAGTAGAAATACGGGTCAGACTTGAGACAGATGGCCTCATAGAAACACCTCCATTTGGATTTGGGTGTCGCGGTTAGCGACAACGGATAGGTGAATCTACGAATTTGGAGGGTCTCGGCCGGAGGGATGAAGAAGGAAAAGAACGGGCAGGTTGGAAATACGAGAGGGCAGCGCGGACCCGACCGTCTGCAGGGGCAATAACGCCAGCTTCTGAACCGCCGGTTGAACGGAACCCTGGCGGGCCACCTGGCAGGCCGGGCAAAGCGGCGCCGGCGCCGGGGCCGTCTGGGACTTCGTCCAGGCGGCACTTCGCGGTGCTATGTCCCTTAAAATTCGCGGGGTCAGCACGTGGCGGTGCAATTCCAGGACAAGAAAGATGTGCAACTGCACCACGACGGCAAGCCAGGCCGTCATCAGGCGCGCGCCATGCCGGCCGCGAAAAACCGAAGATTTCCCGAAACCCATGTAGCTCACAATCCTAGACCTGGAGGACGTCCCCGTCCTTTGCCACCAGGCTGTAGAGGATGGGGTTCACAAAGAAGCCCAGCAGCAGCGGTGAAATCAGCCCGCCCACAATCACAATCGCGAAAGGCCGCTGCGTGTCGGAACCGATTCCGTACGAAAGCGCCGCCGGCAACAATCCCAGGCAGGCCACCAGCGCCGTCATCATAATCGGCCGCAGCCGGAGCAGGGCGGCCTCATGGGTGGCTTCACGGATACCCTTCCCTTCCAGGCGCAACTTGTTGATGTAGGAATAGAGGACCACAGCCATTTCCGTGGATACGCCCATGAGCACCAGCAACCCGAGGACAGAGGAAACGCTGAAGGGCGTGTTGGTAAATTTCAGCGCCAGCAGCGCCCCCACCGGCTCCGTCGTCACCACGCCGATGGCAATGGCGACGGGGAACTTGAAGTTTCCGTAGAGGGCGAAGAGGATCAGGAAAATCAGCAGGACGGTCAGCGGCGCAATCACATCAAGCTGTTTTCTGGCGGCGAGATATTCGCTGTACTCCCCGCCCCAGGCGATGCGATAGCCCTGCGGCAAAGAACGTTCAATCGGCGCAATGGCCTTCTGGCCGGCTTCGACGGCGCCGGCCAGGTCACGTCCCTCGATGCTGTACTGAATACCGATGTAGCGCGAATTATTCTCCCGGTAAATAAATGAGGCCCCGTTGCCGACACTGATGTCCGCCAGATCCTTCAACGGAACCTGCTGGCCGCCCGGAGTGCCGACCAGCAGGTTACCGATCGCTTGGGGATCCGACCGGAACTGGGGCTTCATTCGCACAATCAGATCGAACAGCTTTTCGCCCTGGATCACCTGCGTGGCGGGTTCGCCGCCGATCGCCGCGCCGATCACGGCCCCAACGTCGGACACATTCACGCCATAGCGCGCAATCTCTTGCCGGTTGATATGAATCAGCAGGCTGGGTTGCCCCAGCTCACGCACCACAACCAGATCTGCAAAGCCGGGGACCTTCTCGAGAGTGGTCTTGATCTTCAGCGCGGTGTTCTGCAGCACGTGGAGGTCGGGGCCATAAACTTTCACGGCCAGCGCGCTCTTCAATCCCGTCAGGGCTTCATCCACGGCGTCTTCAGCCGGCTGCGTATAGTTGAAGATGATGCCCGGGAAATGGGTGAGCTTGCCGTCGACGTCCTTGATGAGGGCCTGTTTGTTTCGGATCGGCCCCGATCTCCAGGCTTTGTCGTTATAGGGTTTCAGCCCCACGTAGAACTCGCAGTTAAAGAATCCCGTGGCATCCGTACCGTCGTCGGGCCGCCCCAGCTCAGAGCCGACCTCCGTCACCTGGGGATAAGACATCAGGATCTTGCGGATTTTGGGCGCGACCTTGGCGGCCTCCTGCCAGGAGATCGTGTAGGGCATCGTTGCCCGCACCCACAAGGCACCCTCGTCAAGGTGCGGCATAAATTCCCCGCCGATCATCGGCACCAGCAGCATCACGCTGCCAAAAATCGCAACCGCGATGCCCATGGTCAGCGCGCGATGGTCAAGGGCCCAATCCAGGTGCCGGCCATAAATCCGCTTGATCCACTCGTAAGGCCGGTTCACTTTTTCTTTAACGCCTGCTTTGAACCAGTAGGAGATGAGGACCGGCACCAG
>JBAUWE010000556.1:0-1628 GCA_049583595.1 Terriglobia bacterium
AGCAAAGGGCAAAGCCACCTTGTCCGTTACAGAACTGATATGCAAGCCAAAACAAGGGCCGGAACTGACGAGGGGCGCATATCAATTTCTGCAGGGGTCGCCGTGAAGAATATGAGAGAACAGCAGATGCCAGCGCCGATTGCGCCAGAAGGTTTCCAGACACATCAGCCCCTCATCCCCCACGCAACTCCAGAACTGACCGGGGCGTTTGAAACGACACTGGTATTGTCGGCACGTGGATTCCATGGCGCCGCTGCCTTGTGGCTCTGCGGCGCGCCGCGCCGCCGCGTAATCCATGCGCTCCCGATGGCTCTCCAAATAGTTCAGTTCGGATTCGACGGCTCGGCGTTTCTTTTTGCGCAATCGTTTGGCCAAGGCATGGAGGTCGTTGAGCAGTGAGGCGGCTCGCCCGGCTTTGAGCTTCTTGATCAGGGGTTGGATCCAGGCTCGCGCCGCGGCTTGATCTTCGGGGTGCAGCGCGTGCGCCACTGCCCACAGATGCTGGCTGGCGTGATAGTAGTCCAGTCGTTGGTGCGCTTGGGCAAAACGGTCGCCTGCCAGGTTCCAAACCCAGATCGCCCCATCGGCGATCACCAACACCTTCTGGGCTTGCGCCAGACCGTGTCGCTGCGCTTCGGCAAAGAGTTGCTGGCGCAGCGCCTCCACCCCGCCGCGTGTCATCACCGTGCCGCGGCTTAAAATGCGCGCCCGGCCCCCGGCGTCTTCCACCCGCTGATCCAGCCGGAAGCAGGTGCCCCCGTAGGCCCAATGCCACCGTTGCAGCTCTTGACCGCAGGCGCGTTTCTGGGCGCTTTGTCCCCAATCGTCCCGCTCGCGAATGTTCCAAGCATCCAACTCAATGACCAGGGTGAAGGCTTCCTGGGGGCGCGCCAGCATCTGTAGAAAGCCTTGGCCCGTGCGCATTTGTTCGTCCAGTTGCTGGCGTTTGCGCTGGGCACGCTGGCCTTGACGGCGGGCCTCCCGATCCAGGGTCGCCGGCGGCAGTTTCACCCCGCTCAACCGTTCGATCACCGCACTGGCTTCTTTGACCGGCATCTTGCTCACCATCAGGGCGGCCATTTCCTGCACCGAGGGCGAAGCCCCGCCGGTGTCACTCAGACCCAGCGCTTGATCGGCCGGATAGCGCCAGGCTTTACAGCGCCGACACCAGCCGCGCAGTCGTTTGACCGTCACCGGCCCGAAACGAGTGTGAAACGTCCGCTCATGATCCTGTGTGCGCCGGCTCAAGGGATGCCCGCAAACCGGGCAAACCAGTGGCGTTTGGTCGGCTTTCTTCTGGGCCGCTTCCTCCAACAGCCGGCGTTCCAGTCCCTGCGTTTGCCGCAGGATTTGCTCTTCGATGTGGCCGAGTGTCTGGTCGGAGGCTTGCACGCTTTGGTTCAACCCCGCCGTCAGACGCGCCTGCCAGTCGGCCACTGGCTGGGCGAACGTCTCGTAACTGCTGCCGGATTGAGGAACCGATTTCACACAGCAGTTGCTCATGCCACCATCTATATCACCTCCGCTCTCCCTTTGCCCCCTCAGATTTTGATATGCGCCCATTCGTGTGACTCACAGTTAATCGTAGGTGACATCTTACGCGGGAGGTGATACAAATCTTCGTTAGC
>JBAUWE010000557.1:0-3093 GCA_049583595.1 Terriglobia bacterium
TGAATTCAACGCTAAGCGCGTGAAGGCCGAAACACTCCGTGCGGATCGTGCTCAAAGTGGTAGATCTTGGCCACCTCGGCCTCAAAGCGACGCAGCCAGGAGATCTGCCCCAGGGCCAGGGCCAGACCCGTTCCCAGCAGCGGGCCCAGCCAGTAGATCCACCATCCGTGCCAGTCACTCGCCACAAGCGACGGGCCGATGCTGCGGGCCGGGTTGGTGCTGGTGCCTGAGATCGGCGCTTCCAGATAAACCATCACCGCATACAGAAAAGGAAACAGTAGCGGCGTGTAAGCACGAAGCCGCGAGTGCCCCAGAAACAGGAACAATCCTGCGATCAAACCGAAGGTGGTGACTACTTCCCCCAGCGTGGCCTGGAGGACCGTAAAACCCGTGCCGGGAAAGGTGCCGCCGAAGTCGATGCTGGCGCCCATGTGTCCCCAGGCCAGCAGCGGCAATGCGCCGGCAATTCCGCCGGCCAGCTGGGCGACCATATACCCAAGCGCATGGGGGGCGGTCATTTTCCCTTTCATCCAGAAAGCCAGCGTGACTACGGGGTTGATGTGCGCGCCGCTGGTCTTGCCTACGGCAGAGACAGCAATCGACGCGCCCGTAGCGCCAAAAAGGAAACCGGTGATCAGCCGCCGCAGGCCCGGGTCAGGCAGAAGCGCGGCAACGGGGCTTCCCCTGCCGAAATCCAGGATGACAACGGAAACACCCACAGCCACCAGCAAAGCTGTGCCAATAAATTCCGCAAAAAAGAGGGTCCACAGACGTTTCATGATGGTCGGCCCTTGGCCGAGGTCGTCAGGTGGTGGTCACTTCCGGGGTTTTCAGTGGTTCGAAGAGGTTTCCGGCTAGCCCTTTCCACACTCTCCGGTTCGTTTTGGGTTCGTTTTTTGGCCACCCTTTATTTTCAACAACATCGGTAGGTTTGTTTTCGGTTTGTTTTAGCTTTGTTTTTTCCACAGGTACTTATTTTCAACAACTTCTCCGCTTTGTTTTTAGGTTTGTTCCGGTTTGTTTTTGGTGCCCGATTGTTTGTTATCAGTAACTTCTCCGCTTTGTTTTTTAAAATAACATCTTTTTTGTCCCACAATTTTAATGCCAAAACTCACGTGCCTATATTTTTCAATGGGTTACGGTATAATTAAAAGTCTAGTTAGATTGTTTATTTCCACTGCCGCAGCCCATCCAGCACCAGCAAGAAGGCTACCATACTAGCCCACGATTGTCAAGAAAATTCTCGGCGAGTGAGGAGGTAGAAGCTCGAAGAGGGGGAACAGCAATCGGGAGGGCAGAGCCCTCCCCTACACCCCGAGCGTCCTCTGCCGCAAGGCGCCGAGCGCTGGCAATTCCCTGCCCAGATCTCGCTACTTCGGCTCCGGGCCTTCGGTGACCTGGACAAGATCGCCGGGGCGAATCCATTGGGCAAAGGCCTTCTGGACTTCCGGCGCGGTGATCTTCACGTAGCGCCGTGCCGAAAGCACCGGCTCATCGAGCGGCAGCCCCATCGACGAACGGTAGATGAGCCCGCCGGCGATGCTGCCCACGCTTGATTCGGAAAGTGGAATCGCGCGCAGCAGCATGGCCTTGGCCTGGCGAAGTTCACCGGGGCTAACGGGGCTGCTTTGTATCTGTTTGAGGTCGCGGACGATGATGGCGCGCGCCTTGGAAACGTTGGGCGGATCGCAGGCGTAGCTGACCCGGTAAACGGTGCGTGTTTTTCCAAAGCTGAATGAAGAGCCCACGTAATACACCAGGCCGGCGTTTTCGCGCAGGTCCTGATAAAGGCGGGTGGCGTAAAAACCACCGCCAAGAACGTGATTCCCCACTTCGAGCGCATAAAAGTCCGGGCTGAAGCGGGTGAGCTTGAGCGTTTCGGCCAGAGTGACGTTGTCCTGCACCCGGCTCTTGTTCGGAACAGCCGTGGTAGCCGGGCGATTGTTCGGGACTGCAGGAAGATCGGTGGGCGGTTTGGGGCCGGTGGCTTTCCAGCCACCGAAATATTTTTCGACCACCGACTTCGCTTCAGCCGGAGTGACCTTGCCGATCACCACGATGGTGCCGAGATCCGGCCTGAAGACGTGCTGGTAGTAGGCCTTGACGTCGTCGAGGGTGAGAGAGGAAACGGTTTTGGGCGTGGCCTGGCGCAGGGTCGGATCGGTCCTGGGGAACAGCGCAACGTGGAGAGCGCGGCTGGTGAGGTAATCAGGGCTTTGAAGCTGCCCCGCTACCGTCGCAGCCAGTTGCCGTTGCGTAATCCGGAAGGCCCGTTCGGGCAGCGCCGGATGCAGTTCATTCTGCGCCAGCAGCTCGACGCCGCGGTCGAGGTGGCTGGAAAGAACGTTGAGTGAAAAATCCGTTCCGGCGGACTCATCGGCGCCGATATCGTCCAGCGCCTTCTGGAAGGCGATGCGATCCAGAGTTGTGGTGCCGTAGGAAAACAGTTGGCCCAGCTCGTCGTCAGCGCCTTCCTGGCCCTGGGGGGTTTCAAGGTCGGCGTTGTTCTTGATGTGGCCGTAGATGCTGACCGTGTCGCTGATGGATTCCGGCTGCACAATCAGCTTCAGGCCGTTCGGAAGCGTGCTCACCACAGGATGCACGGTGGGTTTGGGAATGGAGAGTTTTTTCAAGGCCGTCTCAGCCCAGGCTGGAAGCTTGACGTTCCTGGTGTGTTTGGGAGCGAAGGATTCACGTCCGCCAAACGACTTTGAAGAGATCGGCTTGCCTGAGGCCTGCGGCGTCAGCACGGCCGTAATCGCTTTCGACTGCACCAGGTACTCGCGGGCGACGCGATTAACGTCAGCCACCGTCACCTTTTGAATAGCCTCGACATCGTCCTGCGGCGACTGGCGGCCTTCCACGGCCAGCGCGTTCGACCACGCCATGGCGAGCCCCGAAACCGAATTCTTCTGGAACTCCGCGCCGGCCAGTTCATGCCTTTTGGAGGCGGCCACCAGATCAGCAGGCACGCCGTTCTTGATGTCGGCCTCCAGCACATTTCGCATTTCCTCCGCCAGTTGCGCCCCGTCGCTTCCTTTGGGAAAGGCCCCGATGGCGTAGCCCAGGCTTGCGCCGGGCAAAGAATCCAGC
>JBAUWE010000558.1:0-1996 GCA_049583595.1 Terriglobia bacterium
GCGCTACACGCGGCCGTTCAAGAGCGATCGGGCGTTTCCTTCCGTGATGGCCAGCTCCTGATCGCGCGGAAGTCCTGCGGACCGGACTTTCGTCGGGCCAGGCCTATCCCGCTGTGGATTCAGCTTAAAGTTTCAGTGGACATGGCGTCCCCTACTTCTTATCACGAATGCCGCGCTCTGCAGGCGTAGCAGCACGCCACGTGCCTTCGCCGTGGAGTCCGCAGCGCAAATATCCCCCGGTCGAATGCACAATGGCGCCGGGCGAAAACAGCGAAAGCCCCGCGCTGGTCTGGCACCCGCAAAACTTCCCGGAGCCGGAAGGCGCGGGTTGGCAGGTGAACGGCGGTGGCTGGGGAAGAAAAATCACTTTGCGGCTTCGCTCGCGTGCCGCGTCATTGGTTTTCACAAATAAAGCGTGTCCTTGCCTGTCTTCGACACACATTTGCTCCTCGCCGCTGCTGCCTTCTCGGATGACGCTACCCATTGGATAGGAATTTCCGGCAAAAGAGCACGTGACGGTATCCTTGGGTGCGGCCGACGCGGAAGCGCGCCCTTCATCCTTCGTGCCCCGAGCGTAGCCGGCAGGGCCGGCAAGGAAGCCGAAGACAAACGGAATGACGATCATAATTAAAACGAGTGCGGTGACCAGCACCCGCGGCGAATGGTCAATCCGGTGATTGGGTTGAAAAGACATGATGGCCTCCAGTCGATTTTTGAGTGACGATCCTGAAATTCCGCAGGCGCCGGCGACAGAGCGAGCCAGATGAAATTGGCAAACCTTGAGGATTCCTGACGCAAACTCGTCACGTCCTGCGCCGTACTGAAGCGCAATTTCATCGCACGCCAGTTCCTGCTCCGCAATCAGGCGGCGCTTGATCCACCACAGCATGGGATGAAACCAAAAGAGACAGGCCAGCAAGTGGACAAATCCAACGGCCAGGTTGTCCCGGCGCTTCGCGTGGGCCAGTTCATGCAACAGAACGGCCTCAAATTCGCCCGGTTCGAGCTCCCCCGACAAGCCCTCCGGCACGGTGATCGTGTGTCGAAAGATGCCGGAAACCCCCGGCTCAATTCTCTCCCTCGTTGTGCGCAGTTCGAGATGGCCGCGCACTCCAAGCCGCCGCGCGAGTTCATCAAGCGTTCTGATTTCTGATTCGGACGGGGCCAGAAAGAGGCCGCGCGGCGCGCGCATGCGCAGCAGCCAGACAGACAACATCATGACGGCTCCGCACCCCCAGACGGCGAGGAGCAAAATCGGCAGTACGCCGGCACTGTTTGCTGCCGAAGCGGCTGGTGCTTGTGAAGGAGCAAAACTCGACAAGCCGATGGTCGTATGAAACAGGAACGAATGCGCGGGAAAGAGTCCTCTTAGTTCAATCCCCACAAAAGAGAAGAGCGCGGAGGGCAGAGCGAATTTGGACGCCGCAATCAGCCACACGAGGTGGCGTGAGGCAGCCGCGCGCCTGCGCATCAGAAAGGGGAAAATCGCGACAATTGCAGAGAACACAGTGGACTCGATCAGGTGCCTGACAATCGCCACAATCATTTCCTCTTCTCCCGCGCCGCGAGCTCTCTTTCAAGGGCCTGGATGTCCGCCAGCGTGAGCTTTCCGGTTTCAATCAGGTGTGACATCAGCGGGGCCGGTGATCCGCCGAAAATCTCCAGCAGGTCCGTGATGTAGCGGCGGTAAACGGCCTTCCGCGTCATGGCCGCTTCAAAGATGTGCGCGTTGCCGATCTTCTTCACCCGGCGCACCACGCCCTTGTCCTCCATGCGGTAGATCAAGGTCTGAACCGTCGTGTAGGCCGGCCGCCCCTTCTCCGGCAGGCTCTGCTGGACTTCACGCACTGAAGCAGGCCCCAGCTCCCAAATTTTTTGAAGCAACTGAAACTCAGAGCGCGTTACCGATGGATTTGCCATTACCTAACCTCGTCGTTGACCCTACTACACGCGTAGTGGAGTGTCAAGAACTTTTTCCCACTGCAATTCTCTGCAG
>JBAUWE010000559.1:0-8207 GCA_049583595.1 Terriglobia bacterium
GGACGGGGCTGTGAACTGGCTGGCGGGAGCGGTGCAGACCGGCCCGTCCTGCGGGGCTTGTTTTTTGGTTAGGGTATAGGGTCCGGCGTAGCGGCGACTTTACGTGGCTGGCGCCCCGATTAATCGGGACGATCAGCGAAGCTGAGTGGGGCAATGAAAATTATGAATTTTGAATGATGAAGGATGAAAGAACGCAGTGAGGAGGCATGAGTGACGAGCCGCCGCTTTGGCCCGGATGCCATGAAGTGAAACAGAAACGTTCCGCTGCGCGGGATCGCAGACACTGAAATGCGAGCATCTGCGCCATCCGTCAAAGGCAGTAAGCAGAAAGCAGAAGGCTGTGGCACGGGCGTCTCGCCCGTGAATTCCAGAACAAGCATGGGCAGGATGCCCATGCCACAAGTGGCGGGCTAAATCCGCCGCTACAGAAACTACCGCGGACCTCAGCTTCGGAGGGCCGCGCTACCAGATCTCCCCAGCGCGGCAGCGGATAGTGAGTAGGGAGTCGGGAATAGGGAAAAGCAAAAAGCACAAGACCCCTCACCCGGGCGCGATGCGCGCCCACCCTCTCCCCTCGGAGAGGGCTTTATTTCTTGAAGGACGCCAGGCACCTCTTTTGATGTTGTTGTTGTTTTTTTTGCGCCGCGGGTGTATAAGAACGGCAAGTATTTGGGTGGTAACTGGATTGCAAGCGCGCGGTGGGAGTGGTGATGTACGTGTCCCACCTCCGCATGGGGCATATCTTAAATCAGCCTGCCAGGATTGCGACGCCATCAGGGGAGTGCCACGCAGGCCAAAGGAGAGAAAGATGACACCGCAGACCAATATGGAAATGGCGCCACAAGAGCCAACGCTTGAAATGGCTCGCGCAGCCAAAGAAGAGATCATCCTGAATGAACAGGAAGCGACGGAACAGGCCGCGTCCGCACCGATGGGCGCGGGTGGGCCGCGCACGCAGGTGCATGGAAACATCCTGGTGAAACAGCCGGGCGGGTCCACTCACTATCTGATTGGGGGGCGGGGCGGCACAAATTTTTCTGAGGCAAAGTATAGCCAGGGCCTGGTGGTGACAGGCATTGAAGCGTGGGCGGGCGAATGGATGTTGCGCGGAATCCGGATCACGTTTTCCGACGGCAGCGCTGTGGTGCGCGGGAAATGTGTCGGCAAGCACTGTGGCAGCATCCGCATCGACTACTTGTCGGGTGAAACCGTCACCGGATTGTCCATCTGGGGGAACGGCGCGGGAACCCGCTGTGGGGCGTTCAGAATTAAGACCTCGAAGGGCAATAGCTTCTTCCCGCAAATGACAAAGTGGGGGCTGAAGACGGAATACAAGATGAATGTGGGCGCTGGCGTCATCCTGGGCGTGATTGGCGGCGCAGGGAGCGACATTGACAGGCTGGGATTCCTGATGCTGGACAAGGTGACGACAACCGTCCTGACCGAATTTGAGTACGACCTGAACAAGGTCCCATTACCGGAGAATAAGTCTGCTTACGATATTACGATACCCAATCCTTCAAAGACCGATTCGGACAAAGGCGTGATTACACAGGAGGTCGACAAGCTGAGAGGCGGAGAGTGGTTCGTCAAGGCGGGCGCGAAGTATGGACAGGAATATAAGGTGAAGGGAGGCGTCCCAATGGTTGCAGAGGTCGAGGCCACGTCCAAATGGGAAGTCAGCGTTGAAGGCGGCTATTCGAGCAAATGGAGTGACAATAAAAAAGAGTCGATCGGCATTCCCCTGATTGCTCCAGCCCTGACCAAGACCCGTATCGTGTATTCATACTTTCAAGGCAAGGTCGATGGCTGCCCCTTTGTGGCAACCATCAAGTACTACCTGCAGGACGGCGGCATCTGGGATTGCGAGGTCAGGGGGTTCTACGACGGCATCGATACAACGCGCGTTGTCGGCACCTCTTACCTCATCGCCAGGTGGGATGAAAAGAATGGAAAGTGGATTGATGAAAAGGTGCCGCAAGCAACCATTATCTACCGCGGATGAAGATTGTGAGCGGTGAGCGCAGACCGTCCCGCCCTGCGGGATCTGCGGCCTTTGACTTCGTTCACGGAAAGAACCGCGGACCTCAACACCGGAGGACCGCGCTACCAGCGGCCGAAAGGCAGAAGACGGAAAGCAAAAGGCAGAAGGCGGAAAGCGGGACATGCCGGCCTAAAGTCCGGCGCTACGAAAAGCATTCAAAAAAGCAAAGCAGATCCTTCGCTGCGCTCAGGATGACGTTTCCAGGGTGTCGTTGCGACGTACGCATGCATCGCAAAAGGAGCGACGGATGCGAGACCCGCGGAATATGCCGGGCTGAAACCCGCGTTACTGAAAACGCCCCTCAGACACTATCAGGCGAGCGCCTGCGCCAGCCAGCGTGTAATGGATGTCATGGCGCCACCCAGTCAAGAATCCCCCGCTGGGAAACGGGCTGCGAAGGGGAAAAGTCAATGATGCGCGGTGAGTGGCGATTTACAAGTTAAGGGTTCTGAGTTCCGGATTATGAAAGCTGAAAGCTGGCGGCTGACGACGGCGAGCGAGAGGTCGTTGAATCGGCTGGAAATATCAGGACTTGCTTAAATTGGAACCGGCCTATGACGATATGCAGCCACCCTGCCACCATACGATCACCCAGCCTTCGTCACTCGTCGTCACAATCAGCGCAAGTAATTGATTAAGCACACGATACGATTTGAAATCGAAAGGCACCTCAGTTGCTGTAATAAATGAGATAGAGAGGGGTCAGAATCGCCATGAGGGGCATAGCACATTAGTCAAGCGGGCAAGGCGGCCCTGCCGGATGCGGGACAAGGGAGTGCACGGTTGCAACCGGCGAGGATTGTGAGAGAGGGCCGGACCGCCTGACCCAGAACAGGTAGAGACTGCAACCAGGCTGGGGCACGCCAGGTTGCCACGCGAACGGGCAGAGATCCTCAGGAGTTGGCGACTGACACCCGAGAGGAGGCAAAATGCGAACAGGACAGGCAATGGGTGCTTGCCGCGACGGTTTGTCAGGCTCAGGTTTCCTTTCCGGACTTTCCCCGACGGTAGCCAGGGAATTTGAGTCGATCAAGATGACGACAACCTATCCAGCCGGGGCGGTGCTGTTTGTTGAGGGGGAGAAACCCCACGGGGCGTTTGTACTGTCGAGGGGCCGGGCCAAGCTTTCAATCTGCTCGGCAAACGGGAAGGTGATCATTCTGAGGATTGCCAAGGCGGGCGAGATTCTCGGCCTGCACGCGGTTGTATCCAGCACCGGCTTCCAGGCCACCGCGCAAACGATTGAGAAGTGCCAGGTGAGCTTTGTGAGACGCGATGAGTTCCTGCGCTTTTTGCGCGAACATCCGGAGGCGTCGCTGGAGGCGGCCCGGCAGTTGAGTGCCAGTTATCAGGAGGCCTGCGAGCAGCTGCGGGCGATCGGGCTGTGCGATTCCGCAAGAGAAAGAGTGGCGCGTTTTGTGCTGGAGTGGGCGGAGAGCGGGGAGATGCGGGAAGAGGGCGTCCGGGCAACACTCACCTTGACCCATGAAGAGATCGGCCAGCTGATCGGAACCTCGCGCGAGACCATTACGCGTGCGCTGGGCGAGTTGAAGTCAAAGGATTGGATTGCCATTAAGGGTAGTACGCTGCTGGTGAAGAACATCAGCGCTTTGCAGGAGATGGTGGGCGACGAAGTGCATTCTTTGTGGGCCCCGGAGGCGGAAACCAGAGGACACGCGCGGCCCTATATGAATCCAAAGCATCAGGGGCAGGCGAGGGCCAGTTACCGGTAAGCGGGCGCAGAGCAGGCTCATCGCGGGAAAAAAATAAGGTTTGCGGCCGGGCGGGAAGATTCGCCCGGCTTTTTTTGCGACGTGAAACTCGATGGCCGCCGTCACCTCGCAGCTGGTTGGAAAAAGTTTCGGAGCGATGAAATTCCGCGATGTTCCTCCGTGCCCTCTGTGCCTTCAAAAGTTTTAACACAGAGGCCACAGAGAGGCTCAGTGCCCTCTGTGTTGAGCTTTTGCCGGCCACTGAGGACCGAGAGAAAGACAAGCGCGCAGCTCCTTCCCACCTTCAATCCTGGATGATGGCCAGGCCGCCTGCAGAGTTTCTGAAGCGTGCCAGATCGCTCATTGGGAAGTTAAGAGCACGGCGAACCTGCTTCCTGAGACGAAGTGCACCCCGATCCTGACAATACTTCTCCATAACAACTTTCAATAGCCTGCGGAGCGGGTGTTTCTTCCAACAAACGGGTGTTCTCGATTATACTGGTATGAAGGGTGTCAGTCGCCACAGGGCGTGTGGCCATGCCGGGAAATCTGGTTGCAGCGGTTTGGACGCTGGCTGGTCATCCAACTCAGTTGAAAAGGCAGGGTACGGAGTGGAGCAAAAAGAACTGGAGCGGTACAAGGAACTGTTACTGGCCAAGCGCGAAGAGCTTTCTTCGGCGTGGAGGGGCAGGGATGATCTGGCGCCGCCAGCGGGGCATCTGCACGGAGATCCCGCCGACCAGGCCAGCGCGGCCAGCGAAGCGGCCATCCAGGTGCGCCTGCACCAGACCGACAGCAAGCTGCTGCGTGCCATTGACGATGCGCTGGCGCGAATCTCGCGGAACGCCTACGGAAATTGTGAGGCGTGCGAGGAGCCCATCTCCGCGGCCCGCCTGACCGCTGTGCCCTGGACGCGCCTCTGCCTGAATTGCAAAGAGCAACAGGGTTGATTTTTCCTGGAAGTGGATGATGTTTTGCCGGGTAGCGGATTGCGAGGAAACGTGCGGGTCCGCATCGGCCTGACCCGAGGCCTCCCGAACAGCCTTCCTGTTCCCCGTCTTCATGCCTCACGATGAGCAGCAAACCTTCTGCCACGCCGGCCCGGAGAAAGATCCCATCACAATCTGAGCGAAATCTGAATGCATTTCCCCGGTGGGTTGAGCTGGGCGGCGGTTGCCCGCCGGTGGTGCGGCTGGGCCTGGCCACGCGGGGCAATACGAAACTCGCGGCCGCCGACGTGGCGCTGGCTGTCGCGCGAGGGGTGAATTACCTGAACTGGTGCGGCTACGATGACGGCATTGCCAGGGCCTTGCGCAGCAAGATGATCGACCGCAGCCGCGTTGTCGTGGCCATGCAACTGGACGCCCGCGACGCCGCCTCCGCTGAAGCCGAACTTGAAGAAGCTTTTCGTATGCTCGGCACCCGCCGCATTGACGTCATAACTTTTTATTACGTCGAACACAAAAGCGAATGGGAACAGATTGCCCGCCCGGCCGGCGCGCTGCAGGCGCTCAAGGCTGAGAAGCAGCAGGGCCGCGTGGGCCTGATCGGGCTCACCACCCACCAGCGGAAGCTGGCCGCCGAGCTTGCCGAGGGGAAGAAACTGGATCTATTGATGGTCCGCTACAACGCGGCGCATCGTGGGGCGGAGCAGGACGTTTTTCCCGTCACCGAGCGACTGCAGATGCCGGTGGTGGTCTACACGGCGCAGCGCTGGGGAGTTTTGACGCGGTCGACGCGCGATGATCCGCGGGAATTTGCTCCGCCCGCCGCCATCGAATGGTATCGCTTTGCGCTGGCTCATCCTGCAGCAAGCGTGGTGCTGATGGCCCCCAACGGCCGTCATGAGTTGGAAGAGAATCTCAAGCTACTCGACGACTGGCGCCCGCCTACCCCCGCCGAATTTGAGGCTATGGCCCAGCATGGCTTGCGAGTGCACCGGCACGCGGGAAGGTTTCCGTAGGAGGCGCCGCGAAAAGTTCGCACACATTGCAGGAAGAGCAACGTGTGCCCTACCCGCGTGGGTCCCTACGCCAGACGCTCATGCACGTACGGTGAAGGGCGCGATGTTTGCTCTGTCCGACGGTTAGCGCAAGCCCATGTCCGAAAGCATTAACCGAACCAGGGCAGCTCCGCTAACTAAAAAGGCTGAGATAATACAAGCCCAGAACCCGAGTCTGTTGTAAGGTACGAGGAACATTTTGTGCCTGCCCGTAAACGTCCACCCTGAGAAATGCGGGAGCATGACCCTCAATATCACTCCTACCAGCACTAAACTCCCGACCGTAAGGAGCATCTTAAGGCCAAAGGCTATCGCCGAGCCTCCTCTTAGTCACGAAAGACCGTGAAGTTATTGACACGTGGCCGGCGTGTCTGTTCCTTGGCCGGGCCCCGCAAAGCACGTCGTAGTGTTCCCTATCCGGACGGCTAGCGCCTCGGTGACTATATATTGGTGGGGACATGGCGCAGGTGTCGTCAAAGTCGGCTGACCGCAAGTATACTACAGTGCGCCGCAGAACACGGTGTAAGTGCGCCAACCCCCCGAGACAGACTGGTACCGCTTTGCGCTGGCGCATCCTGCGGTGAGCGTCGTGCTGATGGCTCCCAACGGCCGCCGGGAACTGGAAGAGAATCTCAAGCTGCTCGACGACTGGCGCCCGCCCACCCCCGCCGAATTTGAATCCATGTCCGCGCACGGCCTCCGCGTGCGAAAGCATGCGGGCAGGTTTCCGTAACATTTCGGCGTAGGAGACTTACTGAGGAAAGTAGGCCCGTAACCAGAAATCCAGGGTCCCGTCGTGTCTGTCGAGGGGACCCATCAAACATGTCCGGAGTTCTTTTTCGTATCTTTCTCGCAAGATTCCCGCTTCAAGTTTCTGTGTTCGCGCCAAATATTGAACATCTTCCCGGTCCCTGTCACCATTTCGGCTTAGCTTTGACAGAACCAAATCGTATGGGTCAAGAACAAGAAGCCGAATGTTCGTGAAGTGACCTGGATATAGTTCTGTCAGCCGGTCTTCATAATTGTCGGGCACTGAAGCAATAGCCGCGTGATGGATCGAGACTCGGTGCTTTCGGGCCAGGGCCGAACCTTCCCCGGCTATATTTTCCAGGTCGCTCACACGATTGGATGGAGTTATCGAGTAATAGTCAAGGTCATTTGTGCTGCGGGGAAGTCCGTATGCTGCCACGGCCGCAAAGCCGCCAATGCAATGAAGCTCAACAGGTTCATCCAGGAGACTGTCAAGCTCTTCGAGGAAGGCTGCCCACTCGGGCTGTGGTTCAGACGACATAGCGCAGGCTTTCAGGCTGCAAATCGCTTAGAACATTCCATTGTCTGGCCTGGCGGGAACTATGCTCCTGGAGCCAACGTCGCTCCACTTCATTGGGCTGGCGACCGAAATAATCTTCACGGGCCAGTTTGCTGTCACTGAGCTTTTGCTCAGGGTCCAACAGGGTCTGATTGCCACTTGCCGCTCTCGCCAGGGCAACACAGAAGCCCAGCCGATTTTGAAGGTTGTGCACGCGGGCCTGCCGAACCAGCCAGTCGAAGTCCATGTCAGGGTAGTGCGAGACGACCCAGGGAAGCCCTTCCGCCACGCGAGCTTCAAGGCTGGCCTGCGAAAGGGCCGTGAGCAGGAAGGTTGCCGGATTGACCTTCCGCGTTCTGGTGCGGAGATGTGCGAAGCCCGGGTACCCGAGGGAAGCGAGCCGCCTTGCCAGAGAGTCCGGGCCTGCATGTTTTTGAACCTTCCCCAGCGGGAGTACGGTTGGCTGAAGCTTGTAGAGTTTCATCAGTTTCGGGGCCAGGCTTGCGGAGAGAGTCCTCTTTCCGGCTTCCAGCATGGAGACATACGCCTGCGTCACTCCCAGGCGATCAGCGGCCTCCCGTTGAGTCAGTCCCAGCTTCCGCCTTGCGGCCTTGAGAGGTAGTCTCATCACATTAAAAATATAACACAATATGTTATAAAATTCAAGAGCCAAAGAGTGAAGCTCTAACACAGAGCGCACAGAGGGTCTCAGCGGCTTCCTTGGTGAGCTTTTTCTGACCACAGAGAAAAGCTGGAAGGGCAAACCTCCTGGCTCAGGGTTTGCCGGATTTCTTTTCCTGGATTCTTTCGCCCCTGCCGGGGCTGGGGTGATTTTGTTTCATGCTGCCCAGTCCCATAGCTCACGCTATGGGCTATTATCTTCCGCCCCCCTCCGGGGGCTTTATTAGCGGTCAGCCGCCAGGCGTCAGCGATCAGCCTTCATAACCCAGAACGGAGAACCCATAACCCAGAACCGGTGGCAAGTAATTCGTAACTCGTAATTCGTAATTAGCAATTAGTAATTCCCATCGCCACTCGGTATCCGCTTCCAGCAACTTCACCCTTCAAAATTCATAATTCATAATTTTGAACGCGGCTCGTCGCTCACCACTTGTCCCTGTTCCTTTTCATCCTTCATCC
>JBAUWE010000560.1:0-8124 GCA_049583595.1 Terriglobia bacterium
CAATTTTTGGAGATATCCGTGGGCGACCGGCATGCCCTCGCCACCGGGCGGGTTCAGGCCCGAGGGTGGGAGCTCAACAGCAGCCGCTTCCGGTATCCATTCCTTTGAACCCGCAACCCTGGATAAAGTTGCGCAATCCGTTCGAGGCTTTATGAAAAAAGCAGGACAAGCTGCTGACGGCCGCAGGTGCAGACCCTCGATTAACTTTGACGCTGGAGGCATTTTGCCAATCATCTGCTCTCTTGCCTTGGCCACATCCGGCTCCGGCACGGCTGATGATCAGGCTCTCCCAGGTCTGACATTGTTGTGGCGAAAATGGTTGGCGCAGACGGGTGGAATATTCAGCCCGGGGCGGCTTCAGGCTCTCTTGAGGAACGAACGGACCTGTGCAAGGGTGGGCATGGAAGGCTGCGCTCCCTTCTGCTTTACAGAAAGCGCCGCCACCGCGGAGGCAAATCGCGTGGCTTCACCGATACCCTTGCCACTTAAAAGGGCGACGGCCAGCCCGCCGTTGAATGCGTCGCCTGCGGCCGTAGAATCCACCGCCCGGACTTTGAAGGCCGGTGCAAACGCCCCGCCACTATCCTGCCCTGCGAAATAGCATCCCTGCCTGCCCATTTTCAGGATGACGTTCCGCGGGCCCTTGGCAAGAAGTTGTTCAGCCACAACCCGGGCGTTGGAACGGTCAATGACCATCCCATCCCTTCTGCACAGCGAGCCGGCCTCGGTTTCGTTGGGGGTCAGGAAGGCAATGCTCTTGAAGAGTTGCGGGCGCAGCAACTGGGCGGGAGCGGGATCCAGCATCAAGGGTACCTGGAACTTCTTTGCAAGCCTGGAAAGATGCTCGACGGTTTCAATTGGTATTTCAAGTTGTGCCAGGATCATGCCCGCCGACCGCAGCAGAGGAGCTGCCTGGTCCAGGTCCGATGGAAGCAACCGGCCATTTGCGCCGGGAATAACAACAATACTATTCTGGCCTTGCTGATCCGCGGTGATCATGGCCACGCCGGAAGACACACCCTTGGCAATGCTGACATGCTCGATCGACACCCCCGCCGCCTTCAGCGCCCCGCGTAAGCGCGTTCCGAACTCGTCGTCTCCAACTTTCGCAACCATGGCGACCGGATATCCCAGCCGGGCCGCCGCAACCGCCTGGTTGGCGCCCTTCCCTCCTTCGAACATCATGAAGTTGTTGCCGCTGACCGTTTCGCCGGGCAATGGCAACTGGTGGCAGCTGCAAACCAGGTCAAGATTTACGCTTCCAACAACAACAATAGGTTTCGTGCCCATGGATATCATTCCTGGCGGTTTCCGGCAGAACTTATTCGTTCAGCATATCTTTATAACAGAACACGTACGAAACATTTGCCTTCATTTGACTACCGGGCCCAGCGCAACAAAGGCCAACCCTTGCAGAGCCTTTGTGTGTTGGCCCGGCTTCCCCGGCAGAGCATGCTCCGGATCATCATGGCGAACGCGACCCAGTAAACATGGGGGATAAGCATGGAACTACATCTTAAACGATCTTCGCATTTACTCTCGGTACAAGATCAAATCTTCGAGATTCACCCAGGCGTCTTTGGAGCCGGGGTAGGGCTGGCCGTTCACAACGATGCGAACGGTGTGGGCGCCGGGCTTCAGGTCGAACTTGCCCCAAAGCCCTTCGCTCCCGCGGTAACCCTCGTCGTTGTAGCCATCAATTTTCTCCATCGACTTCCCATCCAGGTAGAGGTCCGCAGTGCCCCGGTTGGTATCGAGGCTTCCCACGAGCATGGCGCCCGTGCCCTCAAAGGTGACAATGGCTTCGGCGCCGGCCGCCTTTGACCGTTTCTCAGCGCTCGGCTTCCCGACCTTTTCCCAGGTCCCCTGCCACTTCCATCGAGGATCAGCAGTGGCAATGCGTTCAACCACTTTGCCGGGAGCAAACTGCTCCAGCTTGAGGTCTTCGGGCGACTGGGCAGGAATCACAAGTTCCTGGCCGGACACTCTTCCGCCTTCGCGCACGACCACCGACTTCGCGCGCTCTACCGTGCTCTTGACAATCGAATCAAACGAGTAGTTTGTGTAAGAGAATTTTTCGTCGGCGATCGCCGGCAGCGGCGCGGTCCACTTGGCGGGAATCCGCTTGTAGCCCATCATCACGCCGAGAATGCCCGCCGCGCTCGAGGGATTGCAGTCGCTGTCCTGGCCGGCACGCATGGAGACTTCCAAGGTCTTATCGAAATCGCCTTTCCCGTAGAGGAGCCCGAGAGCCACGTAAGCGCCGTTCAGCGCCGCGTCAATGTTGAACGGCCGCAGGGCTCCCTGGGGACAAGGGTCGTCCTTGTCCCACTTGTCCTCGATCATCTGCCAGGTTTTCTTCCAGTCGGCATTTTCTGCCGACCACTTCAGAACATCGCGAATCACCGCAGCGTACTTGCTGCCGGGAGGAATCGCCGCCAGGCCGGCTTCCACCACCCTGCGCGGGTCATTCTCAAGAAACGCCGCGGCATACATCCCGCCGAAAAACACTCCCCCATAAACCCCGTCGCCGTAATTCATCACGTGGCCTACGCGCCCGGCGAACTGCTGCGCAGCACGCGGCAGGCCGGGGCACATCAGACCAATGAAATCCGATTCGATTTGAAAATCGATGTCGTTGGCGTGCAGGTTATGGCTGGGATCCCCTGACAGCGGGGCCTTCACACCCCGCCGCAACAGACGCCGGGCCGCGAGGTTGGCGTGCCACAGGCGGTACTTGGAATCCTTGAATGCTTCGCCGTACTGCTCGGTTGTGGCGTCAAGCCCAACGCGGTCCATCACGTTGGCGAAAGTCATCTCCACATACAGGTCGTCCTGATCCAGCGCGCCCTTCAGCTCTTCCGGCTTCCAGTTTCGTGGCTGGTCGTTGATCCTGCCGCGGAACCTGAACTCGGTGGGTGCCCCATAGGTCACGCCGATCATCTGCCCGGCCCATCCCCCGCGCACTTTGTTTTCCAGCTCTTTCAGGGTCAGTGTTCGTTCAGTCCCATTGGACTTTGTTTGTCTTTCTTTGGGGGCGGAACAACCTGTCCCGCCGAGCAGCACAGCCGCGGCGAGGCAAAGTAGCACACGCAAGAAATTCTTTGGCATGGTGACCTCCCAGTCGATTTACAAACGCGTCAGACCCGGCTGTTCTCTTTGAAAGACGATCAGATCCTCCAACTAAACCCAGGAGTCGGTCGATCCTTGAAACGGCACGCCTGCTACAACGACGCGTACGGAGCGCGCCGGGCTTCAGGTCGAGCTTGCCCCAGAGGCCTTCGTTGTTACGGTCGTCATCATTATTGTAGGCATCAAACTTCGTGACCAGATTCCCATCCAGATAGATTTCAGCATATCGCTCTTCTTCCCATCGCGCCCACGACTACTGCTCCGGTTTCCTCAAGAGAGACGAAGGCCAGCGCACCCGTGCTTCAAGACCGCCGGAAAATTCTGTGATAGCCATCTTCCTTGCCCACTTGCTCCAAAGGGGCCTGAAAATTCCAGCACCGATAGCCGAATCTCACCCGCCTTTAGGAGCCGTCACTCCGCATCCTTGACGCAACGGAACCCGAGGGTGCCGGCGCGGTCCAGGCTGGGAGCCATCAGCAGATACTTGCCGTGTTCATCCAGCCGGTAAGCCTGCGGGAAATACCAGCGGCTGCCCTGCGGCTGATAATAGCTGCCGCCGCGCAGGATGGCCGCCCGCGTGTGCGGATCCTCAAACTCATCGGTCCATTGCCAAACGTTGCCGACCATGTCCATCACACCGAACGGACTCGCTCCCTCGGGCTGGGCGTTCACATTGTCAGGGCCGCGCAGCGTTCGGCCTTTGTCCGGTGCGGACATTGCCGCGGAGTTCCACTCGTTTCCCCAGGGATAGAGACGACCGTCCTTACCCTGCGCCGCAAACTGCCATTCCCACTCGTGGGGCAAACGCTTGCCTGCCCATTTGGCGTAGGCGCGCGCATCGGCCAGCGAAACCCAGGTGACCGGCTTATCGCCCCAGCCTGCGGGATACGTTCCGTTCTTCCAGTCTTTCAGGAAATTGTGATCGTCGGCAGGACGATAGTGCGTGGCGTCAAGAAACTTCTTGAACTCGGCGTTGGTCACCGGGTACTTGTCGATGTAAAACGGCTTTACTTCCATCTCATGGGTGTGCTGGCGGCGCGGCGAATCCTCCCACGGGTATTGCACGTCCACTCCCACGTCGTTGCCGCCTTCCACCATGATGCCGGAAACACGAAAGTCAAACTTGCCTCCCGGAATGTGAACCATGCCCGGCGGCGCGCCGGCCGCGGGCTGCGTGGCCGCAATGGGGACGATGTGCTGCGGCAAAAAATGCCACGCGTTCGAGTAACTCGAAAGCGGCCGCTCCGCCATCTGGTGCATGTTGCTCAGTAACTCCTGTTCGCTTGCCGTCAAAGCTTTGGTTGCCAGTATGGCCCCGTATCCTTGTGCTTCCATCGAAAAACTCAGCGTTGCGATTGAGCCGTGGATCTCCGGTTTCAGCTCCGCCCCGTGCCACAAGTCGTAGTAGTGCATTCCGGGTTCGTAGGCCACGTCCATCTCGCGCCCGGCGAGGCCAAACTCATTGCGGTTGACGATGGTCCATAGTGTTTCAGCTTTTCCCGGCCACTTGCTGGCGAAGGCGCCGTACTGCAGCATGGGCTCAAACGGCGTCCAGCCGGGGCTCACCAGCACCTGCCAGAAATCCCGCTCGATGGTGGCAATCCGCCGCAGGGCCTCCGCGTCGCGGTCATCAATCTGGTTCCAGATGCCCCAGATGTTCTCCCAGCTTTCATAGCCGACGCCGTTGAAGAAAGCGTACTGAAGATCATCCACTTTGTTCCGCGCCCAGCGGTTGCAGACGTTCACCATGTAGCGTGATTCGAGCCACTTGGTCTTGCTGATCATGGGCTCGAAGGGATACTTCCAATAACCCCAACCCAGATTGTTCCAGGCAATGGCAACGTCATTGTCGCCCGGGTTGCCACTCTCAGGTTCAAACACGATGGGATGTCCGGTCTTGTCTGAGGCCGTCCGGAAGATGTGGGGAACCTGGCCCATCGTGTCGCCGTTAAATCCATCGGCGCCGATCTCTGCCATCAGCTTTGCAAGCGTGTCCCAATCCGGTGCTCCTTCGTCCCGCGTTCCCTGGTCCCAGGGATTGTAAGGAAACAGCACGCGCACGCCGTGCTGATGGAACGACTCAACCATCGCCTTGAGGCCTGCGATGCCGCCCGGCATGTCGCGGATCAGATCAAACTGGTTCCGGTTATCAATCCCGATGTTCGGATAGGTGGGCCACACCAGCACGGAATCGATTCCGCCATAGCGCTTCTTGAGGTCCTGCAGGTATCTGCCAACCGTGTATTTGCCGGTGGCGGGATCATAGAAATAGCGGTCATGGGCCATCATCTGCGGCTGGATAAATGATTTCTGCACCCACTGAAATTCCGGCCGGTTGTATTGGGCGTCGGTGAATCCAATGCGGATCAGGTGCTCCATCCGCCAGTGGCGAACATCCTTCAGCCACGCCTTCCAGGCTGATTCGGATATCGGCCTTTCCCCTCCTGCCGCGCAACAATGGTCACCCGTCGCGGTGGGGTTTGCCGGCCCGGGAATCTGGCTTCCCTCGGGACGGTACTTCGTGTCCTGCCCGAACAACGAGCTGGCCATCAAAATAGTGAGCACGGCCAGAATGTATGGATTGTGTTTCCGCATCTCAATTCCCCCTATGACTTGCCTGTGTGCTGAACAGCCGGCCTGCACTTCAACCACTTCCTTACCGGTCCCCCTGTAAGACGGCCGAAGCCATTTGCTTGAAGGCCGAATCTGCCAGATGAGCCCGAAAATTAGAAGATCGCGACTGGCGCTGCCAGTGACGACCATCTGTTATAGCACGCGATGACTCGAAAACCTCAAGAAAGGAGACCGGCGGGGCCGGCGACCACTCGCAGTCTGCCTCCAGGGTATTGCAAACCCTCTCTCCGCCTGACCGGAGAGTGGCAAGTGTCCAGTGGCTTGATTCAGAGCCAGATGGAAACCGATCTGGCTGCGAATCGATCGCCGCTTCTCAACTTCAGAAGTTCATATGAATGCCAAGTTGTACCGGACGCGGCAGGTTCCGGCTTAGGGACCGGCCGAAGAGACTGCTGGACAGGTCACTAACGGGATTCGTCAGGTTCACGAGATCGAACAGATTGAAGATATCGGCGCGCAGCTCAAGGTTGGCGCATTCGGGTGTAGACCACATGTTCTTGACGTCTTTAGCGAACTCAGAATTGACGTTGGCCATGCCAGGACCCGTAAAAGTGTTCCGGCCAAGACGGCCCTGTTGTTCCAAAGCAGGCGTCGGAAAGGCAGATGCCTGAGCGAATCCATTGATGAAATCGGTCCGATTCGTTGACAAGTTGTTGCCGAATGACGGCGCGTTGGGCACATGGTAGTTAGATCCTTCTGCGTTGTAGTCGCCTCCCGCACTGCCGATAACCTGGTTGCTTGAGTTGGGGATCGGCACAAACGGCGCACCGGCAAGATCCGTGAAGGGCAGGCCGCCCGGGAAGCGGTTGACACCGGTCTGGATATATTGATAGTCGCTGTTTGAACCGTTATAGTCAGCCTCGACCACCCGGTTATGCTCCAATTCATGCTGGATCGCCAGCATCCACGCCTGAGTCCGGAGCTGGTATAGGGTGGGTTGCAGACCCGAGGTCGAGACCGGAAATCCAACAAGCCCGCCAGCCGCCATGAAAACGATTACGATATCTTGCAGAAGTAGACAGATGTTTGAAAAGACGGATTTAAGAAGCTCCAGCGAGGGATTTTCAGTGATCATGGAGGTGTTATTGACAGCGGGTGTGAGCTCCCAGAGAAAAAATGTGTTCGTCTCCCCCCAAGTGGGTGTATATTTTCAATTTCCGGAATGCCACCTTGTTAATTCCGGTGATAGTGTGGTCTGCGACGCGCGCTGTCGGGAGATCCATGCACTTTCCTGCCGAATACGAGATTCATCTTGTTGAAGCCATCGAACGCAGCGGCTTGGAAAGAGTCAGTCAGACCATCGAGTAGTTTGGCAAGGCACGCGATGCCAGACACCACACGTCGTCCCTTCCGCGGGGGTTCCCGCGTCCTGCTTCATCCTTCGCGAGCCGAAGTGTTTTCTAATGACGCTGCCATATCCTGGGTCGGCCGTGTGGCCGCCTGTTTGCGCTCATGCTCCTGTCTGTTCTTCCTAGGGCTCGGACTTGGCATTTTCACGGCCTCGTCGAGGCCCGTGGCTGCCAAGGTGTCCGCGCAGCGCTTTGAGTATTCTCTCCCGCGCATGGGAACCATCTTCAGGATTGAGATGTACGCGGCCTCGGATGTGGACGCCTCCAAGGCGGCGGAGGCGGCGTTCTCTCGGGCTGAGGAACTCGAGCAGATTATGAGTGATTATCGGGCTGACAGCGAACTGATGCTCCTCATGCGCGACGGTGCCACAGCGCCGTTCCCGGTGAGCAGCGACCTCTACAGCGTGCTGGCAAAATCCCTGTGGGTCTCGAGGCTTTCCCGGGGCGCTTTTGACGTCAGCATCGGCCCCCTGGTTGATTTATGGCGCAACGCCCGCAAAAGCGGACGCTTGCCTGATCCGGGGGAAATAGCGAAGGCAAAAGCTCTGGTCGATTATCGCAACATTGAACTGGACCCTGTGCATCACACCGCGTTCCTGAAGTGCGCCGGCATGAAGCTGGATTTGGGCGCCATCGGCAAGGGTTATGCCGCGGACCAGATGCTGGCGGTCCTGCAATCGCAGGGCATCCACCAAACCATGGTCGTGGCGGGGGGAGAGGTCGTCACGGGCGAACCCCCGCCAGGAAGTTCGGGCTGGAGGGTCCGCATCGATTCAGCCGACTCGGATGCCGGGGTTGCGCCCTGCACACTGTTGCTGAGCGCCCACGCCGTTTCCACCTCGGGCGATGAGCATCAGTTTCTGGAAGTCAACGGCCATCGCTATTCACACATTATCAATCCTCGAACCGGCTGGGCACTGGAAGGGAAGAGCAGCACCACCGTCATAGCCAGAGATTCGGCCACTGCCGACGCGCTTGCCACGGCGTTTTCCACAATGTCTGTGTCTGA
>JBAUWE010000561.1:0-3746 GCA_049583595.1 Terriglobia bacterium
CTTAGATATGGACTTGGGGGAACTGACAATGATACCACCGGAGCCGTAATTCCCAGGGTCACGGGGTCACGGGGGAGGCGGGTTGACCACCATTGGTTGCATTCACAATAGCCCAGGCTATGCCAGCCGTTCCAGCGGCGACTCCCAGAGCAATCAGCAATCCAGGAGGAATGCGCTTGAGGTGAGGTTTCCCTCTTCCTTGCGGATCGGGCATTGGGGCTCTGGCGGTGTCGGTCGCTATCGTAATCGTTTTGCCCTTACTAACGTCCTGAACGGCTCCGCCCTTTTCTACCTGCAGAGCCCCGTCCTTTGCCGTTACGGCAAGAAATCCGTCAACCATGGCGATTTGACCCAGAGTCCGGTAGCCCTTTGCCGGAAACACGGTCACATCACCCGCCTTGATCCGGAACGGCCGGCCGGCTTGTGGGTGATAGAGGGACAAATTCCCTTGAGTGAGAGAAACTGTCACTGCATCTGCTTCCCGCAGGAATGATGCCTGCGTCTGGCGGCCCAGGACCATGCGATTTCCCTGGTCCAGAGTCACCATCGCGAGTCCCTCATCAACCCGCAGGTTATCACCGTCCAGGAGAGTGGTATGCGGGAGCGGGACCTGGCCATCCAGGGTTGCATTCTTACTCCCCAGCAACGACCCCAGCGGCATCGGACTGCCAATGGCCACTATCGATGTCAGCGCCAGTACCCAAGCCATTGTCCATACAAACGTAGTCGCCATTCGTCGAATCATCACAAACCTCCGCAATCCGGTATTTATATCAAGTTATATGTTTACTGTCAAGTTACATCGCGACCATCGAACCTGGAAACAAATCCTCTTTCCTCGGCGCGGATGCTGTCTTCTGGAAGACCTACCGAGGCAATCCTTCTTCTCCCGCTGTATCCGGGGAATGAAATGCCAACGCAGGCCTGCACATGCGGACTGCCGAACCATACGCGGACCTTGCCCTTCCCTTCAGCACTCCCTGCTGCCAGGCAAGAACCTGGATGTAAGCGAGAACGGGCGCCAACAGCAGCCAGTCCGCACTGAAATAGGCAGTCGACTCCGTAACGGACAGAACGATGAAGAAGGCGAGAAGGCCCGGCACCTCATCCCGGAAAACGGTGGACCTTCGAACTTGTGAAGCAATGTAAAGCTTGGCCATCAGAAAGACAGACAGGACAAGCGCCAGCACAAAAGCGATGGTTCCCAGCAGGCCCGTCTGCACCAGGGCGTGCAACAGGGCATCGTGCATATGTTGGTGAAGAAAAACACGGTCAGCCTGGAAACCAAACCCGATCCAGGGAGAATGCAAAAAGAGCTTCCAGCCCTCGTGCCAGGTTTCGGTCCGGCCGGTAAGCGACGGATCAAAGTGTCCGGTTCGCGTACCATAGTCCCAAAGCCAGTCAAACATGTGGCCAAGGAACATCAGCACGACAATGCCCATGCCCCACACCGCAAGGACCGCACGCCGCGAACGGCGAAGCAGCAAAATAACCAGGCTTCCCGCAATAAAAGCGACCATCTCGCTCCGTCCCTGAGCGGCAAGCAGGCAATAGCCCGAAAACAATAACACCATAAACCAGATCGATCGAAGGACCATTCTCCCTTGCCACATTCGGCCCAGGGCATAGAGCCCGGCCACGGCCGCATATCGTGCAAAACCCGTGTTTCGTGTCCCGGACATGCCCGCGAAGCTCGCCGTCCTATAGCCACTCGATATGGTGTGGAGCGACAGGGGATCTGCCGTGACAGATGGGCCGCCAATCAGAGGCATCCCGATCACGATTCCCACTGTCATGACGACGGCAATGATTCCGCTGAGAGTCAACACGGAAGATGCCGTCTCCAAGGGCTGGTCGGTCGATAAAATAGCGATCCCGACCAGGGCGACGGACCCATAGGCCAGGGCCCAGTAAGAAGTCCCAAACCAGCCCGGCGAAAGCAGCATCGACGAGATCACACCCACAAGGCTGTAAACCAACATCAGTCCCAGTGGCCCTTCAAACGCACCCCGGTTTGTGGTTTTTGAAGGAGTCAGAAGCCACAGCAGAGCGAACCAGCCCGCCAACAACGGAAAGAAGGCCCGGACGCCGTGGATCAACTCCAGATTTGAAGATGGAAAATTCGGATCCATCACGTACCACGGCCCGGTATTGTAACCGGACCATATGAGGAGCCACAGTCCCATGCCCGCGAACGTCCCAACCTTGAGGCGTGTACTCCGAGGGCGGTGGGCGAGTCGTCCCGGATTTTGAAAGCCTTGCCTGCCGGTCATCAATGGGGTCATCTCAAATCTGCTGATATTTTGGGGGCTTTGCCGGGCCGGATCATCAGTTATCCCCCGGCGCTGCGTTGGGGAACCTGCGCCGGCACCGGCTCCTCCTTAGAGGACGATTGCGCCCTGAGCGCGTCAAGATAAACGCGGTCGATCCTTTCGGCCACGCGGGTCCAGTCGTACACCTGCTCGGCCCTTCTGCGCGCTGCGCGTCCCATTTCGGCTCTGAGTCCGGCATCCAGGGCCAGCCGGCTGAAAGCTGCGGCCAGATCCTGCGCGGCCTGTTCCGGAGAGCGCGCAGCCACCTTGATGCCGCATTCCTCCGTTACATGGAGCCCGGGGCCGGCCAGGTCGAAGCAGACCACCGGCTTGCCGGCGGCCATGGCCTCCACCACCACCAGTCCTCCACCGTCCCTGAGGCTCGGGAAAACAAAGGCGTCGCATTCGGCCATCGCCCTGAACAACTCTTCTCTGGGCATCCACTTCACCAGGTGGACGTGGTCGCCTATGGCAAGGTCGTCAATCAGCGACCACAGGCGCACGCCTTCCGGGCCGTCTCCCACAATCATCAATTCGGCCTCCATGCCCTGCCATTCACGCTTCACATCCTCGAAAAACAGCCTGAAGGCACGGATGGCCAGGTCAAAGCCTTTCAACGGGATCAGCCGTCCCGCCGTGAGCAGCCTGAAGCGCCCGCCCTCCGGTTTTGCCCCGCCAGCGCGGGGAAATCTCTCCAGCGACACGCCGTTGACGGAAAGCAGTTGCGCTTTCTTTTGCCAGCGCCAGGGCAAAGCGTCAAAAGCTTCGCGATTGGCCATCAGCAGCGCCCTGGCCCGCTGCTGCCCGATGGCAAAAAAGGGATCGTGCTTAAAGACCCACTGCAACCCCATGCGGACGTATTCCCACAGGCGCGGCCTCAGCGCAAACTCCCGCCGGAACTTCTCCGGCACATAATGGGCGCCGCCCCCCGGCCCGCGAACATACGGCACCGGCAGCAGCGCCCCCGTGATGCTCGCCATCCAGTCGTTCGTATACGTCAGGTGGTGGAACAGATCAAAACGGATTTTCCTGTGCAATCGCCGGGCGGCAATATACGCCCGCCACTGCCACAGGTAAGCGTAGAACTGGATTCCTCCCTGGGCCCGATTCAGACGATACAACCAGCCCGGCAGGCCCACATAAACGAAGTGAACCCCCTGCATGGGATCTTTCTCAAGCGCCGCCTCAATCGCCCTGCGGTTTTGCACCGCCGTCAGGACCCATAACTCATGCCGCTCGCGCAACCGTCTGATCACACTCCAGGCCATCAGGTCGCCCCCACCGGGCAGATTGACGGCGGGATCCTTAACACACGCGTACGCTGAGATCAGCACCTTCGTACGCTTCTCACGCGCCTCTCCCGGGAGCCGATTCATTCCTGCCCGCCCTTGGTTGCAACCACGTGAAAGGTCCTGTCCCAGCGCGAGTGATTCT
>JBAUWE010000562.1:0-2676 GCA_049583595.1 Terriglobia bacterium
CATCGGTTCACTACCACATCGTCAAAAAAGTTGTTCTGGGTGGTGAAGGTGGCTGGGACTACCTGGGTTTCGACGCGCAAAACCGCCACCTCTTTGTTTCGCACGCCACGCAGGTGCTGGTGATCAATCCCGACACCTATAAGGTTGTTGGTAATATTCCCAACACGCCGGGCGTGCACGGCATTGCCGTCGCGCCGGAACTCAATCGCGGATTCACCAGCGATGGCAGAGCCGATCAGGTAACCGTCTTTGATCTGAAAACGCTCAAGACGATCGGCACGGTCAAAGTGACCGGCCACAATCCCGACGGCATCATGTACGATCCTTCTTCGCAGCGGGTTTTCACCTTCAACGGCCGCAGCGACGATGCCACGGCCATCGACGCGAAAACGCTGAAAGTGGTGGGCACCATCGCCCTGGGCGGAAAGCCGGAGTTCGCCGTTTCCAACGGCCGTGGGATGATTTACAACAACCTGGAAGATAAGAGCGAGGAAGTGGCGATTGATTCGCACACCCTCGAAATCAAGTCGCGCTGGCCGATGGCGCCCTGCGACTCCCCTTCCGGGCTGGCGATGGATGTGAAGCACAACCTTCTGTTTGCCGGTTGCCACAACAAAATGATGGCCGTGATCGATGCCGCCAACGGCAAAGTGGTCACCACGGTTCCCATCGGCGGCGGCGTGGACGCCAACCGGTTTGACCCTGCAACGGGTCTTGCCTTCAGCTCCAACGGAGAGGGCACACTGACGGTAGTGAAGGAAGAATCACCCACGGACTTTAAGGTGGTCCAGAACGTGTCCACCGAACGTGGCGCGCGCACCATGGAGGTCGATCCGAAGACTCACAGGGTGTTTACGGTGTCGGCAAAGTTCGGACCCATGCCGGCTGAACCCGCTGGCGGCCAGCGCCGATTTCGCCGGCCGCCCATGGTGCCCGACAGCTTTACGCTGCTTGTGCTGGCGCCGTAATTGTGCGAACTTTGATGAAACAGATGCATGTGTTCCTGCACAGCAGTGTTTGAAGAATTCTAATACGAACACCCTGACTGTGTAGAGATTTGAAAATCCATCGATATTAGATTAGAAAATGATCTATCCCATTGTGAAGTACGGACAGAAAGTTCTGGAAGACGGCACCAAGCCGGTGACCGAGTTCGACGCCGAGCTTGAGAAGCTGGTGGCCGACATGTTTGAAACCATGTATGCCGCCAACGGCGTGGGCCTGGCGGCCCCGCAGATCGGGCTGACGCATCGCCTCTGCGTGATTGACATCACCTGCGGCGAGGACCCGGAGGGCAAACTCGTGCTGGCCAATCCCGAAATCCTATCGGTTGAAGGAAAGCAGACGGAAGATGAAGGCTGCCTGAGCCTTCCGGATTTCCGCGCCAAAACCCCCCGGCCCTTAAAGGCCACCGTTCGCGCGCAGAACGTGAAGGGCGAGGAATTCACCATGACCGGCGAAGGCCTTCTGGCCCGCGCCTTCTGCCATGAAACCGACCACCTGAACGGAAAGCTTTTCATCCACCACCTCACCGCCCTCAAGCGCGAGTCCATCAAACGCAAGGTCCGGAAACTGGCCAAGGCGGGCGAGTGGTAGGACGAATTCCGGCGCACCTTGCGAAGCCCCCGGGGGCTCTCCCGATCGGACCTGACGGATGAACCTGATTTTTTGCGGCACTCCCCAATTCGCTGTCCCCACCCTTGAAAAGCTGGTCGAAGAAAAGTTCCCGATTCAACTGGTCATCACCAATCCGGATGAGCCGCGCGGCCGCGGCCACAAGGTGCAGCCTTCTGCGGTGAAGGAAGCGGCCCTGAAACACGGCCTTCCTCTTTTTCAGCCCGCCAAAGTGAAGACCGACGAGACCCGCGAATATCTATCGCAATACCATGCCGACGCCATGGTGATTGTCGCTTACGGCCACATCGTGCCGCAGTGGATGATTGACCTTCCGCCGCTTGGCTGCATCAACCTGCACGCTTCCATCCTGCCGAAATACCGGGGCGCGGCGCCCATCAACTGGGCCATCATTCGCGGCGAAAAGGAAACCGGCGTCACCACCATGAAGATTGACGCGGGGATGGACACTGGCGACATGCTGATGGAATGGCGTGAGCCCATCCGCGACGATGACACAACGGAAACGCTGGGCGGGCGCTTGAGCATCGTGGGCGCGGACCTGATGACGGAAACGCTGCGCAAACTTGAACGCGGTGAAATCGCGCCTCGCCCCCAGAACCACGACCTGGCGACGCTGGCCCCGCGGCTGAAAAAAGAAGACGGCCTGATCGACTGGTCGCTGACAGCGGGAGAAATTGAGCGGCGCGTTCGCGGCCTGATTCCGTGGCCGGGCGCCTACACGTCGTTTCGTGGCAAGCGATTGCACGTGTGGCGGGCGGAAGCCGTCGCGGCGGCTGGCGGACCGGTTCTGGCTCCCGGCACTATTTCAACCGAGGGCAAGAGGCTTGCGGTGGCCTGCGGCGAGGGAACCGAACTGCTTCTGCATGAAGTCCAGATGGAAGGCCGCAAGCGCCTTTCGGCCCGTGACTTCGTGAATGGCGCCCGCGTCGAGTCCGGCGAAACTCTTGGTTCCTGAGGTCAGCTTTGGCGCAAGTCTCGCCCGCCCGCAAAATCGCTTTTGAAATCCTCCTCCAGGTTGACGCCGGGCAGGCCTTTGCC
>JBAUWE010000563.1:0-8871 GCA_049583595.1 Terriglobia bacterium
GCAGCCGGATCTCTCCGCCACGATGCCATCGATGATCCATATGGCTTTTCGGATACTTGTCGAGAATCCAGGGGTGCAAAAGCCGCCTGATTCACACGGAAATCAGGGCCCAGAACGAGTTGCAACATGAGGATCGCAGCAGAAAACAAAAATCAAGACCCGGCATCACGCGGTGCGTCCAGAAGTTTGCGGCAAGTCTTTGTTGGCAGGCTCAGTGATTACTGGGTACTGACCAAACCTGAAGTCAATTTCCTAGTGGTCATCAGCACCCTGGCGGGCTACTACGTTGCCCTGCGCGGCCCCCTGGATATTTTCCTGCTGTTGAATACGCTGCTGGGAACGCTGCTGGTGGCCAGCGGAACCGGGACCCTGAATCAATATATCGAGCGAAAATCTGACGCCTCCATGCGGCGGACGGCGCGCAGGCCTTTGCCGGCGGGCCGCATCAAGGCGGTGGAAGCCCTTGTCTTCGGGCTCCTTCTGGCCATCGGTGGCGGCCTGCTGCTCTGGGTTGAAGTCAACCCGCTGGCAAGCGTCCTGGCGCTGCTCACGCTCACGACTTATCTGCTGATCTACACGCCGCTCAAGAGAAAGACCGCTCTCTGCACACTGATTGGAGCTTTTCCCGGCGCCATGCCCCCGCTGATCGGGTGGGCGGCGGCGCGCGGCAGTTTAAACGCTGAATCCCTGGTCCTCTACTCGATTCTCTTCCTCTGGCAGTTTCCTCATTTTCTGGCGATTGCCTGGATGTATCGTGAGGATTACTCCCGCGCGGGGCTGCGCATGCTGCCGCCTGAAGATCCGGACGGCCGGCTGACCAGTCGCCAGATCATTGCCTTCCTTGTGGCTTTGGTGATCGTGAGCATGGTGCCCACTCTGATCGGGCAGGTCGGGAAGGTGTATCTTTTCGGTGTGGCGGTCCTGGGATCCTATTTCCTGCTCCACGGCGCGCGCCTGGCCCGGAATCGGACCAATGTGCTGGCAAGACGCCTGGTGCTGGCCTCGGTCCTTTACCTTCCGCTGGTGTTCGGCTTGATGATGTTTGATAAGATTTGGCTCTAAGCGGCATGGTCTCCTACTTTCCAGCCATCGAAGCCTGTCTGAATACCCTCAGCGCCGTGCTGCTGGCCACAGGGTACGTTTTCATCCGCAAAAAACAGATCCGGGCTCACAAGGCGTGTATGGTGTCGGCGTTTTTCACGTCTGCAGTCTTCCTGGTCTTTTACCTGTCCGACCACTTTCTGCGGGGGATTGTCTACTTCCAGGGTCACGGAGCGATCCGGACTTTCTATCTCGCCCTGCTGGGAACGCATTCTGTTCTGGCGGCTGCCATCGTTCCGCTGGCCCTCATCACGCTCTACCGCGCCTGGCGGCAGCGCTTCGCCCTTCACAAGCGAATTGCACGATGGACGCTTCCCATCTGGCTCTACGTCTCTGTCACCGGCGTTGTGGTCTATTGGATGCTCTATCACCTTTACAGCCCCGTCTGAAAATCCCCGATCAACCAATCTGAACTTCCGGAAATTCCCCCAAACCAGTTCCGGCAACCTTGCGCAGTCAAAGTTCTCCGCGTCTGTTTCGCACAAAAGCGGGTTTTATGTTTCAATAATGGATTGCGGCATGCGCTGGGGCGGAAGGCGTTGCAGGCTTCAAAAGTATTTTCTGATTTTAAATCACCCACTGAGGCGAATGATCATGGGCACTTTATTAGAGTGGACGCTGGTATTTCACATCCTGGGCATCGTTTTCTGGCTGGGAAGCCTCCTGGTGGTCACACATCTTCTGGTTTTCGACGCGGAATCGGAGTCCCCGGAAGTTCATGAAGTCCTGAACCGCGTGGAAGGGAAGCTGTTCAGAGGCATTGCGCATCCCGGCGCCATCATCACCGTCATTTCCGGCGCTGTCCTGATTTCCACCAACCCGCAGTATTACCTCCACGCACCGTGGCTCCACGTCAAACTGTTCCTGGTGGCCATCCTGATCGCGCTGGATGCCATCACCTTCATCCGCGCCAAGGCTTTTCATGCCGGCAGGATTGTGCTTCGGCGAAAAGAATGCATGATGCTGCACGGCGGCATCGCCCTGGTGTTTATTGGAATTCTGATTATGGTCCTGCTGAGGCCCTTTTGACGAATGATCAGAATTTCTGGCTGGTCTTTGCAGTTTTGGAAACTTTCAATCTCGGAGGAACCTTTGGCAGCAACAAAAATTACGGTCCGCAATAACGGCTCGATTCGCGTCGAGGGTGATTTTGAAATCGTTGATTCAGAAGGCGGGGTGTTCGACCTTGCCGGCCGCACGACGATCGGCCTTTGCCGTTGCGGGCATTCGGAAAACAAGCCCTTCTGCGACGGGTCCCACAGGAAGGCGGAATTCCAGTCTGAAATCAAGGCCCGCGCGCTCCCGCCTCCGGTGCCGAAACCGCCCACAACTTAAGTTGCGGGGCGCCCGCCGCTGCCGCGGACTCCAGAGAGCGGCAACATTGCATTTTGCTTGTGGGCTGCCCGACTCTAATCCCCCACAGGCAAATCGTGCATTGCAGTCTTTTCCCACGCCTCCAGGATGCCCCCCACTGTCCAGGCTTGGGCAATGCATCCTCGAGGCATGAAGGGCGCGTCAGCATCATAAATCTCGCCCACCGTTCCCAGGCCTTGAGCCTGCAGATGGTGAACCACCGGCGCCAGGAATGATGCCGCCGCCCGCGGATCATTGTGGACCCTTAAATGGGCTCGCACAAACGGACCCAGCAGCCATCCCCATACAGTGCCTTGATGGTACGCACCGTCGCGGTCTTCCTGGCTCCCGGCGTAAGAGCCCTTGTAATGGGCGTCATCAGGCGCCAGGGTTCGCAGCCCCGGAGAGGCCTGCAAGTGGCGGCCGACCGCATCAACAATGGCCCGTTGCCGTTCGGCGTCAAAGGGACTATCCGGCAACGCCACGGTGAAAATCTGGTTGGGCCTTAGCGACGCGTCGTTGCCCTCGGGTCCGTCCAGAACGTCGAAGCAGTATCCCGCCGGAGCGTTCCAGAAGCGCTCAAACCCTTTCGCCGCCTGCTCGGCCGAGTGCTCGAAATCGTCCGCCGGGCTTTCCAGTTCGTCCGCAAACTCCTTCATCGCCGTCAGCGCATTCAGCCACAGCGCATTAATCTCCACAGGCTTTCCGATGCGCGGCGTCATCACCTGATTGCCGACCCTGGCGTCCATCCAGGTCAGTTGCAGACCTTCCTGCCCGGCATAGAGCAGCCCGTCGCTCCGGTCCATGTGAATGTTGTAGCGAGTGCCGCGCATATAGGCGGCAACCATATCGCAGAGGGTGGGGAAAATCTGCTTGAGAAACTCCCTGTCGCCAGTGTGGCTCCAGTAGCAGCGCACCGCGTTGAAATACCACAGGGCGGCGTCCACTGTGTTGAAATCAGGTCTCTCGCCCGACTCCAGAAAGCGATTGGGAAGCATGCCGCCATCCACAAATCCGGCCCAGGCCAGCAGAATGTTCCGTGCCACATCGGGCCGCCCGGCTGAGAGCGTCAGCCCCGGCAGCGCAACCATGGTATCGCGCCCCCAGTCACTGAACCAGTGGTAGCCGGCAATCACCGTGTGGCCGCTGGTCCCGTTCACCTGCCTCTCGACGACAAACTGGTCGCCAGCCAGCGCAAGCTGGTCAACCCACGCTGGAACCCGGATGCCGCGATGCACCTCGCGAAAATGTTCCAGCAACCCTTGCCCGCGATCATCGTGCCGTTTGAGCGCCGACTGCGCATCGAGGTCCGGCTGGGGCTCGGTGCTGGCAACCATCAGGACCGACTCGCCCGGCTTCAGATCCACCACAAAGGTTCCCGCGTGGAGATGGTCTTCCTGGTGGCTCATCCCGCGGAGCGTTTCGGCGGCGAGTTCAAACGCCCGATACCACTGATGGCAGCGCTGCACGCCGGCCGAGGGAGAGAGCACATAAAACGGGGTCGCCCCAAAATAAGCTTGGATGCACAAGCCCCGCTCCACCTCGCTGATTTGCATCTTCCAGTTGCCGGCGCGCGTGAGATTGTGAAAGTCTCGGTAGTTAACCAACGCCTTCAAGCTGAGCCTCGCGCCTTGGCTGGCCCGCTCCAGACGGTAGAGAACGTAGGTCGTGTTCGCCCCCTGCTCCATCCAGACTTTCTTGCTCAGCAACGCGTCGGCGCAGGCATAGGTCCACACGGGCCTCATGCCCTCCAGGTGAAACTCTTCGAGGCGGCTGTAGCCCTGAGGCTCAACCACTCCGCTGCGCCAGCGATTGGTCGCCAGAGGATAGGGCCGTCCGTCGTATTCAACCACCTCGTCGAATTTCGGCACCAGCAGCGTGCGACCCAGCGGAGGATTCTGGGCGGCAATCAGCAGGCCGTGATAGCGCCGCGTCAGTTGCCCGCCCACCGTGCCGGACGCGAAACCGCCCAGCCCGTTGGTCACAAGCCATTCGCGCGACTCGGCCGCTTCGATATCGCCGCAGACTTCCCGGCCAAAGCTGATGAGAGGAGTACACTTCGTTGTCGTCGTATTGGGTTCATTCATAACGGCACCTGTCGGACTTCCGCCGCAACACTTGAGACCCAGCATCGCGGCTCTCCCCACAAGGCTCAACCATAAACCCGCGAGCGCTTGTGGTCAATTGTCGAGATGATTTGGCTGAGGATGCCGTCCCTCCACTGTCTGGACCGCAGCGCACCTTCTTTTCCGCCGCGGTGCTCGCATGGGTACTCCGCCTAAGCGCTGTCGGGCCGGGCGCGGGCCCTGCGCGACAAACCCTCAGCAACCCACGCCGCTCTGCTGCAGCAGCTTGGCCACCAGGCCGGTCCAGCCCGTCTGGTGGCTGGCGCCGATGCCCGCGCCGTTGTCGCCGTGGAAGTATTCGTTGAAGAGAATCAGGTCGCGCCAGTGCGGATCGGTCTGGAACATCTCCGTTCCGCCGTAAACCGGCCGGCGGCCGTCCGAGCCTCGCAGGAAGATCCGGCACAGGCGTTGTGAGATCATGGCGGCGGCTTCCCACAGCGTCAGCATCTGGCCGGAGCCCGTCGGGCATTCCACTTTGAGGTCGTCGCCGTAATAGTAGTGATACTTTTGCAGCGATTCGATGATCAGGAAGTTGACGGGAAACCACACGGGCCCCCGCCAGTTGCTGTTGCCGCCAAAAAGTCCCGTGGTGGATTCCGCCGGCTCGTAGTCCACCGAGTGCGTGTGGCCGTCCAGTTGCATGGAATAGGGATGCTCCTGGTGGTATTTGGAAAGCGCGCGAATTCCGTAAGGCGAAAGGAATTCATTCTCGTCCAGCATGTATTTCAGCACCCGCAGCAGCCTCTCGCGCGTGGGGATGGAAAGCAGGCGCCGTACGCCTTGATCAGACCTTCGGCTGGTGTCCATCAGGTTGGCCGTGTTGGGATGGAAATCCAGGAACCACTGCATCCTTGCCTTGAAGCCGGGAAACTGGTCCACCATTTCAGGTTCCAGCGTCTGCACGGCAAACAGCGGAATCAGTCCCACCATGGAACGGGCTTTCATAAAAACGTGCTGCGAGTCCGGCATGTGAAGCACGTCGTAATAGAAACCGTCCTCTTCATCCCACAGGCCGACGCCCTTGCCACCCCGATTGTTCATGGCGTCCACAATGTAGACGAAGTGCTCGAAGAATTTGCTCGCCATGTCTTCGTAGGCAGGGTCCTCTTTTGCCAGCTCAAAAGCCATCACCAGCATGAGAAGGCTGTACATGGCCATCCAGCTGGTTCCGTCGCTCTGCTCAATCGATCCGCCCATCGGCAACGGCTTCGAGCGGTCAAATATCCCGATGTTGTCGAGTCCCAGAAAGCCGCCCTGGAAAACATTCTGCCCCTGCGGGTCTTTCCGGTTTACCCACCAGGTGAAATAAAGCATCAGCTTGTGGAACACACGCTCCAGGAAGTTCCGGTCGGCCTTGCCTCGCCGCTTCTTTTCGATCTTGTAGACACGCCACGCCGCCCAGGCATGAACGGGAGGGTTCACGTCGCCAAAGGCCCACTCGTACGCCGGAAGCTGGCCGTTCGGGTGCATGTACCATTCGCGCAGCAGCAGAATCAGTTGCCGCTTGGCGAAATCGGGATCCACCAGCGCCAGGGTGATGCAGTGGAAGGCCAGGTCCCACGCCGCATACCAGGGGTACTCCCACTTGTCCGGAATGGAGATCACATCGTTGTTGTAAAGATGGACCCATTCGTGGTTCCGCCCTTCCCGGCGCTCGGGCGGAGGCGCAGGGCTGGCCGGGTCGCCTTCCAGCCAGGTCCGCACGTCGTAGTGGTAGTACTGCTTGCTCCACAGCATGCCCGCCAGCGCCTGGCGCATCACACGCTTGGCGTCGTCGGCCAGGGCCTCCGGCACAATCGTCCGGTAGTAATCGTCAGCTTCCGCGATGCGCTGTTCGAACATAGCGGTGAACGAATCAGCCAGCATTCCCGGCGCGGGATTCGCGTCGGTAAAGCGCAATCGAATCTCCGTGCTCCTGCCCGGCTCGATGGTCAGGTGATAATGAGCCGAGCCTTTGGTGCCCTCGCTCGAATTCACCGCGAACTGTTCGCCGTGGATCAGCGCGTTGTTGATGCCGTCCTTTACAAAGGGCGTCCGGTTCTCCACGCCAAACAGGCGCTGCAGGTTACTCTCATTTTCCGTGAACAACAGATTGGGAGCGCCCTCCACAACAAGCCATCGCGTGCCGTAATATTCGTGTTCCACCTTGATCACAGTTGCGCCATCAACCGGCTGGCTCTTCGACACTTTGGGACGATGATCGCCGCGCCCCCACGACCACCGGTTGCGGAACCAGACCGTCGGCAGCAGGTCGAGCTTCGCCGCCTCCGGCCCGCGGTTCCACGCCGTCACACGGATGAGAATGTCCTCCTCGGTGGATTTGGCGTATTCCACGAAGACGTCGAAGTAGCGGCTTTCATTGAAAACGCCCGTGTCCAGCAGCTCGTATTCCAAATCCCTGCGCGTGCGCCTGCCGTTTTCGTTCACCAGCCGCGAGTAGGGAAACTCCGCCTGGGGATACTTGTAGAGAAACTTCATGTAGGAGTGCGTCGGCGTGGAATCGAGATAAAAGTAGTATTCCTTGACGTCTTCTCCGTGGTTGCCTTCGTTTCCCGTCAGGCCAAACAGGCGTTCTTTCAGGATGGGATCACGGCCGTTCCAGAAGGCGAAGGCCAGGCAGATGTATTGATGGCGGTCGCAGAGGCCCCCGATGCCGTCTTCGCCCCAGCGGTAGGCGCGGCTGCGCGCGTGGTCGTGCGGCAGGTATTCCCACGCCGTCCCGTTGGCGCTGTAGTCCTCTCGCACCGTCCCCCATTCCCGCTCGGAGATATACGGACCCCAGCGGTTCCAGTGGCGGTCATGTTGCCGCGATTCTTCGATTCTCTGTTCTTCTGCTGTCATAGGAGGATTTTACCCTATGTCGCAATATTCATCCTTTCACGTTGCGGCTCTTGCATTGACGCTGGCCTTCGACGGTGCTACAAGCAATAGGTAGGACAAAAAACGAAGCAGGGCAGCGGAGAGTCTTTCGGCAGCCGTTTATCTGCAGGCTTTCCTGCCAGGCGCAGAAGGTCACCACGCCATTCCGCCACGCTGCCAGGAGGAGCTGACAATGAAACGACGAGATTTCCTGAAAAAAGGTACGGCTGCCGCGGCAGGTCTGGCGGCCTCACAAAGTTTGCTCCAGCCGCTTGCAGCCGGTGAAACGGGTGCGGCCGCGGGAAGAACCATTCCCCGGCGCCCGCTGGGAAAAACCGGCGAGCATCTTTCCATCATCGCCATGGGCGGCATCGTTGTGATGAATGTTGACCAATCTTTTGCCAACAACATTGTGGCTGAAGCCGTCGATCGCGGCGTCAATTACATCGACATCGCTCCCTCCTACGGCAACGCGCAGGACCGCATGGGCCCGGCGCTAAAGCCTTACCGCGACCGTGTTTTTCTGGCTTGCAAGGAGATTCCGCGGGACAAGGCCGGCGCCCAGAAGGAACTAGATGAATCGCTGAAGCAGCTCCAGACCGACCACCTCGATCTCTACCAGCTCCATGCTCTGGCCAGCATTGAAGATGTGCACAAGGCGCTCGGCCCGGGCGGCGCCATCGAGGCTTTTGTGGAGGCCAAAAAGGCCGGCAAGGTGCGCTTCCTGGGCTTTTCAGCCCACTCGGTTGAAGCCGCGCTCATTGCCATGGACCAGTTCGACTTCGACACGGTCCTCTTTCCCATCAATTTCGTCATGTACTCGCAGGCCAACTTCGGCCCGCAGATCGTGCAGCGCGCCCGCGAAAAACAGATGGGCATGATGGCCATCAAAGCCATGGCCAAAACACCCTGGGCGGCCTCAGAGAAGAAACATCATCCCTACGACAAGTGCTGGTACGAGCCGGCGGCGCTTCCCAAGCAGGCGGAACTCGCCCTCCGCTGGACGCTCTCGCAGCCGGTCGCAGCCGCCATCCCGCCCGGCGATATCAACTACTTCCGTCTGGCCATGGAGGTTGCGGGGCGCTTTACTCCGGTAAATGAGTCGGAAACCAAAACGCTGATGGCTCAGGCCAAGGGTCTGCAGCCGCTGTTCCACCTGGGCTCCGCCTAGCGGCCAACGGCCGATTGATCTTCCGGCCGGGGCCAACCATCCAATCCTGTCCCGCTTTGCACGTACGGTGCAGGCCATGGCGGCGTTGGGGTGTCCCCTCTTCCCGTTTTGCCGGTTGACGCGCCTGGGCGCGCCTGCGGTATGATTGACGCGTTTCATTCGGCTATTCCCACACCAAGCGAATCGTTTGATGAGTTGGAGGCGAAACCATGGCGCGAAAGATTTTCCTGTGCCTTCCGCTGGCTTTTCTCCTGATGGCCG
>JBAUWE010000564.1:0-3496 GCA_049583595.1 Terriglobia bacterium
CAGATGCTGAAGCTTCTCGATTCTGAAGATTTAAGGCGCACCCTCGGCGCCCGCGCCCGCAAACGGATTGAAGAGAGTCTGAACTGGGACATCGAAAAACGCGAACTGCTCAAGGCCTATGAGACGGCGTTGGGTAACGAACGGTAGCCACGGCAGTCCTGCGATGAGAAAGGGAAACCGGGAAGTCACGAAGTCAGGCGAAGCGAGTGCGACGCGCCCTGCTCCCATTCCTGAAGCATCCGTCCTCCGATTTCAGCAAAATCAGGATTTTGGGCGATGTAGGAGCGCACCTCATTCGCCGTCTGGGAAATAGCCTCGTCGATTCGCCCCAAAATCTGCCTGATCCTGGAAGGCACGCCTCCCAGGCGAGTTTCGCCGAGCCTGCGAAGCTCTCTGGCGCTTGGCCAGCGGGTAGTTCCGTTGAGGGTCAGAGCCATACTGTCTTTGGGCAGGTAGACGGAGGTGGTTACAAGATCGTAGACAGGGGCCAGCCTGGCTTCGCCGTGAACATCGTCGTAAACAATCCCGAAATTCTTCAGGTGGGCGTCGCCGTTGCGCAGGGCGCAATTGACCGCAATCAAGGTGAACAGTTTCTCCATATCTTCGTTGACGTGGGTGGAATTGGCGAACTGCTGAAACCGCTTCATGATCGATGTCTCGTAGCTTCCACGATATTTTTCGTCCGTCCTTCGGGCATTCAGAACACAGAAGTCCTCGAAACCACGATACGTGCCGTCCGGCCGAAGGTCAAAGCGGTCAATCACCAGTGCCAAACCGTCTTCAGCCAGCCGGTAAGCGGGCGCCTCAAGCCCGCACTTCTGCGCCACCGCAAGGCAGAAGCGCTCATTCGCAGCGAGCTGTGGGTATTCGTTCGGGTTCCAGAGTTTGACGATGTGAGTGGCGCCCCGATAGCTTTGGGAAAGACGCGGTTTTGCGGTCGTCAGCATAGAGGATGCTTTTTCGTCGCGCACTAGAATTTTGGGTTGCACGCCGCTGATGCCGGAAAAGGTGGCAAACTTGTCGATCAGGTAGCGAAAAAGGTCCCCATCGCGCCGCTGCGCCAGGATTTCATCCACGGACTGAAAAGGAACGTCCTCCTGCAGATCTTCTTTCCCGCCCGTATACCGAATGCGTCCTACCTGCGAGCGGCCGACAATCGAGATGAGGTCAAATTCGTCGAACGTACCCGTCGCCTTCGCAAAGGCCAGGCGCAGCCGCTCGCGCAGAATACCTTCGGGCAAATTCATTTCAAAAATGGGAGGCAGGCCGAAAGGGATGTCCCAGGATGGCAATCGGACGGGCATGGTGACGGAGACCGCCCGCTCGTCGGGTGCGCCAGGCAAATAGACAAAAGAGCTGCCGCGATCACCGAGCTTGTCAAGCAGGCCGGCTTCAGCGCCGTCGCTCCACACCTTTATCACTCAGTTCCTCGTTCTTTCATGAGTTCGTCCAGAGTCGGCCGGTGCGAGCCTGCCTCCTGCAAGTCCAGGGTGAGCCCGAGTGCCGACAAAAGTCGGGTGATCTTGGAAAAGCCCATCTCTCCGCTGCGGCCGTTCTCCAGAGCATCGAGCGTAGCTCTGCTGATCGAAGCTTTACGGGCCAGTTCGATCTGGCTCATACCAAGCTTCCTGCGCCTTGCCGATATCTGCTCGCCTAGAGAGTTCAGAGTAAGCACATGCCTAATATAATAGGCATTTCTAGAAAATACAAGTAAAATGACTAATATATTAGGCACATGGAGCATTGGAAAGCTGGAGCTGCTGAAGCCCGCGAAACGGCCTGAGCAATTAGCGGGTGCCTTAGTCGAACGTACCATTGATTGGTCTGGGGCTGGTTTCTGATGCCACCACAGGAAGAAGTTGTCAGCGTTCCCTGCCAGCGCCACCGCGATCAGGCGGAATGGCAATGAAATCCTGAGTGATGTAAAGGTCGCCGTTCGGGCCCTGAACAATGCCGATTCCCACGTCGGTGTAGGCGGGGTTCAGGATGTTGCCGCGATGGTTCTGCTGGAACCGGGGCTCATCCATCAGATCGTCTTCTGCGTCAGTAACAGTTCTGTTGATAGCAATATTCTCCGCCAGAGCGCGCCAGTGAATTCCGGCGGCGTTGATTCTGTCCGCAGGGGTCCTGCCTTCACGGTCAACATGGGCAAAGTACCGGCGCCGGAGCATGTCGCGGGAATGGGCCAAGGCGACGGCTGCCAGTTTGTCGTTCCACCTGAGGGGCCGCGCCCGGCCATGCGTTTCAGCCGCGTTTGCCGGGTTCTGACGGTCGCGGTTGACAAGCACCCACATCTGTTTTTCCAGACTTTCCATGCGGTTGGCGTCGAATGTCTGGCGAGAATCTGATCGAGCGGGCGCTGATAGAATGAGTCCGGCCAGCATGACAATCAAGCAAACAGGGAAGCAAAAGGGTCTTCTCGTTCCGCGCTTTGCAGGAGGGGAAATGGAATAGTGGTTGAAAGTCATAGGGGCCCCACTTATGCTCGCTGAAGGGCTGCGTAACGTGTCCTTGTTATCATCTGGAAGAACTGAGGTCAAGGTGAATTCATCGAGCGCCTGGGCACGGCATTGGGGCGCCGCCCTTGGGGAAGTTGCGCGGCCTGCCTGGGAGGCAACATCATAAAACACTTTCAGATTCGGCGTGATGTCCTGAAGCTCCTCGTGCTGGTGGCGGTTTGCGCAGTGCCTTCGTTTGCGCAATACTTTCCGCCGCCCGACAGCGCAGGGGGTTGGCGCACTCTGACCAAGCCGGATGAAATCCGGCGAAAGACCGGCTTGGACGTTAAGAAACTCGACGAAGCTTTTGAGTACATCCAGGGGTCCACGAAGAACGGCGGCCTTCTTGTCGTTCGCCATGGCTGGCTGGTTTACGAACGATACTTTGGCCGCGGCAGCCGCGAAGCCACGCCCAACACCGGCTCCTGCGGCAAGTCGTTCACCAGCGTTGCCATGGGCATCCTGATGCATGAAAGGCCCGGCCTGTTTCCGGACGGCCTGGATCAGAAGGTTTATACGCCGCGCTACCTGCCGCCCGCTGCCTTTCCGGTGAACGACGAGAGGAAGAAGGAGATCAAGCTGGGCCAGTTGCTGGCCATGACGGCGGGACTGGCCGGGAACAGCCCGGGCTACATCGACGGGAAGCCTGTCCCCATCAAGCCGGCCGGCCTGGACGGCTGGCAGGCGATGATTGACGCCAACGCATTTGCGGAGCGGCTGTGGTGCGAGCCGGGCGGCGGCTATTCATACGCGACGACGAGTCCGCAGATCGTGTCTGCCATCATTCGTCACCTGACCGGGAAGGAGCTTCAACAATATTTGGAGATCCACCTGGCGAAGCCGCTGGGCTGGGGGCGATGGGGATTTGGCTATCGGAACGCTCCGGGGATGATGCACACGCCCGGCGGAGGGGGAATCGCCCTGCGCGCCACCGACATGCTCCGGTTTGAATACCTGCTGCTTCACCACGGGAAGTGGGGCGGCCGTCAGATTGTCCC
>JBAUWE010000565.1:0-26167 GCA_049583595.1 Terriglobia bacterium
GCCAGCCGGCCATGCGCAACCTTCTTTCAGCGCGGCATCTCAGCACGGAAGGCGTCGGCGACCAGGGGTACGTTTTGGATGTCCAACCCGGCACAATCGTGCTGGCGGGCAAGGACGGAGCGGGGCTGTTTTACGGCGCCCAGACGTTGCGCCAGCTGGTGGTTCCCGCGGGCCAGGAGGCCAGAATCCTCGGCGTCCAGGCGCGCGACTGGCCGGCGCTCGAATACCGCGGCACGCAGGTGGACATGAGCCGCGGCCCGGTTCCCAAGCTCAGCTATCTCAAGAAGATCGTTCGCACCATTGCCCAATTCAAGATGAACCAGCTCTACATGTACATGGAAGACTCTTTCCGGCTCCAGGACCAGCCGCTGTGGGGCATTCTGAGCGATACGCTCTCGCGCTCCGACTGGAACAAGCTGGTGGCTTATGCCGCCCGCTATCACGTGGAGATCGTCCCGGCTACTGAAGCCTGCGGGCACATGCACAAAGTGCTGCGGTTTGAGCAATACAGCGGAGTGGCCGAACGTCCGCACGGACATAGCCTGGCCGTCGAGGACCCTCACATGCTCGATTTCCTGAACAGCATGTACGAACAGATGCTGCCGGTGTTTCCTTCCTCGATCTACAACATCGGCTGCGACGAAACCGTTGAGCTGGGCAAGGGCCGCAGCAAAGGCCTGGTAGAAAAGGAAGGTTATGGCAAGGTCTACGTGGACAACCTGGTTCGGGTGGCCAAGCTGCTCGAGAGCTACAACAAGCAGGTCATGTTCTGGGGCGACATCGCCACCGAACATCCCGAAATGATTTCCAGCCTGCCAAAGAACCTGATCGTGGCCAGCTGGGAATACGGCGCGCATGAGAGCTACATGAAGTGGCTGAAGCCGTTTGAAGGACGGGAGATGAAGATTTTTGTCTGCCCCTGGGTGGGCAACACCAGTGTCATGGTGCCCGATTATGAGGAAGCAGCATACAACATCGAACACTTCATTACCGACGGCAAGAAGGTGGGCGCTATTGGGACCATCATTACCGTCTGGAACGACGACGGCGAGACGCTGTACGCGCCGGGCTGGTGGTCGATTGTTTACGGCGCCGCCTGTGCGTGGGAACCCGGGCTGACCAATGTGAAAGAGTTCGACCGGAAATACGACTGGGCCTTCTATCGCAACACCGATCACCGCTTTGCCGACGCCCTGATGAGCCTGGGCCACGTGAATGAAATCATGCGGGCGGGGAAACCCATTGACACTTTTGACCTGCAATACGGTGGAGCGAGGGACTATCTCTTCTGGCACGACCCCTTCTCACCCACAGGACGCAGCGATGTCCAGAAAATGCTTCCCGTAGCCTCTCTGATGCGCCAGACGGCGGAAGACGCCTATAACGTCTTTGCAGACAGCGCCAGCCGCGCCAAACGCAACGGCTACACCCTGGAGAGCATGAAGTTTGCAGCTCTGCGGATCGACGCCCTCGGAATGCGCTACCAGTTTGCCCAGGAAATTTCTGACCGGTACGCGGACGCGGTGTCCCAGGCAGGCGGAAAGGGCCACCCGATGGCCTCGGCCGACCTTGAGGATATCCAATCGACCAACGGCCGGTTGGAAGACCTGCGCGACTATACGACGCGCTTAACAGAGTTGTACCGGCAGCTCTGGTTGAGCGAGAACCTGCCGGCCTGGATGCCGAATATGCTGCAACTCTACAAGCGCAACAGTGACCTGTGGCAGAAACTGATCGCAAAATTTTCCGGCATTCGGTACGGGTTCTACGACGGGCAGCCGCTCCCTTCAGCAGAGTCGCTGGGCCTGCTGCCCGCTCAGCAAAACGCCAAATAGCTGCCGCGCGAGGAACTGCGATTCTTCGCTCGCTGCAACCCTTGTTCGGAAGCTCCCTTTGAAGACGGGAGGGAGCTTCCAGCATTGGAGTCGGGTCGGCGCCTGGCGCCGGCTTTTCCTCCGGCTACTCCTTGCGGCGGTCCGGCCCGGGCGAAAATGCCGCAACAACCGCGGCTTTCTCACAAACCCATAGAACCGCTGTGTGGAACCTGGCGCCCAGTCGCGTTGCTGAAATGCAGGCAGGACGCTCCCCGGCTGTGGTAAAATGGGATAATTTTGCTTATAAGTCGGTTTGAATAAGGAGTCCTTGGCATGGAAATTGTTCGCCGGAAAACGGCGTTTTTGATTTCGAGCAGTCTTTTGGCAGTCGCCATTCCGGCGCTGGTCTGCTTGGCGCAGATTTCACCCGCCGCAAAATCACCCGCCGCTAAGTCAGCCGCCAAACCCGCATCGCAAAGTCCTGCGGCCGCGGCGAAATCCTCACCACAAAAGGTGGTGATCAAAGTGGGGGACACTCAGGTGACCCAGGCAGACGTCGATTATCTGATCGGCAGTCTCAGTCCTCAAATTCGCCAGGCCGTGTCGACGCGGGGACGAAAACCCATCGGCGATGAGTATGCCATGATGCTCCTCCTTTCACAGAAGGCGCACGACGAGCACCTGGATGCGGAGCCTGCTGTCCAGCAAAAAATCGCGCTGGAAAAACTCCAGATCCTGGCCCAGGAAGAGTATCAGAAACTCGCAGAGGGCATCCAGGTCAGTCCGGATGAAGTCAGCACCTACTTCACTGCCCACAAGAGTGATTTTCCCGAAGAGGCGCAAATTCGCGAATTCGTGGTCAGGAAGAAAGCAGCAGACGCAAAAGCCGACGACCCCGGCCTTTCCGCCACGGAAGCCAAAACAAGCCTGGCGGAAATCCAGAAAGCGGTCGAGGCCGGGACCGACATGGACGCGGTTGCAAAGAAATTTGACGTTCCCAACAGCGTCATGGTGAACCCCAAGCCGGTCACCGTCCGCAAAGGCGAGATGACTCCCGCCCTGGATAAAGCGGCCTTTGATCTGCAGCCCAATCAGTTCTCCGCGCCCGTAGAGACGGCGCAGGCGGTGGTCCTGTTCCAACTTCTGTCGCGCCATCAGCCGGACTTGAAAACCGTGACACCTCAAATTGAGAACGACTTGAAGCAGCAAAAGCTCCACGCAACACTGGAGGCCATGAAGGCCAAGGCAAATATCTGGATGGACCCGGATTACTTCAAAGAAGCCAAGCCGGCCTCCGATGAATCCGAGACGCCAAAGGCGCCCCAAGAACAGTGATCGAGTAGTCTTCAGTGGAGTGCGGAAACGTCATTCCATTCAAGTGCAGTTCATCCATTCGCAGCATGAGCGGCAATGCGATTAAGGCCGCCCGTTGCGCCCTCTATCGGCCAAACACGAACCGGCTATAAATGCGTCTTATGAAGGGGATAAGATATCTTCAACAGGTTTGTTGAAAAGCTTGTGGAAAAACGCCCTTTTCAACAGGGTAACGCTCAGCAAACAAGTAACTTTCTGCTCTTTGCACTAACCTTGAGCATTTCTCGACAGGTGCTTTCCTGAACGAACTAGAAATCTTTCCGATCAAGTCTGCAAAAACGCTGATTCCATCAGAAAACCAACTCTCTCTCAGGTTCATTCCTTAGGCGCAACTCTGGTACAAAGGAAGAAAGCTGAAGGTCCGTTCATCAGCCTGAAAATATTCTAGCGAGACCGTTCCAGACGCCCTTCTAAAAAGGTGCGAACTCGGGAAGCTACAGGACCTCGTGGGGCTTCTGAAGTTTCACTTTGATCAGCTGTTCATCTTTGGTGATTTCGAACTCTTTCCCGAAAGTGTTGTGATCAGGCGCAGTCACCATCAGCGTGATGGTTCCCATCGGCACCACGGGAAACTGACTCTTGCCGTTCTTGTCGGTCTTTGCAGTATAAGAAACGATCTTGGAGCGGCGCATGAAACCGCCCTGCACTTGATACCGCAATGTCAGATGCGCCTGAAAAATGGGCTCGCCCGACTTGGCGTCGTTCACCTGCACGCGCACCGTGGTCATCCGCGCCGCCGCAAGACTGATCGGCATGCAGATCGCCATCACCGCGGCCAGAATCATCCCGGCCCGAACCAGACTGCTTTGCTTCCAAAGTGTTTGTCGCATCCCGGCCCCACTCCTTCCTGACTGTTCTTTCGATGCTGCAATCCTTCTTCAAGTTTTATCATGAATGCCACATCCTTGCCATTTTCCTTCCACCTGCGGGGCGGCTTGGATTGACACCGCTTTGAGACTCCGATAGCTTCAGTGCTGGGACCATTTTTCCACCAGCGCAATGGGCCAACCGCCCGGAAAGGCACTATGGGATTTTCAACGGACGCAATTCACGTCGGCCAGGAACACGACCCGGCCACCGGAGCCATCATCGTTCCGATCTACCAGACCTCCACGTATGTGCAGGACGAACTCGGCAAGCACAAGGGCTATGAGTATTCCCGCACGTTAAACCCCACGCGCGCCGCGCTCGAACGCAACCTGGCGCGCCTGGAAGGAGGGCAGTTCGGTTTTGCCTTTGCTTCCGGCATGGCAGCCATCAATGCCGTGATGACCCTTTTGAAAAGCGGCGACCACGTCGTGACCAGCCGCAATCTATATGGCGGAACGTTCCGCCTGTTTGAGCGCGTGCTGAAAGGCTTCGGGTTCGATTTTACTTACGTGCCAACCACGAACCTGGCGAGCGTCAAAGACGCCATCCGCGAAAACACCCGCCTGCTGTTTCTGGAAACGCCCACCAACCCCATCATGGAAATCACGGATCTCGCGGCGGCCTCGGAACTGGCCCATCAGCACAAATTACTGGTCGTGGTGGACAACACCTTCATGAGCCCTTATCTGCAGCGGCCGCTCGAACTGGGCGCCGACATCGTCATCCACAGCACCACCAAGTACCTGAACGGGCACAGCGACGGCGTGGGCGGCGCAGTGGTGATGAACGATCCAGATCTGGCCGACCGCCTCAAATTCCTGCAGAACGCCGCGGGCGCGGTGCCCGGCCCGATGGACAGCTGGCTGGTGCTGCGCGGCGTTAAGACGCTGGCCGTTCGCATGCGCCAGCACAGCGAGAACGGCATGGCCGTCGCACAATACCTCGCCAGCCATCCCAAGGTGAAGCTGGTGCACTTTCCCGGCCTGCCGTCGCACCCGCAGTATGAGCTGGGCAGGAAGCAGATGCGCGGCCCGGGCGGCATGCTCTCGTTCGAGACGGGCTCGATCGAGAACGCCAGGACCGTACTGAACTCGGTGCGGCTCTGCTCGCTGGCGGAGAGCCTGGGCGGGGTCGAGACCCTGATCTCGCACCCTGCCAGCATGACGCACGCCAGCGTGCCGCCGGAAGAGCGGCACCGCCTGGGCATCACCGACGGCCTGGTGCGAATCTCGGTGGGCATCGAGGATGTGGAAGACCTGATCGCCGACCTCGACCAGGCGCTGGCCAGAATTTGAGCTCCGTGGGACGGCAGGGCAAGGGGAGCAAATGAACCGAAGGCGGTAATTTGTAATTTTTACACACTGTGCCAGAATGAGACAACTTTTTGTGGCAATCCAAAATTCAGCCGCCAAATTAACAAGTAAATATATTATTATCAATAACTTCCATTTTTGGAATTTTTAGTCTAAAACGTCCCAAACGTCCCATTCCGGGGGTTTATGGGCTTGTTTCTAGCCTATCTAAGGAGCCTAACATGAAGCGTGGCGCGCCCGGCCGGCCAGGCAGATTGCGGGTTGCGAATGGCCAATTCGGGTGGTCTCAGAGCCGCTTCTGAGGCTTTTGCCCTAGACCAAAGTCTTTCGCCCCTTCAGAGGCTGGGCTGGCGTGGCGTTTGCGCCGGCGGCTTTTCCGGGAAAGGGCACGGTATCGTCCGTGCTGCAACCGCGGCGCACCATCGCGTGGCCTCAGCCGCCGGGACTACGACGATCGGCTTCTCCCTCTCCAATCCGGAATTTTGAATGGCCCCAACCCGGCTCGTCACCCGCCGCTGCTCTTTTTCATCCTTCATCCTTCACACTTCGTCCTTCTGCCTGCTGCCCCCCGCATTCTGCCTACTGTCTTCCCCAGGCCCGGAGGGCCGAAAGAATTTAGCCCACGGCCACCGACTTCGCCGGGGTAAACTCCAGCCGTGGGATTCGTTTGGCGTTAAGATTCTCCCCAGCCCCGGCAAGGGCGAAAGGCATGCGGCTTGGCGCATAGGTACAAATTCCCATGAGCACAAACCGAAACGTCCCGCTCCGCGGGGTCGCGGAGTCTGCAATGCGAGCGTCTGTGCCAGCCGCGTGAAAGTCATGAAAGGAATCATGCAGCACTTGAATTGAGACGCATCTTTAAGGTCTCCTGCACTGAGGGCGTAGGGCCCTCTATACCCATTGCAACAAGCGCTACGCCTTGTTCCGTGGGCTATCTTTTTCTCTTGACAGTTTACCTTGAAGGTATATACTCATTAACAATCTCAAAGAGGGCAAAAGATCCATACGAAACCGGAACCATGGGCGATGCCAGGCGAAGGATACCATGGGTGCAGCGGGAAATGACGAGTCGGATGGAAGAACATTCTTCCCGTCGAGGCTTTCTAATAGAGGGTGGCTGCGTCCAGCGCCGCCAGCCGCCGGAGGATTGGAATCCCGCGTAGAACACATCAAAGAGCGCCATAATTTGGTGTCGCGCTCGAGCCTTAGGTGAGCAGTGTCGTGGGCCAGGAAAACGGCACCAGGATCTCAGGCAAGTGCTTTCACTATTGCACGACGAGCTGTATTACAACGCCAACGGGAGTGGCGAATGCAAGGTGCGCGGGAAAAAGCTGACGAAGCAATCAAAGAACCCTGGGCGTACTTAAACTTCTCGGAGGAAAAAGAGATATGAACCAGGAATTCAGGCTCTCACGAAATGTGTACCTTGACCGGGATCGAAACGGCGTAGTCCGCCAACTTTTGCACACGCATGCCCCGGTTCGCATTACCGCAGGAACACCGCAACTCGCCGCCATCCGCTATCTCCAGGACTTTGGCGACCTGTTCGATCTGGCGCCGGAACAACTCAAGAATCTCAGCCTTTCGCCGTCTGACAGCATCGAAGATGCGGGTGTAGAATGCCGGTTCCTCGAGGAAAAGCACCAGTTTGACAGTTCGACTGTCGGGTATTACCAGACCGATTTTGGCATTCCAGTCTGGCAGGCTGGCGTTGCCGTGCAAATGAAAGTCAACCCCTTTCGGGTTCTGAGTTCGCAGTCCACACTGCATCCCGACCTGGAACTAGAACCTCCTAACAAGCGCAAGGCCAAACAAGCAGAAGGAATGAAGGAAACGCAGCTCGCCACACTGATCGGCCTGGGGCGACAAGGCAAGAGCGCCGCTGCGTCGCTCAGGATTGAAGGCCGCGGCCTGGTCATCTATCGGTATGAGGCAGGCAAACGGGTTCCGGCTAAGCCTCAAAAGCCGCCGCGCATTGCAGCGGCCAAGGCGGAGGCCCAATCCCTCATGCCTGCCGAGCTTCCGACGCTGCCGCTTGCTGCCGTGGACAAATCCATAAAGGAAGGCCGGCACTATGTCTGCGCGCGTCTCGACTTTGAGCTCTCCACGCAACCGTACGGCATGCTGCACTGGGTGGCGCTGATTGAAGTCGAAACCCTCTCCGTGCTCTACCTCCGCGCGTTTGTCGACCATGTCAACGGAATGGTGTTTGACATTGATCCGGTGACGACCAATGGCGGCCCCTTACCCACTGCCAACAACACATCCTTGAACCCGGTCCGGGTTTCAGAGGTGTTGCCCGGGCTGTCCCCTCCCTCGGGAGGAACGCAATCGCTCACCGGCAATAACGTGCAGCTTTCCGACGTCGAGACTCCGACCATCGCTGCGCCCACTAAACCCACTGGGAATGATTTCAATTTTGATGCGCGCACCGACAACTTTGCCGCGGTCAACGCGTACTATCATACTGACAAGCTCTTCCGCCTTCTGGACGGGATGGGCTTTACTCAGGCAGGGTATTTCTCCGACACGACATTCCCCTCGCCGGTCGACCACCGTGGGCGCATGAATACGACGGATGGAATCGAGATCAACGCACATTGTGTTGGCAATGGGGGCGGGGCGGGTATTGCTCGAACTACGTTTGCCCTGGCCGATACGAACGACACCGCCAACCCGCTGGGAATCGCCTGCGACTACCGCGTGGTGCTGCATGAGATCGGTGGTCACGGCGTCCTCTACAATCACGTGCACTCCGCCAATCTGGGCTTCTCGCACAGCGCCGGCGACAGCGTAGCGGCCATCTTGAATGATCCCGGCAACCAGGCGGCGGACCGTTTCCAGAGCTTTCCGTGGATGTACAACAGCGTCAATCGGCGGCACGACCGCACTCCAGCAGGGGGCTGGGGCTACGCCGGCTCAATCGGTTTGAACCCGTTCAACGGAACGCTCGATTACGGTGGTTACAACAACGAGCAGATCCTTTCCTCGGCGCACTTCCGGCTGTATCAATCCATTGGCGGTGACTCATCCGATCTGCCAACCCAGCAGTTCGCAGCCCGTATGACCGTCTACCTTATCATGCGCGCCATCGCCAGCCTGACCCCGGCCACAAATCCCGCCGACGCCGGAGGATGGGTCGCTGCGCTGATGACGGCCGACCTGGGCGACTGGCTGACTGAGAACATCACCGGCGGCGCCTACAGCAAAGTGATGCGCTGGGCCTTTGAAAAGCAGGGACTGTTCCAGCCTGCGGGAACGCCGACGCCGAACAACGACATCGGAGCGCCTCCGCCCGTGGATGTCTACATTGACGATGGACGCGCCGGCGAATACCCGTACCAACCGGTTTTCTGGAATTGCCAGAGCATATGGAACCGGTTGCACGCTGATGGCGGCACGACCCACGAGACCCCGGTGACCAACCAGACCAACTATGCCTACGTGAAGATCAAGAACCGGGGGAGCCAGAACGCCACCGGCTTGGTGGTTAAGGCGTATCGCGCAAACCCGGCGGCGGGGCTTTCCTATCCAATCGACTGGACGCCGATGAGCACTCCACAACTCTCGGCGGCGGACGTTCCGGCCAACAATGCTGCGGAAATCACCGTCGGCCCGTTTGAGTGGACGCCGACGCATGTCGGGCACGAGTGTATGTTCATGATCGTTTCCGCCACCGGTGATGCCAGCAATGTGGATAACATTGCCGCCGGAGACTCCATTCCGGAATGGCGTTTGGTTCCCAACGACAACAACATCGGCCAGCGCAACGTCTTTCCTGTTGCCGGAAGCGGCACTTCGGGACTCACTGCCGACTTTAACCGCTATGGATTCGAACTCAAGAATCCGCATTTGAAGACAGCGGCCGCGCAAGTGCGAGTCATTCTGCCCTCCTTTCTTGAAAAACGCGGATGGAAGGTCCAGTTCACCAACCGGGGTGGAGGTACGTTCCCACTCGCCTCGGGAGAAAGCCGGAATGTTGAGGTTCGACTCATTCCAGGCCAGGACTTCTCGGCGTCCGAGGTGGACGCCAGCCCCGACAAGGTCATCCAGATCTTTGGATACGCAGGCGGCGTCTTAGTGGGTGGCATGTCGTACGAAATCGATCCGAAGCAGCAGCCGCCGAAACCCGGCGATGGCAAAGAGCCCGGGAAGTGTGCCCAAATCGGCGGCGACCTGCTCGAGTGCCTGGACCTCCGTCGGGAGCGAGTCTGTAGGATTCGCGTCCGCAAGGTCAACGTGGACCTCGAAATCAAAGACGACGATGAATGCTGAATGAAGGAATAAACGGATGGGTACCGGAGTTCCACTAAGCTCAGCAAAATATAAGGCTGCATCTTAAGTGTATCCGGCGGGTGGTGCAGATTTTGATTTCTAAAGTCTGCGGTCAGCAAAGCTGCGAGGGGTCAAAATGGCGCGGTGTCACAGCCGCCCCGTTGCTGCGGCGAAAAACACGGCCAAGATGGCCGTGCCACAAAAGCGAAACGATCTTCACTTTTTGACCACCAGCACCTTTCGCCGCACGCAGATTTTCAAGTCTAAGCTCTTCAAGCGCGAATTCGTGGCTGGCGCCCCCTTCATGACATCAGACGCTTGGTTTGTAGTGTCTGCGTAGTCCCGAAGGGACTGGTCTGGACGGGCCGCAAGGCGTATACTGCGGAGCCATGGCGCCGCATGCTTCCCTACATTCCGGGCGAACTTCAATTCATTACCTCCAGCCTCTCGCTTCGCGAGAGCGCAGATACTGCAAGGCCAGCATCTGCGCCAGCCGCGAACTCACAGGAATGAAACCCTCAACGAAACCGCAACGTCTAGTAATACAGACGCAGAGAAGTTGCGGGCGGCTGGCAGCAAGCTGGGAGAAATCCCATGCAAAACGGTTCATTCAAGCCCAGGCGTTTTAATCTGCTGATTTTTAGCAGCGCCGCATTCCTCTCCATGGCGACGCTCTCTTCGCCACGCCTTCAAGCCCAGGAGCCCAAACCTCCCGTCGCAGCCTCTGCCGCCCAGGCCGGTGGATCCGAGTTCAAACTGCGCTTACAAAGCAACGTGGTGGTTGTTCGCGTGGTGGTTCGCGACAACAAAGGCCACGCGGTGGGCGGACTGCGGAAGGAGGACTTCAGCATCCGCGATAACGGCGAGCCGCAGGTGATCAGCGGCTTCTCAGTGGAAACTCCCGAAGTAACGGGCGTGCCGGGACAACCCTCGGCGGCTGCGCCAGCGGCAAAGGCAGGAGGGAAATCCGTTACGCCTGGCGAGGCCCCGCTCAGTTACCTGGCCTTTTACTTTGACGACTTGTATTCCACCATGCGCAGCCTCGACCGTTCGCGCACGGCCGCGGAGAAATTTATTGCCGGCCTGCCTTCGAACGAGCGGGTGGCGATTTTCACCTCCTCGGGCGCCCAAACCCTGGACTTCACGGACGACCGGCAGAAGCTCCACGAAGCGCTGATGAAACTGCGCGTCAATGCGCACGTCAACCCTACGAAAAGATGCCCGGAGATCAACGATTATCTTGCCCGCCAAGTAGTGGACTACAGTGATAAATATGCCCTTCGTGTCATCATGGATGAAGCCGTAAACGTTTGCCACTGGAGCCGCCGCATGGCCAGCAATACAAACCTTATTCGCGAACAGGCCCAGGAAGCTTACGACGCTTACCGGTATCAGGCACTCGCCGTGCTCAAAAATCTGGAGGGCGTGATCGACCGCATGGCCATGCTGCCCGGGGAGCGCCAGGTGATGCTGGTCTCCGACGGATTTATCAACCTGGGAAGGGGCAACCGCGTGGAAAGCCTGGTGGACCGCGCCTTGCACGCGCGGGTCACCGTCAGCGCGCTCGACGGGAAAGGGGTGGCCCTGAACATGGCCGATTTGAATGCAAAGCGGTCCTACGCCCCCTCGGGAGACCTGGGTGTTCAAGCGGACATGTATAGCTCATCGCGGGAAGTTGATGCCACAGGAACGCTGGCGGAAATCGCCGATGGCACGGGCGGACAGTTTTTCCACGGTGATAATAATCTGCTGGGCGGCATGCGCAAGATACTGCTGCCGCCGGAAGTGAGCTACGTGCTCACTTTTTCGCCTTCCGAGCTCAAGACGGATGGAGCGTTTCACGCGCTGAAGGTGACGCTGGCGCACGGCCGCAGCCTCACGGTTCAGGCCCGCAAAGGTTATTTCGCTCCCCAGGGGCAGGCCACCCCCGAAGAACTCGCCAGTGATGATATCCGCGAGGCGATGTCGAGTCCTTACCCGATTCAGGGCCTGCCGCTCGCCGTGCAGGCAGAAGCTCGCAAAGCCGGCGCGCAGAATGAGGAGATCGAGGTACAGGCGCAACTCGGCATCGGCACCCTGCCGTTCCAGAAACAGGGTGATCGCAGCGTTGACAACGTGGCGTTTGCCGTAGGTTTGTTCGACCCTGATGGAAAGTACGTTACCGGGCGCCAGTTCACCTACGCTCTGGCCCTCAACGATGCCACGCGGGCGGAGATGGAGAAGAGCGGGCTCAGCCTGAAGACGAATGTTTCAGCGAAAATCGGAGCCTATACCCTGCGCGTGGTGGTGCGCGACTCGCAAGGCGGGCAATTGGCGGCACTGAGCCAGGCGGTCGAGGTTCCTTCGCAGGCTGCCGCGCCGGCGGCAAAGCAGCTTGGCCCGCCGGAGCAAGCCGCGGCGAGTGGCGCGCAAGGTGGCAAGCCGGCAGCCCCCAACACAGCAGCAGCCGCTCCCACGCCGGCTTACCCGCCAATGGCAAAGCTGGATATCGCTCCAGGGCACGGGGTGGTTGGGGATGTGCCGTACTTCCAGGCTTACCGGCGCGCCGAACCTATCACTCAATGGCCTCTGAAGAAAGTGCGGCATAGCATTCCGGAACTGAAAGGCATCGAGCCCGCCGCTGACCAGTCCCGGCTTCCCGAGATTTTGCGCGGCGTCAGCGCAAATCTGCAGAAATTCGTCGTCAACTTCGTTGATACCGCTGCCGTGGAAAACATCGACGAAGCCGAAACGCCACCTTATTGGGGGAGGTTTGAGCCCTATGCGCAGGAGCGGTCCACAAAGCACATCAGGCAGAAGTTCGACTACCTGATCCTGCGGCATCCGGAGGGCGGCGCTTTCAACCTTGTCGAGTACCGCACCGAGCCGCGCGGGCAGAAAAAACGTCATCGGGAACTTTCCAGGGACTTTATCAAGACGGCAGGTTTTGCCGCCATGCCCCTTTTCTTCGGGTCGCTGCAACAGCCCTGGTCGGAGTTTCGTTACCTGGGCCGGCAGAAGATCGGCGGCGTCGACACGGAGGTTGTGGCTTTCGCCGAGCACGCGGACCGGGCGGCTGTGATGGGCCACTTCATCGTTGGCCGGCAATCCGTACCGCTGCTGGTGCAGGGGGTGGCCTGGATTCGCCCCGGCGATGACCAGATTCTTCAGATGCGGACGGACCTGCTTGCTCCCCTCCCGCCGCTGACAAAGATGACGGCGGTTGTGCACTTTGCAGGATTCCAGATCCAAAATAGCCCCACGGCGCTTTGGCTCCCCAAAGAAGTGGACGTCAACGTGGATTTTGGGGGCTACGTGTTCTCCAATCGCCACACCTACTCGGACTACAGGATGTTCAGTGCGAAATCTGTGATCAAGGCGGGCGGCCCGGGGAGCCAGCAACATTAGCGCCATGCCTGGCCAGAAAAACGCCAGCGTCGCCTCGGGGTGAGCCGGAAGTAGTTCCTGGCGATGCGCCGCCGGCGCAGGGATGCCGGGTGGCGCCCCGACGGTTCGAGGCGATCAGCGAAGCTGAGCGGGGCAAAGAGAATTATGAATTCTGAAGGATGAAGGATGAAAGAACCCAGGACCGGCTTCATTCGCTCAATCGCAATGGATTCAATCTTTCGACCCCTCACCCGTGTCGAGGCTGCTCACACCGGTTGCGGCAATCCCGCTTGATTTCAGGGTCTCGACTGACCTTACAATGGAACCATGCGGCGATGTTGGCTGAACCTGGTTGCAGCTTTGGCGATGGGGGCGCTCCTGCTGGGCGCTCAGACTGCGCCCTTGCCGAACCTGCCGCAGATTGACTTGAGCGAATTCCCACCCGTGGTTCGTGAACAGGTTGGAAAAGCCTACGACGCGGCTCGCGCTCACCCCAGGGACGCCGAAGCCAACGGTGAGCTGGGCATGCTGCTGGATATTTACAAGCGGCGTGAATTCGCGGCCGCCTGTTATGAGCGGGCTCATCAGCTCGATCCCCAGTCGTTTCGATGGCTGTACTACCTGGGCTCGCTGCGCACCGGGCAAGGGGACCGCGAGGGGGCAACCGCCGCCTTCCGTGAGGCGCTTCGCCTGGACCCCGGTTATCTTCCGGCGCGGCTGAAGCTGGCTGAAAGCCTGCTGACTTCCGGGAAACAGGAAGAGGCCGGAAGGATGTACGAAGCGATAATCAAGGACCATCCTCAAGTAGCCGAGGCCTATTACGGTCTGGGCCGGATTCGCACCGCGAAGGGGGACTTGCCGGGGGCCGTTGAATCCTACCAGAAAGCCTGTGAACTTTTCCCGGCTTACGGCGCTGCGCATTACGCCCTGGCGACGGCCTATCGCCGGCTCCACGACCTCGAGAAGTCCAAAGAGCAACTCAAACTCCACGACGCCAACCAGACGCTGGTGCCCCCCATCGAGGACCCGCTGCGCGATGCCCTGCGCGCCCTCGATCGGGGGCCGGCATCGATCCTGCAGCGGGGGATTCAACTTGAAGAGGCGGGACGAATCGAGGATGCGATCGCAGCGCACCTGGAAGCCCTCAAACTGGATCCCGGACTGGCTCTGGCCCATGCCAATCTCATCATTCTCTACGGAAAAACGAACCAGCCGGAAAAGGCCGAGGAACACTACCGGGAAGCGATTCGCCTGAATCCCAATCTTGCGACCGCTCACTACAATTATGGCGTGCTCCTGATGGGGCAGGGAAAGATGGCGGAAGCGGAGCAGGCCTTCCGGCGTGCCCTGGAGGCTAATCCCGTTTATGCTGAGGCCGACAACAACCTGGGGGTGGTGCTGGAGCGGCAGGGCAAGCTGGATGAAGCTCTGCAATATTTTGAAAAGGCGGTCGAGCGGCGGCCCGATTATCGTCTCGCGCACTTTCATATTGGCCGCATCCTGGCCAATCGAAAGCAGTACGCCGAGGCCATCGAGCACTTCAAGAAGACCCTGACTCCCGAGGATGATTACACACCCACCTACCTTTACGCGCTGGCAGCAACCTACGCGCGCGCCGGGGATCAGCAGGACGCGCTGGCCTATGGGCGCAGAGCCCGGGACGCCGCAGCCGCCCGCGGCCAGACCCAACTGCGCGATCGCATCGAGAGAGCGCTCAGAGCCCTCGATCAGAAACCTTAGGCTTCTTCGCAGCCTGAGCCGCCATTGAACGGGATTCAACCCGGCACTCGGAGCGGGTTCATCTGATCCGGTATTCCCCGCCCTCTCCGGATGGAACCGGCGCGAAGTTCGTGTTTCCCCCGGAAAGTCAACGGGAAGGAAATAGCCTCCCCACAGGATAAAACGCTGCGCTTCGAATTCTAATGCCCCGTCATCAATAATAAAGTTTTTCCGGAGTTCAAGCCGGCCCCAATAGTTTGCGAGGGCTCACCAAGCTATTGAACTGGAGAAATTCGGTCTGGCAGCGGTGGCGGCGTTTTCTCTTGGTCGACCGATCGAATCGAAAAATCCGCTTGACAATAAATTTTTTAGGCCGATAATTCTCGTAAAGAGTCGGAATAAATGGGAAGAGGTAGTCGAGTTCATAACGGTCTTTTTTATTGCGGTTGTTCCAATTATCCGTCCCATGAGTGTATAGCGGTCGTTTTAATAGCGGTTGTTCCAATTATCTGTCCCTTGAGTTTGTAACGGTTGTTTTCATAAGTGGTCGTTCCAATCATCCGTCCCTTGCGTTCATAACGGTCGTTTTCATAAGCGGTCGTTCCAATCATTCGTCTCTTGCGTTCATAGCGGTCGTTCTAAAAATCAGTCGCTGAAAATCAGCCAGATCTGAAGACTATCTTTCTGCGCGTCGTGTACCGTCTGGGCCTCAACCTGAGATCGGAGGAGATGAAATGGCGAAGAGATTCTTGCTGACTTTTGCTTTGGGTGTCGGCTTCATGCTGGCACCGTTTTTAGCCCAGCAAGCTCAAGGGCAGGTCCTTTACGGCTCGTTGGTTGGAACCGTAACTGACCAGTCAGGCGGTGTGGTGCCTGAGGCGGTCGTGACGGTTAAGAACACCAACACAGGCCTCACGCGCCAGGCAACCACGAACGCCGAGGGCTTTTACACGATCAGGAACCTGTCGGAAGGAACCTACAATCTTTCGGTTAGCAAGAGCGGGTTCAGACCCTACACCCAGGAGGGTATCGGGGTCTCGATCAACTCCGAAATCCGCATCAACCCCAGCCTGGAGGTGGGGGCGGTGACTCAAGCCGTTACGGTGCAGGCCAGCACAGCCGCCCTGCAGACGACAACTTCGGAGGTCAAGACAAACATCAATGCGGTGGAAGTGAACAACGTTCCGCTCTCCCGCTTCCGCAACTACCAGACGCTTATCAATCTCGTTCCGGGCGCCACACCGGCGCGGTTTCAGAACGCCGAGGCCGATACGCCTGAGCGCGCTCTTTCAACCAACATCAACGGCCAGCAGCGTGGCGCCAATAACCAACGCCTGGACGGCTCGGCCAATATCCTGGTGACGTTGCCTCATCACGCGGCGTACATTGCGCCGGTGGAAAGCATCCAGGAAGTCGACGTTTCCACCGACGACTTTGATGCCGAGCAGGGATTCACGGGCGGGGCGGCCGTCAACGTAGTGACAAAGTCCGGGACCAACAATTACCACGGCAGCCTCTTCTGGTTCCACAACAACAGCGCCACCCGCTCGTTCACATGGGATGAGAATCGCGCCGGTGTAAACCGAAAACCTAAAACCATCATGAACTTCGGCGGGGGGAGCATCGGCGGACCCATCAAGAAAGACAAGCTGTTCTACTTTGCCGACTATGAAGGCACCTTTGAGCGGGTGAACAAGACCAGCCTCGCATCGGTCCCCGCGCTGGACCTCCGGGGGGGCGACTTGTCGCGCTTCCTGGGCGCCCAGATTCTCGACGCCTCGGGCAATCCCATCATGGTTCCTAGCACCGATGCCGGCATGGTCCCGCTGCAGGAGGGCATGATCTTCGATCCCTATACAGGAAACGCCGACGGCACGGGCCGTTCCGTGATGTCCTCGGGCGGGGTGCTCAATATGATTCCCGCCGCCCGGATGAATGGGCCCATGACGCAGCTGTTAGGCCTGGTTCCTGACCCCAATCAGCCCGGCGCTGGAGATTTCAACAACTACTTCGTTTCCGGCACCCAGAAATTGAACCGCAACAATCTCGACGGCAAGGTCAACTGGAACCGGAATGAGCGGCACCAGCTCTATTTCAAGTACAGCACCATGGTTGCGAGGTTCGATAGCGCCGGGCCCACGCTGGGCGCAGCCGGCGGCGCGGACATCGGCGATGGCGGCCTGGGTGGGTGCCACACACGCACCCAGATTGCCGGTGTCGGGCAGACCTATACGATCTCACCCACGTTCCTGGTTGACGCCACGCTCGGCTGGCAGCGATTTGGCCAGGCCTGCCAACCACCCGACCAGATCAGCGGCGTTAACTTCGGCTTGGACGTGCTGGGGATTCCGGGAACCAACGGCCCCGACCCCCGCGAAGCCGGCATGCCCGCCTTTTACACCTCCTGGTCAGACATGGGCAATCCGGAAGGCTGGAACCCCGCCTTCCGCAACGACCAGTCGTACACCTTCAACGCCAACGCGAGCTGGATGAAGGGCAATCACGAGATCCGGTTCGGGTTCGACTTCCGGCATTTCTTGATGAACCACTTCCAGCCGGAGCTGGGCGACGGGCCGCGCGGCGCCTTTTCATTCGGTTCGGGGGTGACGGCCCTGAACCCCGCAGCTCTCGAATCAACGGTGGGATTCATGGCGGGCACGCCAACGTTTGAGAACGACCAGAACAGCCTGGCAGCGTTCCTGCTGGGGATACCCAGTGATTCGGGAAAGAGCAGCCAGCTGATCAAGATGGACAGTTTGGAGAACCAGTATGCCCTCTATATCCGTGACCGCTGGCATGTTACCCGAAAGCTCACCCTCAACATAGGAGTGCGCTGGGAGCTCTATCCTAACCGCAGGCGCTCCGCCGGCCTGGGACTCGAATCGTATGACCCCACCACCAACCTGGCCTTGGTCGGCGGACGGGGCGGCGTTCCACGCGACAACGGAATCACTTTCAGCAAGAAGCTCTTCGCCCCCCGCATCGGATTTGCCTATCAGTTGGACAAGGACACGGTGATCCGAAGCGGCTACGGCATTACTTACCACCCGCACCCGTTTGGCGCTCAGGCGCTGCGTGGCTGGTTCCCACTGACGGTTGTAGGATCTTTTTCGGGCGTCAACGGCTTCCAACCCGTCACCACGGACCCCACCTATGTGGCAGATGGTGTCCCGAATGCGCCGTTGGGTCCCACGGTCGGCATTCCCAATATCCTCAACTTCAACATCAACCAACAGGGCGGGATTCCGTTGCCGAATGCGGCAGAGGACGGCTATATCCAGGCGAACACGGAGTTGCACCGCGGCTACATCCAATCGTGGAACTTCATTATCGAAAGAAAGCTGCCGGGCGAAATGGTGCTCTCGACGGGATACGTGGGGACCCGATCCGTCAGAGACTTCTCGTTCCTCGACATCAACGCCGGACAAACACCCGGCGCCGGCCTGGATGGGCAACTGCTCTTCCAAAGATTCGGACGTACGGCATCAACCAGGGTGTATGACGGCATGTTGGGGAGCTCCTACCACTCGCTGCAAGTCAGCCTCAACCGGCGCTTCACGGGCGGCCTGCTTCTCAAGGGCGCATACACCTACTCGCATGCCATCGACATGGCCAATTACTCTGACTGGACCGAAACCTTGTGGCCCTCGGGTTTGGGGTGGGGTCGCAACCGCGCCTCAGCGTCGTACGACATCCCCCACAACTTCGAGCTTGCCTATGTGTGGGATATCCCCTTCGGCAGCGGTAAGAAGTGGGCCTCAAGCGGCGGCCCTGTGGGGGCGGTCCTGGGAGGATGGCAGATCAACGGTATGTTCAGCGCCTTCATGGGGGGACGGGACACACTGAGCGCTTCCGGTTCCTCGTTGAATATGCCGGACAACCAGCAGACACCTGACCAGGTGGGCCAGCTGAACTATAGCCGCTGTTATGGTCCGGATCCCGGCTGCACCTACTTCGATACCTCGTCGTTCGTCCCCGTAACGGATGTGCGGTTTGGCACCGTGGGTCGGAACACCCTGCTCAGGCCCGGCGTCGTCAACATGGACCTGAGCATCTACCGAACCTTTAAGCTCTTTGAAAATCTCGATATGCAATTCCGGGCGGAGGCGTTCAACGTGAGCAACACTCCACATTTCGCCCCCGCGAACGGAAATGCTAACAGCGCGAACTTCGGACAGGTTACTTCCACGGATTCCGGGGGCACCACTTTTGCAGGCGGTCGCTCTCGGGAATTCCGTTTTGGAATACGTCTGGGATTCTAGTCCCGTTTGATTTAAGTCCTGGGCGCCCCGATCTGATCGGGGCGCCCTTTTTTTTGCCCCAACTCCGCTCCTTTGAGTTTTGCTTCTGAGGCCACCCCGGGCAACCAGGCACGTCTTCTGACTCCAGGCAAGGAATGTAAACCCGGTCCGCGCTTCCCGCTCGTTGATCGCGATGGATCGGCTGCCATGAGCGCCACGAAGTGCCTCTCGCTGCGCGGGATCGTCCCGGTCTATCGGGGAAGCCACCCCCCCGCCCGACAATGGCTCCCCACGACGCGGCGCCCCAATCATGAGAAGGGGCAACTAAGGAGTCAGCGCCCGGCCACGATTTGCCACATCCCGGCAAGCAGGCTGATATAATGGGCGGCAAATTCCCCTGGGAGGGGGGCGTACCGATGCGAGAGACTTTTCCCCGTCTGATGGTCACAGACAGTTCCGGCGGCGTGCGTGAGGTTGAAATCACCAAGCCCGAATTCACCCTGGGCCGGCAGAGTGACAACGACCTGGTGCTGTTTGAAAGCCGGATTTCGCGCCGCCATGCGCGCCTCAGCAAAACTCCTCAGGGCTATCTGCTGGAAGACGTGGGAAGCCGCCACGGAACCTTCGTGAACGGCACGCAGGTGAGCACTTGCCTGCTGAAGCCGGGCGACCAGATCGGCCTGGGCATTGCGGACACTTACGCGCTGACGTTCCTGATGCAGGAGGCCGAACTGCCGGGGCTGCTGGAGGAACTGGGCAAGGCCACCCAGAGCGCGGCTCCGCAACTGCAGCACCTGAACCTGCTGCTGCAGATGGCGCAGATGCTCTCCCGTTCCCCGAACCTGGAAAAAGTGCTGACGGCGCTGGTGGACTCCGCGCTGAGCCTCACGGGCGCCGACCGCGGCCTGCTGTTCCTGCACGGGCCGGACGGCGAACTCCAGTTGCGATTGGCGCGCGCCCAGGACGAAATCTCGCTGGACCCTCTGCCGGAAGATTATTCCAAAGCCGTGGTGCAGCGCGTGGCGGAAACCGGGCGGGAAGAAATGGTGCTGGAAGAGACTTCAACCGGACGCGCCACCAACGAAACGGTGACCCTCCAGGGAAGCGTGCGCGGGGTGGTGGCGGTGCCGCTGCAAAAGCTTCCGGTGGCAGACGCCCGCGGCGATACGATCATCGGCGCCGCCCCGGAACAACTGGGCGTCCTTTACCTGGACAGCCGCTCGCGGGCCACGTCACTGACGGGGCTCGACCGCCAGGTGCTGCAGACCCTGGCCGTCGAAGGCGCTACGGTGATTGAAAACGCGCGGTTGCTGCGCCTGACGCGCCAACAGGAGCGTGTGCAGCACGACCTGGAACTGGCTCGGAACATCCAGCAGGACCTGCTGCCCAAGGAATTGCCCCGCAGTCCCTATTTCGACGTCCATGCCTTTACAGTACCGACTTCCAGCGTGGGCGGCGATTACTACGACGCGGTGGCGCTGCCCGGAGACCGCTTTGGATTTGTGGTGGCCGACGTTTCCGGCAAAGGCCTGACCGCCGCCATCCTCTCCGCCAACCTGCAGGGAGCCTTTGCCGCCATGGCTTCCGCCGATCTGGGATTGCCTGAAACTTTCGGCCGCGTGAACGACTTTCTCCGCCAGCGTTCAGGCGCCGCCATGTATGCCACCATGTTCTACGGCATCATCAGCCCCGACGGCGACTTCAACTTTGTCAATGCCGGGCACGCCTATCCGGTGGTGGTCCGCAGCAACGGGACCGTGGAGCAGCTCGAAACATCCAACTTCCCTTTGGGACTGTTCCCCGCCGTCGCCTACGAAGCCGCCTCCACGCGCCTCGAAGCCGGCGATCTCGTTCTGGTGTTTTCCGACGGATTGACCGAGGCGCAAAACTTCCGCAATGAACTCTTCGGCGAGTCCAGGCTCAGCAAGGTGGCCCTGGAATGCGTAAAGATGCCCGCCGCCGAGGTTTCGGAAAGAATCCTGAAGGCGGTTAAAACCTTTGAGGGCAACGCGCCCCCCGCCGACGACCTGACCCTGGTGGTGCTGCGGTTTGGGGCCGTTTAGCAGAAGGATGAAGTGTGAAGGATGAAAAAAACCGGGAGGAGCAACGAAAGAAATTACAAATTACGAGTTACGAATTACGGATATTGTGTCGTGGATTTTAAGTTATGAACGCTGATCGCTGGCGGCTGAAGGCTGGCCCATAAAAAGCCCCCGAAGAGGGTGTTTCATCCTTCATCCTTCATCCTTCATCCTTCATCCTTCTTACTTCACACTTCAGTAGTATCCCGGCCCCACCAGGCGCTCGATGCGCTTTTTGATGGGCGGGTGCGTGGAGAAGAGGTTGGAGAACATTTCGCGGCCGGTGAGCGGCGCGCAGATATAAAGGTGCGCCATGGAAGGCGAAACCTGCATGGGCACCCGCTTGGACCACTCATCGATTTTCTTCAGCGCCCGCGCCAGTCCCTGGGGATTGCCGGTGATTTGCGCGCCCGTAGCGTCCGCCTCGTACTCGCGCGAGCGTGAAATCGCCAGCTGAATCAGGATGGCGGCCAGTGGCGCCAGAATCATCATGGCCAGCGCCGAAAGCGCTCCGCCTTCGCGGTCGTTGCCTCCGCCGCCAAAACCAAACATCTCTCCCCAGAAAACCAGCCGGGCGATCAGGGTGATGGCGCCGGCCAGCGTGGCCACAATGGCGCTGGTGAGGATGTCGCGGTTGCGCACGTGGCCCAGTTCGTGGGCGAGGACGCCCTCAATCTCTTCGTCGTCGCAGATATCGAGGATGCCGCGCGTCACCGCCACCGAAGCGTGATTGGGGTTGCGCCCCGTGGCAAAGGCGTTGGGCGAATCGGTGGGAATCATGTAAATCTTCGGCACCGGGATGTTTGCCTTGCCGGCCAGCCGCTCGACAATCTTGTAAATCCTGGGGCTGTCCCCGCGCGAAATGGGCTGCGCTCCGGACATGGAAAGCGCGATCTTGTCGGAAAAGAAATAGCTGCCGAAATTCATGGCCGCGGCCAGAACCAGGGCAATGATCATGCCGCTCCGCCCGCCCCAGAGCCCGCCAATCATCAGCAGGACCCCGGTCAAAAGTCCCAGCAATGCTGTCGTTTTAATGTTGTTCCACATGGTTTTTAAGGGCGGGTTTTCGCCTGTCCCGCCTCTCCATCCTTAGATGCGGATTCGGTTCCAGCCGTTTCACCCGCCGGGCCTGCTTTCAGCTTATTCCCCGCTGCTGACGGGATAGCCCTTCTGAGCCCAGTCCTGGCCCAAGTTGTCAGCAAAATGCACGACTTTGACGTTGCTGAAGCCCATTTTCTTCACGGCCTCGAACGCCGGACGAATGTTGGGGCATTCCGCCCACGGGCAGCACCCGCAATAAAGAACAATCGCCCGCTGGTGCGAAACACCCTCGAGACAGGTCTTGAGCCGGGCGATGCCGTTGGAGTCCCGACCCGGGCCGCAATACTTCGAACCCGGAATATGCCCCTGGGCATAAAGAGTTTCGAAGCCAACCTGCAACAAAAGAGGTTTCTCGCTTGAGCTCTTAAGTTGTTTGGCCAAAGTGGCCGGTTGAATCACCTGGTTCTGGTTCCAGGGATTGGTGGCGGAAAAAGCGCAGGCGCTGGCAGCCAGACAGACGGCAGCAACCACGCCCAGGACAGAATACTGCTGGCGAACACGATGGCAACACAACAGAAATATTTTCCTCATGAATAAAATAGTAACACGCGGCGGAGGCGGCGGATAGAGCGGGCGGCGCCGGACCGGTTGAACTTCGAGCGCCGTGGCAGCCGCGCAAACCGGCCGCCAACCCGCAGCCTCTGTAATATAATGAGCGCATGGACGCCGGCTCGCATTGGGAAAAGATTTACAGGACGAAAGCACCCGACGCAGTGAGCTGGTACCGTTCGCACTTGGACCGTTCAATCGAGTTGATCGAATCGGCGGCGCCCGGCCGTTCAGCCCGCATCATCGATATCGGCGGCGGAGAGTCAACCCTGGTGGATGACCTGCTGGGGCGTGGATACCCTAACCTGACGGTCATGGATATCTCACAGACGGCACTCGACGTAACGCGGGCAAGACTCGGAGAACCCGGAAAAGGCGTTCAATGGGTTTGCGCTGACATCACCCGCGCGGACCTTCCCGCCCAGGCCTACGACGTGTGGCACGACCGCGCCGTTTTTCACTTCCTGGTTCAGCAGGAGCAGCGAAACGCCTACGTGCGCCTTGCTGTACGGGCCGTGAAACCCGGCGGCCACATCATCGTCAGCACCTTCGGACCCGAAGGCCCCACCAAGTGCAGCGGCCTCGATGCGGCGCGCTATGACGCCGAGTCACTGCACGGCGAGTTCGGAAAGCGCTTCAGGCTCGTCCAAAGTTCCAAGGAATTGCACCAGACTCCTTTCGGGACCACGCAGCAGTTTCTTTACTGCTATTGCAGGCTTACCTGATTCCCGGAAAATTGAATAACCGGCCAATGGGGCTGGTGCAGACACTACAAGGCAAGGGTCTGATGTCTTGAAGGGGCCAGCCCGTGTGAAAACCGCTCGGAAGCCGGATGGTATAATTTCTGAAGGTGAATGCCGGTGGGGCGGCAACCCTATGAAATCGCTTGAGGAATATCTCGACCTGGCTCGAAAGAACCACGGCCACATGTGTCCGGGGCAGGTGCTGGGCGTGCGGATGGCCATGCTGGGCCTCGGCAAACTGGGCATCGACGACCCGGAGAAGCATCGCAAGCGCCTGCTGACCTTTGTTGAAATCGACCGCTGCGCCACCGACGCCGTCAGCCTGGTGACGGGATGCCGGCTGGGGAAACGCTCGCTGAAGTACCTCGACTACGGAAAAGTTGCGGCCACTTTTGTGGATCTCCAGACGGAACAGGCCTTCCGCATAGTGGCGCGCGACGACGCGCGGGAAAAAGCCAAAACGTTTGGAGAGAATCCCAGCGATCCTTACCGGCAACAACTGGAGGCTTATAAGGTGATGGACGATGATGAGCTTTTCACCGTTCAGCAGGTGCGCGTAAATCTTCGTCCGGAAGACCTGCCCGGGCGGCCGCGCTCGCGCGTCGCCTGCGACCAGTGCGGCGAAGGGATCAACGACGGGCGGGAGAGCCGCGTGAACGGCCGCGTCCTCTGCCGGAACTGTGCCGGCGAAAGTTATTATGAAACGCTGGATGTCCTGTAGGATTTCGCACGATTGCCGGCCGCAACACGCCGCCTGAACCATGGCTGACTATCCCCAACTGATCGCGCCCGGCCGCATGAAACCCCTGCCGCCCATCTTTCTGAAGCAGCGCCGTTACTGGCCCGTCGCCACGCTGGCGCTGATCGCGGGGTGCATCATCGTCTTTATCCTGATGACCCTGGCGGGGGGATCAAAAAACACCGACGTCCTGCTGAATTTCGGCGCCTCCTACGCTCCTTACTTTCAGCGAGGAGACGACTGGCGGCTGGTGATGCCGATGTTTCTGCACATCGGTTGGTTCCACCTGGCCGTCAACATGGCCGCCCTCTACCTGCTGGGCCCCATCCTGGAACGCATCTACGGTTACGCACGCTTTTCGCTGATTTACGTGGGCGCGGGCATCGCCGGTTCCTGGCTCTCGATGAGGATGACGAACAACGTCGCCGCCGGCGCTTCCGGGGCGATTATGGGCATTGCCGGAGCCATGCTGGTGACGGGATGGCTTTATCGGGAGGTGGTTCCGTGGCGCTGGAAAAGGGCCTTCGGCGGTGGCATGGTGCTGCTGATTGCCATCAACTATGCCATCGGGTTGAGCATGCCCAACGTGATCGACAACTGGGGACACACGGGGGGCCTGGCGGGCGGCATCGTGCTGGCCCTGCTGGTTCCCCCGCCGCTGCCCTGGCGGCAATCCAGATGGATCTTCGCCCGGCTGCCGAAAGCGGTGGTGATTCTGCCCATCGCCATCGTGGCGCTGGCCATGTTCGCCACGGCTCGGCACTATCGCGCCACACAGCAGGTGACCCGGTTGCTGGATCAGGGCAGCCGCTACTGGACCCAACATCAGGACGACCGCGCCATCCAGCTTTTCCAGCAGGCGGCGCGCGAATATCCGCGCGATGAACGCCCTTACGAAGCGCTGGCCGCGTTTTACCTCAGCCGGAACCAGTTCAGCGACGCCATCCGCGAGTACAACCAGGCCCTGCGCCTCAGCCCCGGCTCGCCGGCGGCGCAACTGGGCCTGGCGGCGGCCTACGCGCGCGAAGGCCAGCCGGACAAAGCTCGCAAACTGCTGGAGGCCATCGTCGGCCAGGATCCCCAAACCTCGGAAACTCAATTGATGCTCGCCGATCTTTGCGCCGAACAGAAGTTGTATCCGGAAGCCATCCAGCATTACCAGGAAGCCATCCGCCTGAAGCCGGACCTGGCCGAGGCCCGCAACAACCTGGCCTGGCTGCTGGCCACCTCCGACGACACCCGCTACCGCAATCCCGCGGAAGCGCTCGCTCAGGCCCAACAGGCCGTGGAATTGAGCCACTGGAAAGAACCCACTTTCATTGATACGCTGGCCGAGGCGCTCTACGTGAACGGCAAATACCAGCAGGCTGTGGAGACACAGAAGAAAGCGCTGGCGCTCGATCCCGGCGACAAGACCATGCAGGAACATATGGCCAAATACCGGAAGGCCGTCGGCGCGTAAATCGCTAGGAGGGAGGCCCCAAACCCCAGCTTTAAAGAGCAAGGCGCCGCTTCCGGCAAAGGGGTCGATGTGGTAGGATGAGGGCGTGAAATTATTTACTTATCCGATCACTGTCGAACGCGAGGGGCGTACCTACTACGCCTACAGCGAGGACTTTCCCGGCGTGTACGGGATTGGAAAGACCATCGAAGAAGCCAAAACAAGCATCCTGGAAGCCATGCGGATTTACATCCGCGAATGCCGCGCCCGCCACAAACGCGTGCCACGGGCCCGGACCGTCTACACTGAAACCGTGTCGATAGCAGTGTAGTCTGGCCGAGGCTCTCCGGACATTTTCCTACCCCTTCAAGAAGTCGTCTTCACTAAAACCCGCATCCTTGAGTATCTTCAGGAAGAGTCCCCGTGGGATGTCGCCTTTGTGAACCGGAATCACCAACATGCGCCGCGAAGGGTGGTCGAGTATCAGGTGAGACCCCCTCTGCCGTTCCTGAATGTATCCTTGCTTGCGGAGAAATCGCAA
>JBAUWE010000566.1:0-1799 GCA_049583595.1 Terriglobia bacterium
CCGTAAGGTTGAAGGCTTTCTGCAATCTGTTCGATGGATTTTGTACCGTTTTTCATTTGATCTTTGCCGTTTTTGGAGAAAAATTTGTCGGCATAACAAATGATCTGCTCTTCAATGGAAACGGGCAGCATGTCCCGCTCAGGCAGCGGCAAATTGAAGTGTTTGATGTCATCGAGGCTGATGCCCACTCCTACGTGGCGCTCGCATACAAGTCCGTATTCCGGCAACCCGATGCCATCCAATAATTCTTTTCCCAGAAAGCCGTGGCAGATATACGGATATTTTCCATGGCAGCCAAAACCCGGACTTTCCGTACACAAAATCCCAATGTCATGCAGCATCGCGGCATTTTCTATAAAATTCAAATCCGGCTGCAGCTGGACGACCTTCTCGGCTGCACACAGAGCCTTTTGGGCTACCTGCCGGCCATGGGCCACCAGGATCTCGAATGCTTTCGAGCGCCGATCGTAGAATTTTTCAAGAATATCAAGAGGGTTCATAAATATTTTTCTTCGAAAAATATATACTATTTTCTAACCTGCTTCTTTGCCAGCAGCACCCCTTCAATAAACGGATCGATGCCGCCATCCAGCACGTCGTTAACATTGCCCACATCCAGGTTAATGCGGTGATCCTTTACCATCTGGTAGGGATGCAGGACGTATGAGCGGATCTGGCTGCCCCAGGCAATATCCTCCTTGCTGTCGTGGAGCTGCTGCATCTTTTCATCCTGTTTTTCCCGTTCGCGCTGGTATAGGCGGGCTCTGAGAACTTTCATAGCCAGATCCTTGTTGCGATGTTGAGATTTTTCCTGCTGGCATTGCACCACAATTCCGGTCGGCAGATGGGTGATGCGCACCGCACTGCTGGTTTTGTTGACATGCTGTCCCCCCGCACCGCTGGCCCTGAAAACATCAATACGCAGATCTTTTTCATCTATGTCGACAACGATTTCGTTGTCCAGTTCAGGGTAGACAAAGACCGATGCAAAGGACGTATGCCGCTTACCGCTGGCGTTAAAAGGGGATATCCTTACCAGACGGTGGACGCCGATTTCCGATTTAAGATAGCCGAATGCATTTTCACCTGCGGCCGTAAATGTAGCGCTTTTGATCCCTGCTTCATCGCCCGGCTGAAAATCGATTAATTCAAATTTGAATCCCCTGCGCTCGATCCAACGCGCATACATTCTGAAAAGCATTTCAGCCCAATCCTGGGCTTCCGTGCCGCCGGCGCCGGCATTGATCGATACAATGGCATTTTTGGAATCATCTTCTCCGTCCAACATCAGATCGAGAGACAGCTGATCGATCAGCTCGTCAAGTGCATTTGCCTGTTGGGAGACTTCGTCAAGGGTGCCGGCATCGGATTCCTCCAGGGCCAGATCCAGCAGAATCCGGCTTTCCTCCAGGTCGTTCCACAGTTTCTTAAAGCGGTTGATTTTATGGGAAATTAAGCTTCTTTCTTGGAGAATCGATTTGGAATCTTCAGGATTGTCCCAGAAGCCGTTCCTGGCAATTGTGGCTTCAATTTCAGCCAGGCGTTTTTCCAGGCCATCTAAGTCAAAGATAGCTCCGCAGGTGTTCTAATTTTAATTTAAGCTCATTTAAATTCTGCTTTAATTCTATCGACATTTTAAATTCCCCCTTTTATTGATTGAATATTTACGATTGAAGATTGAATATAATAGGATAGAATACCCTGAATATTCAATAGACATTCTTCAATATTCAATTTTTGGTTCAACTCTTTCTTTTATTGGTTTTCCATCTTACAATTTCAATCAGCATGATCAATAC
>JBAUWE010000567.1:0-7660 GCA_049583595.1 Terriglobia bacterium
ACCGCCGCGCCGCGGGCCCTTTTGGCGGACTCGAGTGTGGCAGCGGAATCCGGATTGTCTGGCGCCAGCTCGCGGAACGTACCAGCGGGCCAGGAGAAATCTATTGTCGGGACCATCCGCGTCGACGCGACCCCCGGCCATGAGACCAATGCGTTCAAGCCGAACGAAGCCCTGGGCACCTCCATTGACATGATTCCCTATAAGTCGGCGGATAAGTTGTATGCGCCCTCGATGGTCAAACAGTGCCTTTCTGCCGGCTGGGGGCCAATGAGCTATCGCCAGCACACGGAACTGCAAATCGCCGCCTGGCACTGGAATCCCACAGGCGCCTGGAGCGACCCTGCCCGCAAGCAAGGCTATTTCACCGGCAGTTCCGAGCTTGCAGCGCCTATCCAACATTCATACGGCTACCACCTGCGCCACCGCGGCAACACGCGAAACGGAGGAGCTGAATCCGGCTTCTCGCGACTGAACGACGGCGACCCAAACTCTTACTGGAAAAGCAATCCCTACCTGGCTGAACGTTACACGGGTGAAAGTGACGCGCTGCACCCGCAGTGGGTGGTGATTGATCTCGGAGCCGCCCAGCCGGTCAACGCCATACGGATTGACTGGACTGATCCTTACGCGCGCGCCTACAGCGTCCAATATTGGACAGGGAATGAAGATGCCATGAGCAAACCGACCGGAGGCGTCTGGAACACTTTCCCCGGCGGGCTTGTTAAAAACGGCAAGGGTGGAACCGTAACGCTGAAGCTCTCAAGGTTGCCGGTGACAACCAGATTTTTGCGGATTCTGATGACTGAATCGTCGCGCACGGCGGACACGCACGGGCCCGAAGATCCAAGGAACTCGGAAGGGTATGCCATCAGGGAAATTTACGCAGGCATGCTCAACGCCGATGGAACCTTCGTGGACCTGGTGCAGCATTCGCCTGACCAGAACCAGACGGCAACTTACTGCTCGTCCATCGATCCCTGGCACGACGAAAACGATCTCCACATGGAGGGAGGCGAACAGACAGGGTTCGACCTTTTCTTCACCAGCGGCGTCACCAACAACCTTCCGGCGATGGTTCCCATCGCCATGCTCTACGGAATTCCGGAGGACGCGGCAGCGCAGATCGCCTATCTGAAAAAGCGAGGATACGCGGTTTCCTACGTGGAAATGGGCGAAGAGCCGGACGGACAGTATGCTATGCCGGAAGATTATGCCGCGCTCTACCTTCAATTCGCTTCGGCCATTCACCGCGTTGTGCCGGAAGCCAAACTCGGAGGCCCGATATTCGAAGGGGTCAATGAGGATATCAAAGCCTGGCCGGACGCTCAGGGCCGCACGTCGTGGCTGGGACGCTTCCTGGATTATCTGAAATCACACGGACGGATGGAAGACCTTGCATTCATGTCGTTTGAGCATTATCCCTTTGAGCCTTGTGCTGTCACCTGGTCTGATCTCTACCGCGAACCGGAACTTGTCAGCCATATCCTCGACGTCTGGAGAGAGGACGGCCTGCCCGAAAACGTCCCCATGATCATTTCGGAGTGCAATCTCTCCTGGAATCTCAACCAGTCGTTTGTCGATATCTTTGGCGCGCTCTGGCTGGCGGAATATGTGGGCGCGTTTCTCACAGCTGGCGGCGCCGGAATCAATTACTTCCAGTTCTTCCCTTTCCCGCTCCACAGCGGCTGCCATGGGTGGGGGACCTTTGGAACCTTCGCCGCCGGTGAAGACCACGAGATCAAGGGGTACACTTCGCAATATTTCGCCTCGCGGCTGATTAATCTGGAGTGGGTGAAACCCGGTGGCGAAATACACCATTGCCACCGCGTATCAACCGATGTTCGGGACGCCGCGGGGAATGAACTGCTGGCTGCTTACGCGTTGCACCGGCCCGACGGAGAATGGTCGCTGATGATTGTCAATCGGGATCAGGAAAATGCCCGCGAGGTCCGCATCGAGTTTGAAAACATTACCGGCGATCAGGAATCCGGCTTCTCAGGCGAAGTCAGGATGGTAACTTTTGGAACAGCACAGTTCCAATGGCATGCGGACGGAAAAAACAGCCACGCGGACCCGGAAGGTCCGCCATCGGTTTCAACCCTGCGGGGCGCCAGGGAAACGTCGTTCACCATGCCGAAGGCTTCTCTTACGATATTGCGCGGGAAAGTTGGAGCCTGAGGAGGCGCGGCGTTGAAAGAGAGCATTCACTGTCACCCTTGAGGACTTGTTGCAGGTGCGGCCTAAGCGGCATTGTCAGGGAGAATTCATGATCTCTTTTCCGTCCAGGGTCGTCGTAGCTGCATGCGTTGCAGGACTTCTGTGCGGTGTGGCCCAGGCTGCCGGGAAGTCCAGTCCAAACGTCGTGCTTGTCACGATAGATACGCTTCGCGCTGATCATCTGGCCTGTTACGGATACGATCGGATCAAGACCCCACACATCGACCAGCTTGCAAAGTCTGGCGTCCGTTTCGCGAACGCCTTCACTCCCGTGCCTATCACCCTTCCATCTCACACGGCTCTGATGACCGGCCAATATCCCATGGCCACGGGGGTCCATGATTTCAGCGGCAACAAGCTGCCTCCGGGAAGCATGACCCTCGCCCGAGTGCTGCAGTCCCACGGATACTCGACCGCGGCGTTTATTGGGTCGGCGGCTCTCGACTCGCGCTTCGGTTTGAACCAGGGCTTTGACACCTATTACGACCACTTCAATCTGGGCCATTCGAGGGAAATCCATCTGGATGAAATCGAGCGTCGTGGAGACAAGGTTGTGGACCAGGCATTGAAGTGGCTCGAGTCCCACCGCCAGAAACCATTTTTCATATGGGTCCATCTTTACGACCCCCATGCTCCCTACGATCCTCCGGAGCCCTACGCCCGTCTTTATCGTAACCATCCCTACGACGGCGAAATCGCTTTCGCGGATGCGCAGGTCGGACGTTTGTTCGACTACCTGAAACGGCAACACCTCTATGAAAATTCACTCATCGTTTTGGCCAGTGACCACGGCGAAAGTCTCGGCGAACATGGCGAAAAGACACACGGGTTTTTCATCTATAACGCAACCCTCCACGTCGCTCTGATCGTGCGGGTCCCGGGTGACCCGCCGCGCGTCGTACAGCAAGGAGTTTCGCTTGTGGACGTGATGTCGACTGTCCTTCAGGCGCTCAAAGTCACGCGACCCGCCAGCGTCCAGGGACAAAGCCTGCTGAGCCTGATGCTGGGCCATCCGTCGGGAAGGGATTCAGGCCAATACGCCGAGAACTACGCCCCTCTGATCCACTTCGGATGGAACCGTTTGCTGGGTCTCGAATGGCGTGGGATGCAGTACATTGAGACGACCCGTCCCGAACTCTACGATTTGAAGGCTGATCCTCACGAACTTCACAACCTTTTCAGCACGCATCAAGCCCTGGCGCACGAGATGAATGAGCGACTGCAGGACTTGATTCGCCGTTACACTCCCGCATCAAAAACTTCCGCGACCGCCGGGCAATCAACGGATCCCGCACTTCTGGCCAGCCTCCGCTCACTCGGATACGCCGCCGTCTCTGTGGCGAACCTTCCGCAGGCCGATACCCGGAACCTTCCCGATCCCAAGGACCGCGTTCAGGCTTACAACCTCGTCTCCGAAGCGCTCGTCGACAAGCAGCGCGGCCGGTATGCGGAATCATTGCGCAGGTTGATGAAGGCTGAAAAGACGGCGCCCGGGACGTTGACGATTCGCTTCCTTATCGCACAAAACGAGCTCAAGCTCAAGGAATTCGCACGTGCCATAGAGGGCTTTCAGTACGTCTCAAGACGTAACCCGAGCGACGGCACGGCAGTCTATTACCTGGGCGTCGCGCAGCTTGATTCCGGTAACGTAGACGGCGCCGAACAGTCATTCCAGCGCGCGCTCAAGATTGACCCACACAATTTTTCAGCGGCCTACAATCTCGGTGTTGCTTACTCACGCCAGAAACGGGCCGACGATGCCATCCGCGCATTCCAACGCGCGGTCGAGATTCTTCCCGGGTATGCTGAGGCGCACGAAGCGCTGGGCGAACTATATCTCTATCTGCAACGTCCCAGCGACGCAGCAAAAGAGCTTGAGCGCGCCGTGGCTGCAGATCCCAAAATGGCTAAAGCCCACTATGAATTGGGCCGGGCCTATCAGGCTCTTGGGCTTCTAGAAAAGGCCCAGCGTGAGTTTGCCCGTGCCAAAGAGCCTTGAATCTCCATGGGGTTGGGCACCAGATCGGCACAAAAACTGAGGCGATGAAAACGTGCAGTGTAAATATTACTCTGTGTTCCAAAATCAGACACAAAATCAATGAATTGTTTTGGATATTATGAAGATTTGTTGAATATAGAGGACTTATTGGAAATACAGGAACGGATGATAGAACCGCACTTGTCCCATGCGAAGCCGCCGTCGTATGTAGCCTATTAAAGTAACCAGGCGCCGCCTGGGCCCGCGCCCCCGAGCCCCGCCGGCTTCGCGGATATCCCCTTCTGCAAGAATCCTTTCAAGATACGCCAGGGAGAAACCCTTTGACTTGACTTGATTTGCTCACCTCGCCAAGGCAAGAAGCAACGCCAGGGTGACACCCATGCCGATCCGCCGGCACTCTTTGCCTGGCACGGAAGGGCTGTTGAGCTGCTTTGAGTTTGCCATGCGATGCACATTTCACAGAGGTTCCGGTTTTATTTCCAAATGTTCTAATGGTTTTCCCTTGACAAGACTAAACCCCTATGGTAAACAGTTCTCGTACAAAATAAGGGCCTCATTGATGTTCTTATTGTTTCTTTCTAAAGCTTCCTAACAAAGGGGGCGTTTTGGGGCGTGACTGAACGGGGTCCTACCTTTTGTTCGCCTGTCTGTATGCTTGCGTTGTGTTCCGTCGAGTCTGGGTTGAAAACCTGAAAGGGTGGAGGTATCCATGCTGACGAAGCTTCAGTTGACGTCCTACCGTGGGCTATTCTGCAACGGCGCCGCCAGGCGGTTGGCCGCGATTCAAATCCTCTTGCCTCTTGCGGCGCTTGCCTTCCTGGCTGTCCCACTTCGAGCGCAGCTTTACAGCGGCAGCGTTACCGGTGTTGTCAGCGACCCCACCGGAGCCGTGATTCCTGGAGCCAAAGTGACCTTGACTGACACGACCAAGGGTTATACTTTCACGGCTTCAAGCGACGCAGTGGGCCGCTATATTCTACGGAACCTTCCGCCCAGCGATTACCAGATCTCCGTGGAGGCAACAGGATTTAAGACTTCCACCCGCACTGGCATCGTCGTGGTCGTTGGGCAAAACGCCACGGTGAACGTCAGCATGGAGCTGGGAACGACCACCCAGACCGTGGAGGTTTCCGGGGCTCCTCCTCTGCTGGCCACGCAGGACGCCACCACCGGCCAGAACGTGAACCGCACTTACATCAATGACCTTCCTCTGGTAGGGCGGGGGGTGTTTGATTTGGCGTTTCTCGCCCCCGGGGTCAATCCGTCACCCGGCAACGCTTTTGGCAGCAGCGGAGGGGTGGCCAACAACTTCACCTCGAACGGCGGGCGCAACGCCACGTCAGACATTCTGATTGACGGTGTCAGCACTACCGATTATGAGCAGAACGGCAGCATTATCGTCCCACTCTACACGCCTTCGGTGGATGCCGTGCAGGAATTCAAGGTGCAGCAGAACAATTTCAGCGCCGAGATCGGCTTCAGCGGGAACACTGTGGTGAACGTGGTGTTACGTTCCGGCACGAACAAACTCCACGGGAGCCTTTACGAGTTCCTGCGCAACCAGGCATTGGATGCCAATGATTGGTTCAACAATCAGGCCGGGGTTGACCTGCCTGCCCGCCGCTATAACCAGTTCGGCGGCACGGTTGGCGGCCCGATCGTCATTCCGCATCTTTATAATGGCAAAGACAAGACCTTCTTCTTCTTTGATTACCAGGCCACGCGCGACCACTCTGCACAGTCCTTCAACGCGGGCGTGCCCAGCGCCCTCGAGCGGAATGGCAATTTCGGCGAGCTTTGCACCTCGTTGAAAGATTCGGCCGGTAACCCAGCCACTTTTGACGGCAGCGGCGCCTGCACAAACCCAGATGGCCAGCTCTGGGACCCTTATTCGGGCATCAACGATCCCGATAACGGCGGCTGGGTCAACACGGCGATCATCCCTTACAACAACATGGCAACTTATCAGAGTCCAGGAAGCCCTGTGCTGGCGGGCACGCCCTACCAGCTTCCTGCGACGGCAGGAAACGTCATCGACCCTGTGTCGCAAAAGATGATGTCCTACTTTCCCATGCCGAACGTCGGGGTTGGCACAAGCAGCTATGATCCCTACAATAACTGGCACGGCGCGGGCGTGAACATCAGCAACGGTGACCAGTTTGACATCAAGATTGACCATCGCTTCAGCGACCGCAACCTGCTCTCCGCAAGGTATTCGCAGGCTTGGGGCAACGGCCAAAGCCCCAACTGCTTCAAGAACGCGCTCGATCCCTGCAGTGCAGGTCCCCAAACCAACTCCGCGCACGCTTTCGTTCTGAATGACACTCTCACTCTGAATTCCTCCACGGTGCTCAACTTCTCCTATGGTATTACGCGCGCGTACAACGGTTCGGCAGGTGTCGGGGCTGACTTCCCGAACTTCAACCCTGTTACGGATCTTGGCCTGCCTTCCTACATCACTCAATCCGGGTACCCGACCGCTCCGGACGCCTATATTTATGGCGGCTACCAGAGTGCCGGGCCCAGCGGAACGATCGGTTATCAAGGCTGGGCCATCATGAAGTACGGGCAGGAGACGCACGACCTGCTGGGAAGCCTGGACAAGATCGCCGGACGGCACGAAATCAAGGTGGGCGGTGAGTTTCGCATGCATCGCGTCAATTTCGGCCAGCCGGGCGCACCCGCAGGCATCATGACCTACGATCTCGATGGCACCGCGCAGTATGTGGGCAACTATTACGGCGGCGGCGACGCCATGGCCACGTTCCTGACGGGCGTCGGCACTTCGAACCAGTGGGGGGAATATGAAGTCCCGCTGTTCATCGCCACGCAGAGCCTTCAATATGGCGCTTTCATCCAGGACAGCTGGCGCGTTACGGACAAGCTCACCCTCAACCTGGGCGTTCGTTATGACCTCGACCTGCCACGGACCGAACGCCACAACCGGCAGGAGTGGTTCGATCCCAGCGCTCCCTTGCCCTTCTCGGTTCCGGGAATCAATGCTACCGGCACGGAGATGTTTGCCGGCGTGAACGGGAACCCGCGCACTCTGGTGAACAGTTACTACAAGGAACTGGCGCCCCGCATCGGGCTGGCTTACCGCTTCTGGCACAACACGGTTTTCCGCGCCGGCTACGGAATCTATTACAACCCAAGCCAGTACGCCGCCGCAGGAACCGGGGCGGGAGCCGGTGACGGCTTTACGGGCCTGACCAATTGGCCTCAAACATACGACAACAACGGATACACGCCCTTTTACACTATGGCGCATCCATTTCCCAACGGAATCAATCAGCCTACGGGCTCCTCACTGGGTCCGTATACTCAGTTGGGACAAGGCACATCCTCCCCCGTGCGTAACTATAACGCTCCTCCCTATACGCAGACCTGGAGCGCCGGGATTCAGCATGAACTGCGCGGCGGCATCCTCCTCGGCCTTAACTA
>JBAUWE010000568.1:0-4794 GCA_049583595.1 Terriglobia bacterium
GGGAATGTACGGATCGTCTTTGGCGTGGAACATCATGATTTTTGAAGCGTCGAGTTCCCGGATGTGATGCGCGGGGTTATAAAAGTCGCCGCGCAGCAGTTTGTTCCAGTTCCTGTCCGTAAGCCGGTAGCCGTTGCCGAAGGCTTCCCGGATGTAGGCCGGATAACTTTTGTTGGAGGTTTCCTTCTCCTGCTCCTCCCCCAGGACGCTCCAGTCGACCACGGGGCAGTTGGCAATCACCTTCTTCACCCGGCGGTCGAGCGAGGAAAGGATGGCCGCCGCCCCGCCAAAACTTCCGCCGATCACAAAAATGGAATCGGGCATGACCTGAAATTCCTGCCCGAAGGCGCTTTCCCGGATGCGGCCTTTCCGGATGCCGGTGATGACGTCGGCGATGTCTTCCACCGGCGACTTCTCCAGAAACTTGCCACCGCTTTCCCACGCCCCTCGGTACCGCGGGTAAAACACCCAATAGCCGCGGCGAGCCAGGAATTCCGCGAGCGACTGCTTGGTGGGAACGGACGGCATGCCGTCACACAGGATAATCACCTTGCGCTCCTTGCCCTGCCGCATCGGCGGCAGAAATTCGGTCACGATTTCCTTTTTGAACCTTGTGCGAAACATGCGGCTAGTTTAACAGGAATGCGTGGTCATCCCAGCCGAAGCGGGCGAGATTTGACAAGGTCCTTGACTTTGGTCTTTGAAAGACTATCTTGGTATTTCAGTTTGCGCTCTGTGACAAAAGTCACGGCGTGCGACTTCAGTTTCCATTAGTTTGGATTCCTCACGATCTTCCGGGTCAACTCTGAAATTCAGCGCAAGGAGGCAGGGGATGGACATAAATTCCAAACGGGGGCTCATCGTTTCCAGCAAGTGGGGCCAGGCGATTGTGATCGTCTTCCTATTTGGTTTTTTTGTGATGGGGCTTCTGGCCTATTGGACGTACACCAACCAACCTCCCATTCCGGCCCAGGTAGTTGATGCTTCCGGGAAGGTTCTTTTCACGAAGGCGGACATCACCCACGGGCAGGAAACATTCCTCCGCAACGGCCTGATGGAGTACGGATCGATTTTCGGCCACGGCGCCTACCTGGGGCCGGATTTCACGGCTGATTATCTGCACCGGGCCGCCCTGATTGTCCGCCAGGAGTACGGAGGGGAAACCTCAGACCGCGCACAGGGCGAGACCGTTCAGGACTTCAAGACGAACCGTTACAGTTCCACGACCGGCACGCTGGAATACACAGCAGCGCAAGCCGTCGCCTTCAAAAAGCTGGAAGCCCACTACCAGGATTTCTTCTCCCAGCCCACTACCCGATACGGCCTCCGGCCCAAGGCCATCACCGACCCCGAGCAGATTCATGATCTGACGGCGTTCTTTTCCTGGTCGGCGTGGGCGGCCTCCACCTTGCGGCCGGGACTCGAATACTCTTACACCAACAACTGGCCGCCGGAGATGCTGGTGAACAACCACCTCACGGCCGATGCGATTGTCTGGAGCGTGCTTTCGTTGATTACTCTGCTGGGGGGCATCGGGCTGCTGCTGGCGGCTTTCGGCCGATGGAACTTCCTGGGCTGGCATGGGCGGGAGCGGACCACGGTATCCTTCCGGCCCCCGGACTCCATCCGTCTGACGCCGGCGCAGCGCTCCACGGCCTATTTTTTTCTGGTGATGGCGGCGCTTTTCCTGTTGCAGGCGCTACTGGGCGGCGCCTCGCAGCACTACCGTGCCGACCTGTCCAACTTTTTCGGCCTTGACCTGGCGCAGTTGCTGCCCTTCAACGTGGCCCGCACCTGGCACGTGCAGCTGGCCATTTTCTGGGTGGCCACTTCTTATCTGGCCGCCGGCATTTTCCTGGTGCCCATGATCACGCGGCACGAGCCCAAAGGACAACACTATCTGGCTTACGGCCTGCTGGGCGCGCTGGCCATCGTTGTGTTTGGAAGTCTGATCGGCGAATACGCCGGAATTGAAGGCTGGATCGGCCATCTCTGGAGCTGGTTTGGCGATCAGGGTTTCGAATACCTTGACCTGGGACGCTTCTGGCAGATCCTGCTGATTATCGGTTTGTTTTTCTGGGTGATCATTCTCTTCCGCGGGTTGCGCGGGAACCTGCGCAACGAACACATCGGGAACCTGCCCTGGCTGTTTTTCTTTTCGGCCCTCTCCATTCCCGCTTTCTACGCGGTCGGCCTGCTGGCACGGCCCGGTGAAGCTTTCACCACCACAGACTTCTGGCGGTTCTGGGTGGTCCACCTGTGGGTGGAAGATTTCCTGGAGCTGTTCACCACCATTATGGTGGCTTATATCTTTGTGCTGCTGGGAGTGGTCCACGAACGCGTGGCGTTGACGATGGTCTATCTCGACATCCTGCTCTATTCCGCCGGCGGCGTCATCGGCACCATGCACCATCTCTATTTTTCAGGCGAGCCTGCCGTTCACATGGCGCTGGGGGCTTTCTTCTCCGCCGCGGAAGTCATCCCGCTCACCTTCCTCACCCTCGAAGCGTGGAGTTTTCTGCAACTGGGCGCCGAGCAGAGCGCCAGGTCGAAAACGGCTTTCCCTCATTTCTGGGCCGTCATGTTTCTGGCTGCCGTCGGATTCTGGAACTTCCTGGGAGCCGGCATCTTCGGTTTCCTGATCAACCTGCCCGTCGTCTCCTACTATGAAATCGGCACGGCGCTGACCGCCAACCATGGACACGCCGCCATGATGGGCGTTTACGGAATGCTGGCCGTGGGCCTGGCGATCTTCTGCCTGCGCTACATGATTCCGCAGGAGCGATGGTCCGATCGCGCGGCAAAAACCAGCTTCTGGTCGCTGAATATTGGGCTGGCCTGGATGGTGTTCGCCTCGCTGTTTCCGCTGGGCATCATCCAGTTATATCACTCCGTGCGCTACGGTTATTACGACGCGCGAAGCCTGCAATACCTGACGGGGCATTTGAACGCCCTGATCGAGTGGATGCGGTTGCCGGGCGACGTTCTGTTCATCGTGGGCGGCGTGCTGCCGGTCCTCTACCTCGCATGGCTGGGAGTGCGCCACGTGGCGCCCAAGACAACAGAGGAACAGCCGGAAGGAAGTCTCTTTACCGAGATCGTGGAATCTTCCGGGGTGAATGGATGATCGAAGGTTTCCATACCGAAGTGCTGATGGCCTCCGGGTACGCGCTGTTTCTGGTGCTGGTGGCCTTGATGCTGGAATGGCTGGCGAAACATTCGCACCGCCGGTCAGAGCAGATGCGGGTGACCGGCTTTAAGTACCACAGCGAATTCGACCACTGGGAATGCCCGACGGGACAGTTGCTCCACCGGCACTCCGTTGAGCACCAACAGAACATCGTGCGCTACCGCGCCATAGGGCACATCTGCAACTGCTGCCACAAGAAACCCGACTGCACGGATTCCGATGAAGGCCGCGAGATCGAACATCGCGTGGATTCCTGGGTGCAGTCAGAAATCCGCCACTACCATCGCGGCATTTCACTGGCCATCCTGCTGTTGGCGGCTTTGATCCTGCTGGCGCAGGTGTGGTGGTTCAAGGGGACACAGGACCGGCTGCTGACGGGAGGCATGCTCGTGGTGATCGGAGCTCTGGGGGCCCGGTTGCTGGCAGGATTCCGAAGCAGCCCGACATCCGCCCAGGGCCTCAATAACCAACCCTACTCGATGTGACAAGGCCCTGCCCGGCTGGCGAATGGGAATCGACCACGGGCGAGGCAACTTGAAGGTGGTTGCTCACTCCATAGGGGAGCAGGGAGCGGAGTCCTGGAATGTTGCTTTCGACTCTCTTGACATCCCGGTGATATATCAGCTAAAGTGCTGCACGCCACAGGATCGACGAGCAACGAGGGGCAGCAACAACCTTTTGCATAATGATGATGAAAGTGATTTCAAACCGTAAGCGGAATTATCTCGCGCTGTTGGTGATGGCCTGCTGTTGCCTGCCCATCCTGTTGGCGGGCCAGGAAAAGCGGGGCCCCAGCCGGGGGCAGGGGCTCTGGAACGAGTATCCGGCCGCGCAGGTTGAACGCGGTCGCATCCAGTTCCAGAAGACCTGCGGCTTCTGCCACGGGCCCAACGCCAACGGCGGCTCGACGGGCCCCAACCTCATGCGCAGCGCCGTTGTCCGGCACGATGAAAAGGGCGACCAAATCGGTCCGGTGATCCGCAACGGGTTTCCGGACAAAGGGATGCCGGCCTTCCAGCTTACCAACGACCAGATCATGGACATCGTGGCTTTTCTGAGCTTCCGACTGGATGAGTCGGACCGCCGGTCGGCCGCGCACACCAGCGCGAACTATTCGCTCAAAAAGCTGCTGGTGGGGAACGCGAAGGCCGGGAAAGAGTTTTTCAACGGTGCCGGCAAGTGCTCGAGCTGTCACTCGCCCACGGGCGATCTGAAGGGCATTGCCGGCAGGTTTCCGCCGGCGGAGTTGCAGGCGCGGATGCTCTACCCGCGTCGCGGCCAGCGTCCCACGGCTACGGTAACGGACGCCTCAGGCAGGCAATACACCGGCGTGATCCGGCTGCTCACCCACTACGACATTGCGATTGTTGACGGCGCGGGCTGGTACCGCTCCTGGCCGCTCCATTCCGTCAAGGTGAAGCTCCACGACCGGCTGGCGGCGCACCGGGAATTGCTTTCGGTGGTAACAGACGCCGACATGCACAACCTTTTTGCTTATCTGGAGACCCTGAAGTGAGGAAGCTGATCGCCATTCTGTTGCTGCTGTGGGCCCCCTCGATTTTCGCCCAGGGGCTCGACCCGGCCGCGCTGCTGAAGCCCCCCAC
>JBAUWE010000569.1:0-4831 GCA_049583595.1 Terriglobia bacterium
GCGGGAACCGAGAGCCTCTTTCAAAAACGGCTGCTTGTTCAGTGGCGTGTATCCGCCCGAAGCCGGGATACCTTCTGCGTCGAGCGCCTTCAAGAACCGCGAACGGGGAAGCCCGGCAAAATGCGCGCTGTCATAATGGAACATATAGAGATGGTATGCATTTCTGGTGCAGCCGTCGTACATGCGGGCCGGTGAAATGCCGGGAATTTCTTTCAACTGCTTTGTCAGATACTCGGCGTTTTCGGTCCGCACTCGGCTTTGCGCTTCCAGCCGGGTCAGTTGCTGCAGCAGCAGCGCGCCCTGGAATTCCGTCATGCGAAAATTCGCCCCGTTCCGAACGTAGCCGAAACCTGAGTTGTATTTTCCCCGGCCCTGGTTATGAAAACTCAGGCAGAATTCGTAGAGTCCCTCGTCGTTGGTGAGGATGGCCCCGCCTTCGCCGGAATTCAGGTTCTTCGAGGCCTGGAAACTGAAGCAGCCCAGGTCGGCCAGAGTGCTCACTTTCTTGTGCCGCCACTCGGCCAGATGGGCCTGGCAGGCGTCTTCGATAACAAACAAGTGGTGCCGCTTCGCCACGTCGAGGACAGTGTCCATGTCAACCGCCGACCCTCCCAGGTGCACCGGGATGATACACCGCGTCCGTTGGGTGATGGCCGCCTCCACCTTGCGCGCATCGATCTGGAAGGTTTCCGGGTCCGTATCGACAAAAACCGGCAGAGCGTGCTGCATCAGGACGATGTTCACGGTGGCGACAAAAGTGTAGGGCGGCACGATGACTTCGTCGCCGGGCCCGATGCCCAGTGCGTTGGCCGAGGTCAGCAGCGCCGTCGTCCCGCTGGACGTTGCCAGCCCGTATTTCGCGCCCAGCAGCCGCGCCCAGCTCGTTTCGAACTGGTGTGCAAAGTGGCCGTCCAGCCGGTTCCACTTGCCGGTCATCAGCACCTGCATCCAGCCCTTTTCATCATTCTGCTCGATCACGGGCCAGGAGGGAAAAGGCTTCGTCCGCACAGGACTCCCGCCCAGGATCGCCAGCCCCGCGCCACCCGCCGGTTTGGGCGCCATACTTGCAAATCCCCTCCCGGATATTGTGAGGCCGCCAGCCACTCCGACTGCGCTTCCCAGAAAATCCCGCCGTGTAAGATTGCTTTTCATAAATTCCCCCTGAATTTCCGATCTGCCGAATCCCGATTGCCGATTGAATCCGAGCTAAGGAGTTTTGCTCGCAAACTTAGGTTGCACCCGAAGGTTTCCAATCACCTCGTGAACCTCGCGGATGATGCTTTCCTCAATCCCGGGTGCGAACGGTCCGGGCTGCCCATAGTAAATCATCGCTCCGCCTCCCTCATACCCGCCTTCCTTAAGGATTCGCGACGAGGGAATATAAGCGAAGACATCGTTGCTGTACCCCGCCACCCAGAGCTTGTCCGCTCCCAGTTCTTACTTGAGCCTCAAATCGTAGTCGACGGTAACCTCACCGGCCAGGCCTACCATGGTGAGGCTCCGCCCGAATTGCCACACCTCAAGCGAGTAGGGGTAACTGGAAGGCACCTGGCCATTCTGGTCGATAATCTTCAGCATGTCCTCGGCGTGCTTGCGGACGTAAATGTCGTCGCTCTTGAGTTGTTGTTCATAATCCGCGCGCGTTGGAGGCCCGGCGAAACGCACCGGGAAAACCTTGAATGCGGTCTTGAGCGGCCCGGCGACCGGAGCCAGCGTGCCATTCGTCACCTTTTCGACTGCGTGTGCCAGTTCCTCGCCGTGCTGCTGCGCAAACCCCACTCCGCTTCGCTCCTTCGTCCAGCGTGGGTAAGGATTCGCGTCGGCGCCGCACCCCTCCATAAACATGGCGACCGCACCACGGTACTGCTTCTCCAGCCGCTGCTGGGCAAAGCCGGCATAGTCGCCGCTGAATTTGTAGAAATTTGAGCCAATGGTCGTGTTGTGGCAGGCATAACCAAAGACGATTCCAAGAATTTTGTCGTGCTGGCTGCGAACCACCAGGACGGGAACGTCATGGTCCACGGGCCCTTCCTGGTTGACGCCTCCAACATACCCTGCGGCCGTTTTCACGCGGCGGTTGATTGCAAAGTCAGCTTCTCCATGCCCGAGGCTGAGCGTAGCCGGCTGAAGATTGTGGAGCGCCTCTCCCACCACCTTGACCATCTGGTCTTCAAGATGGCCGGTGTACTCCTTCACCGCTTCCCATTGTTCCGCGTTTATGCCCTGCTTTCCTTCGTAGGCAACCGACAACATCGTGCCGATCACAGGGCCGGAATGCGTGTGCGAAGAGTTCAGGAATAACTGATCTCGATCCAGGCCATACTGCTGCTGAACGCGCCGGGCGACAACCTCGCTGACCGAACCGGGAAGCCCCAGCAGGTCGGTTGTTACCAGCACGGCCCGGCGGCCCGATTCGTCCTCCAGCGCCAGCGCCTTGGCGTGCAACTCCAACAGGGTCCCCTCGGAGGCGTGGGTCCTGGCCGCATAGCCCGCCATCCAAAGCGAGTGGCGCGGCGTGATGTTGACCTTTGCGAACCCTGCTTTCCAGGAGGCGTGAGCGGGAATGACGGCCCCAACCAGCAACACATAAAAAACCAGGGGGATTACACCAGAAAAACGTTTAGGATTTTGCACAGCCTGCTCCTCGTGTGGCAGTCCGAAATGTCTGCAAAATGTCAGGTTCATCTTCACACGGACCTTGCGAGAATACCACACCGGCCGGTGATGTGAGGCCTGGTCTCGTCGCAGGTTTCGGGCGGAGCGTCAGGCAGCGCTCAGGCCCAGACCTCCCAGCTTTGCGGTGTGCAGTTTGCCGTCGCGAACCTCGAACAATCCCGGGAATTTCTTGAGCCATGGCTTGTTCGCCGCGGGCACATACTCACGCCCGTTTGACTCGAGTGTATCAATGGGAGCAACGTGGGCGGCGATGCCTGCCGACTGAATCAGCGAGGCGCCGGGGCAGGTCAGGTCCTGTGCCGACATGTACATTTTGAACTTTTGAGCGGCGGCATTCAGCAGCACGGTCTGGCTCTGCCCTTTGCACGCCTTGAGGGCCACGCCGGTATATCCAATCTTTCTGCCGCGGAGCAGCGCGTCGTAGCCGGTCAAAGATTCGTCCATGACCACGGGCTTGAATTTGGAAGCTTTGAACAGCAATTGTGACGGGTTGGCAATCAGGTCGCGCGACTCCGGCTGCTCAAGGTAAAGGATCCGGTCGTACCCGCCCGGCGACTTTTCCTTGACCCTGCGAATAAACTCCAGCAGGTAATCCACGTTGGGGCACTGTTCGTTGAAGTCCAGCGTGTACCACCAGTCATGGACGCCGCGGCGGGTTTCCACCTCCGTGGCCACGCGGTCAATGTGCAGCGTCCGGGCGATATCGCGCTCGAGGTTGTTGCCGTCGAGCTTGATCTTCAGGTGAGTGAGGCCGTCGGCCATAATCCATTCGGCCAGCGTTTGCGGCAGGCCGTCGTGCAGCCGCTTCTTGACCTCGGCAGCTTCAATCGGATCAGAAGCTCCCACCGAGTGATTGCACCACACCCAGGGTTTGGGTTTTTGCAGCAGATACTGGCTGGGATATTCGCCTTTGAATTGCGGCGCCAGATAATGGGCCAGGTCGTGGCTCATAAAATCCGGCCCGTAAGTCTGGTAGCAGTTGAGGCCGTGGACCTTGCCAAATGCGTCGTGAATGGCGGCGTCGAAAGGACTTGCGGTGACCAGCGTGCAAAGCTTGGGGACCGGCTGAGGGAGATGCATCTCTTTCGTAACTTCAGCCGCCCCGCGCAGGTATTCCGGCTCCAGCGCAAAGTTGATATCGACGGGATGGCCGGCCTGGTTGTAATCCGCAGTGATTTTGGAGATGCGCCCGGCCAGCCGCTTCATGGCATCGAGCGTGGTGTCATACGAGAGCGTTTTCGACGGGAACGCCCATTCATTGCCCATGGTCATGGAGCCGAATCCATGGGCCACATGCCCCGAGACCGTTTCCACGGTGCAATGAACGTCCAGCAGCGTGACTTTGTCAACGCTACGTCCGCCGAATTCGTAAGGAGTGCGATAAGGAAAATCTTCATAGCTGACACGGATATCTTTGACGCGAATGTCGCTGGACTTGCGTTTTGGCGCGGCCATGGTGATTCCTGCGGCCAGCGGCGAAAGTGCAACCGCTCCGGCAGTGGCGGATTCCAGAAACCTCCGCCGTGTGATTTTACAATGCAATCCCAAACTCACCCCCTTCTGAAGAAATTTTGTAGAAGCTGCCGCGCCAGCCACCCGCGGCGGCGTCGCACGCCTGCAGACCGGCTGGTTGCTCAAACCTGCCGGCCACCTCCGCGTTGCCGCGCGAGCCAGTCGAAGGCGAGTTCCTGCACGCGCCGCGGAAAGCGATTGACGTCCATCGGCGTTTCAAATTGCAGTGCTTCCGGGTGGCCCAGCAGATCGTAGACCTTCCGGGGCGCCTCAACCTCGCGCCGGACATCCACCACGCGTGCATAGCGGTCCAGTTCCGGCGCAACCAGCATCACCGGTTTGGGCGCAACCAGCGCCAGGACCTCGTCGAAATCAAACGGCACGCGGTCTTCGTGGCCGGCAAAGAAGCCCAGCCGCGGCAACAGCCCGTGCAGGTGCGAATAGTGGCCGATTCCCTCGGTCCCTTTATCCCGCGTCTGCAACCGCAGCGGATCAAAGCCGCAGACGGAAACCAGGCCCTTGATGCGGTCGTCGAAAGCCGCCGTCAGCAATCCAACCTTGCCCCCGAGCGCGTAGCCCATCAGGTAGATCTGCGACGAGTCAATTTCCTCCAGCGCCGAAAGCGCCTCAATCGCCGCCCGCG
>JBAUWE010000570.1:0-3223 GCA_049583595.1 Terriglobia bacterium
GCTCGGCGTTGCTGCCCCAGGCAAGCCTCGGCGTTTCGGATGCGGCAACCCGGCGCAACCTGGAGGCCTTTATCGGCAGGCGGATCCCCGGCTTCCCCCAGCACGTGGGACCCTTCCAGACGTTCCAGGCCGGGGCGGGTTTCTCCGCTCCGGTCTTCGACCTGACTTTGTGGCAGCGGCTCAAAGCGTCCAATCACAGGTTGAGTGGAACACGCGCACAGGAATTGACGGTCCGCGAACGCACCGCGCTGCTGGTGGTGTCGCAATACCTGGGCTGCCTGCGCGCGGCGGCAGACGTCCGCGCCGCCCAGTCGCGCGTTCAACTCGCCCAGGTACTCTACGACCAGGCGGAGGAGCTGCAGAAACAAGGCATCAGCACGGCGCTCGATACCCTGCGCTCCAATGTTGAGCTGCAGAATGAGAAGCAGCGGCTCATCGTCGCCCAGACCCAGAGAAAAACTTCACTCTTTGGCCTCGAGCAATTGCTCAACCTTGACCCGCACCAGGAAGTCGCCCTGGCCGATGAGACGAGCTTCTTTTCGACCCCGCAGTTCAGTTTGCAGCAGAGTGTGGAAAGCGCCTATGCCCATCGGCCGGAAATCCAAGCACTCACAGCCCGGGAAACGGCCGCCCGGCTTGACCAGCGCGCGGCCGGCGACGAACGCCTGCCCAAGGTGTTGGTGGATGGCAATTGGGGCTACCAGGGAACCTCGATGCCCACTTCCATTCCGGCCTACCAGTTCCAGGTGAGGCTGGACGTACCGCTGTTCACCGGCGGGCGGATCCGGGCGGAAACCGCAAAAGCTCGAATCGAGTTGAAAAAACTCGACCGCCAGATGGAGCAGACCAAAAGCCAGGTTGCGCTGGAAGTGAAAACGGCCGTCGAGCAACTGAACGCGTCAAGGAATGAAGTTGACGTCGCAAACCTCAGCGTGAAACTCGCGAAGGACGAAGTGGGCCAGGCGCGCGAGCGCTTCCAGGCCGGCGTGGCCAACAACATTGAAGTCACCACGGCCCAGGATGCCCTCTCACGCGCCAACGACAACCAGATCGCCGCCCTCTATCGTTACAACCAGGCGCGCGCCGATCTTGCCCACGCCACGGGCCAGATTGTGCAGCTTTACGCACAGTGAGGGGAACATTGGCAGGTAATTGAAAAAAACCGACCGTCATGCTGATCCCGCGAAGCGGGAGAAGCATCTGCTGCACCCTACCGAAAATGAACAAAACAGATCCTTCGTTTTACTCAGGATGACGTAGCGATAGAAAGCTTTTTTTTTGACAACCGCTAGGCGCCCCTCCAGGCCTCAGTGAAAAATCGCACCCAGTTGCCGTGCATCACGCCCTCGATGTCGTTTTCCGAATACCCCTTTTCCTTCAGGATCACAGAGATCTGCTGAAGATCAGCAATCGTCTCAAGGTCCCCGGGAGATTGCTCTTTGCCGAACCCACCGTCCAGGTCGCTGCCGATCGCAATGTGCGTGGCATTTCCGGCCAGTTGGCAGATGTGGTCCATGTGGTCCGTCACCATCCTGAGCTTGATCTGGCTGTTGTCGGTCTGGGCGCGAACGTAGCCGGGCCACAGCATCCAGCAATCAAGTACTCCGCCGATCACGGCGCCGCGCTCAATCAAGGCTTTCAGCTGCTCATCTGAAAATTGCCGGCCGCCCGGAACCAGCGCCCGGCAGTTGTTGTGGCTGGCGAGCACCCTGCCCTGGAACGATTCCATCACCTGCCAGAAGCCCTTGTCCGTCAGGTGCGTGGCGTCCACAATCATCCCCAGTTGTTCAAATACCTTTAACATTTCAAATCCTTTGGGAGTCAAGCCGTCCGTGCCTCCCGTTCCGTGGCCGTAAATCCCAGGCCCGTAATGGGTGAGCCCCACCGCGCGCAGGCCTTTCTCCCACCACCTGGCCGCGTCATCCGGCGACAGAATGGGGTCCGCGCCTTCCATACTCAGGATGTAGCCGATGGCCTCACGCGAGCCCTTGCGCCACGTCTCGAGGTGGGCCTGGATGTCATCCGCAGTGCGCAGCATCCGCATTTGGCCCTTCCCCTCCATAATCCGGTAGTAATTTCTCTGCCCATGGCCCATGGCGGAAGCGATTTCCTGGCTGCTCCAGTCCAGCAGCGCCTCCTTCACCGGGGTGCAGCGGGCCAGAACGGTGGCCAGGCAAATCGCCACCTCGCCGCGCCGCAATTCCGGAAAGCAGACTGTATTTGCGCCCCGGTGGTAGTCGTCCATTTCAGCTTCTGCACGCCGGATTTCCTCCACCGGCAGAGTCAGATCCCGGTTCCAGTTCAATGCATTCCACGCCAGGTCAAGATGCGAATCCACAACGATCATGCGTTACTCCTTTGGCTCCATGTCACGGAGGTCGATAAATTTTCAACGGCCGTTTCGCTTGCTGCGCTTTGCAGCAGGCCGGTCACCGGCATCCACCGGATACTTCGTCGCCAGCTTGCGAATATCATAGTTGAATTTCAGGAAGAGTTCCTGCCAGCGTTTCGCCTGGCGCGGCGTGTAGCGATAGAACCCTCTTCGGGTTGAGACGCCTTTTCCTCCGGAATCCACCACTTTCCTGATAAGTTCTGGAACCTCTTTTGAGCAATCAAGGTCGGGCAGCAAATCCTTCATCACCAGCTTGTAGGCCGGAACGCCCATCAGGTCCATATACCGAAAAGGCCCCGCGAAGGTGATCCAGAATCCCACATCGTTCCGGAGCGAGCGGTCCACATCCTCTACCGTCGCCACGCCGCTCTCCACCAGGTGAAAAGCCTCGCGAAACATGGCATAGGAAATGCGGTTGGCAATAAACCCACGCACGTCCTTCCGCACCAGCGCAGGTTCCTTTCCCCATCGCTGCGCCATCCCGACGGCGCGTTCCGCCGACTCTGCGGAGGTGTCATCGCCGCAGATGATTTCCATAAAGCGGGTCACGTGCGACGGCTCCGCCCAGTGCATGCCGATCACACGCTCCGGGTGTCGGCATCCTCTCTGCAAACTCGATATGGGAATCGCCGAGGTATTGCTGGCCACCAGAGCCTCGGCCGAAACAACGTTTTCGATTTTCTCGAACGTCTCTACCTTGGCGCGAAAGTTTTCGGTGATCGATTCGATTACCACCTCACAATCCGAGAATTTAGCGAAATCGGTAGTAACCGTCAGCCTGCGGAGGGCCTGCGCCGGGTCCATCTTCAACAACCCTTCGCTGCGCATCTC
>JBAUWE010000571.1:0-2414 GCA_049583595.1 Terriglobia bacterium
ATTACTTGGTCATAAATAATTATATTGACAACGCAGGTTCCCACGTTGTACACAGTTGGTATCACGGGGCAAAGTCCCGGGATATTTTTCCCGGAGGGGGAGCAGGTTTTTCTTCGGCACTCTAATAGTTTGGTTTCCTAATCTAACTAAGGAGGACGAAATGCCCCCTGAAAATCTCCCTGAGTCACTGCTGTTCCATCAAAAATGGTGGGTTGATCCCATTCCCTGGCCGCTCTGGCAACAACTCGACAGGAACATCCTCACGCAGGTGGCCATTGCTCAGCTTCACCTTCAGAAAGAAGTCCTGAGCGCTCAAATCAAAGCTATCGATCACATCACCACCCTTCTATCCAAGAAGGGATAGCGTAGAAGGGGGAAGGCGGCAGGGCCGTTGATTTCGATCGCCTTCCCCGCTTCTTGCCCGAGGCCCACGGGGCTCCTACGACTTTTACATCTGAAGGAGGTCGGGATGACTGTGTCTTCACAGTTCAATATTCTTGAAAGCGGGATGCCTCTGGCCCGGGAACGGAACACCACGCGGCCGGTTGCCCTGATCGGATTTCAGGACCAGGGAAACCTGGGGCTGGGATACCTGGCGTCAACGCTTCAAACCGCCGGCTATTCGGTAAAGATGTTCGACTTCCAGCACAACCGCGCGGAGATTCTGAAAGCGTTGCAGGATTGCAATCCCATCGTGGTCGGATTTTCGCTGATCTTCCAGTTTTACATCCGCCAGTTCGATTCCTTGATGCAATTTCTGCGCGATCATGGGATCAGCAGCCACTTTACAATGGGCGGGCACTTTCCCAGCCTGAGCTATCAGGAGACTCTGGAGCTGGCGCCAGAGCTTGACAGCGTTGTGAGGTTCGAGGGCGAATTCACGCTGCTGGAGCTGGTGGACCGGCTGAGCCAGGGGAGCGACTGGCGCCAGATCCAGGGTATTGCCTTCAGGGAAGACGGTCGGACCATCGCCACGCCCATGCGGCCGCTGGTTTCCAATCTGGACGACCTGCCTTACCCGGAGAGGAATTTCAAGCCGGAGGAGGTGCTGGGCCGCAAGGCCATGCCGCTGCTGGCCAGCCGCGGCTGTGCGCGCACGTGCTCGTTCTGCTCTATTCACATGTTTTACCGGGCGGCTCCCGGCAAAGTGGTGCGGACGCGCAAGCCGGCGGAAGTGGCCCGCGAGATGCGCCACCTCCATGAAGAACGGGGCATTACCATTTTCCTTTTCCAGGACGACGACTTCCCGCTTTTTGGCCCGGTGTGGCGCCGGTGGGCCAGGGAATTTGTGGAAGAACTCCACCGGAACCATCTGCCGGGGCGCGTGATCTGGAAGATCAACTGCCGGGCCGACGCGGTTGATCCCGAACTCCTTTCAGCCATGCGCGACGCCGGCCTTTACCTGGTCTACATGGGGCTTGAATCCGGAAGCGAAGAAGGCCTGAAGACGCTGCATAAGCAGGTTACCGTGGAGCAGAACATCCGGGCGGTCAGGATGCTGAAAGAACTGCACCTGATGTTCCAGTTCGGGTTCATGCTTTTTGATCCCTCGACCACCTTTGAGTCGATCCGGGAAAACGTTCAATTCCTCCGCACCATTGTGGGAGACGGCTGCGCGGGAGCGGTGTTCTGCAAGATGCTGCCTTATGACGGCACACCGATCAAGGAGCAGCTTGCCGAATCCGGACGACTGCGCGGAGACGTCTGCAATCCCGACTACGATTTTCTCGATCCGAAAGTGGAGGCCTGCTACCAAGCCCTTGCGCACATCGTGAATGTCACGGGATGGATCCACGGCTACCAAGCGCTCTCACCGCAGCTCAGCTGGGCCTGGAATGAGGTGGCCATTCTGGAACGCCTGTTCCCCTCGCTGCCCGATCTGCCTGCTTATCAGGTGGCGCTCCGGGGCGTTACAGGCGCCAGCAACAACCTGCTTTTCCAGGTGGTGGACGATACGGCCGACGCCTATGCCGGCGGAGGCGAATCCCCGTGGTCAGCGACGGCGCTCGAGCAAAGATGCCAGGGATTCCTTGCAGACCTTTTGCGGGAACGGAACGGGTTTATCGCCCGAAACCAGAAGGTCCTGCTGGACCAGTTGCAGCAGGACGCGCAGGCCGTCGCAGCTTGCGCTTGAAGAGCGGGAAGATCCGCAAACTGCGGCCTTCAGGAGAGGGATGCGGCGTTCCGCGGGGCTGCTCCCGGCGACTCACGAATGATTTACCCTACACCGCTTCGCGGCCGGCGCCCCCATGGCAACAAAGACGGGCTCGCCTCAATGGGGGAAGACCCGCGGACCTCAGAACCGGAGGTTCGCGCTACTCGGTAATGGCTGCCATCAGCGCGCGCTAAATAGCTCCGCGGCGGAACTGCTCGACGAGGTGTTCCGACGATCGCAAGGTGAAAGCGATGATGGA
>JBAUWE010000572.1:0-1520 GCA_049583595.1 Terriglobia bacterium
ATGGATTCCTAATCCATGTGCCGCAGGTCCGATTCCTGCCGGGGGCACCATTAATATCAAGAGGTTAGCCAAATTTGGTTAATCCTTTTTTGTTTATGGTGACTACTTGTATCACCATTATTTTCCATAAAGCTATATTAATAGATGGGGGGTACACCCCACTACCCAACCCCATGACCATGTATAACATGGTTGACATATATACATAATTTCGCAAACAAGTCTTTCCAATATTTTTTGGCTCATACCCGAACATGCATCATAAATTTTCCATGACCAGTTTCTGATAAGCATATCCCATTTCAGATTCATTTTCTGATTGACATGTCCTCTTCAAAAGTCCTTTAGGAATAATCTCTCAGCGGCCAATCTTATCCTGTTTTAGCAGACGCATTCAGCGGTTTTGGTTCTGAACAGCCTTTCAAGCACACTATTCATCGTGAGGCTTTTTGATTATGAAATATTTTTCACAGGATTAGTGAATATTATTCACAAAGTATGGCCATGACAATATGATCGAACGACATAACTATCTATGTTTATATCAGATATCTCTATTTGAAGAATTTGGCACGGTTTCTGCTTAAGGTGATGTTGGAATCAAGACTGGCGGTGAAATAAAAATATGCACAAATAAGTACCACTCAACTTCAACACCCAAATAAAAAACCGCGTGATGGCTGCAAGCCTCAAATGGTTATACTTAACAAGGGAGTTTGATGTGGCACTTAATTAATGACTTCTCTGGTGACCGTGCATCTTAGTTCTCGATCTGATATTATATTTATATAATTTGAGGAACATCGAGCGAATAACGGCATTTAGGGAAGCCATCAAAATTGGCAAGGGCTTTGTAGGATGGTTAACCTATCTTCACAACCTTTGCGTGGGGCGATCAGAAAAGATCGCCCCTTTAGCTTGCAGGTAATATCCCAAGATGATGTTTACCCGTATGGGCCATATCCTCATCAAGATCCTTTTCATTTAACGATTAAGATGTACTGAGCGATCAAGTACTTTGGTTTCAGATGTCGGCATTCAATATTTCTTCTAAATTTGCTTTGCGGATAGGTTTTTGATAGATCCTATCAAACCCTGCTTCCTCTAATTCATTCGTGTCAAAATTATTAGCACAACCGGACAACGCATATATCTTTAAATCAGGTTTTAAGGTTTTCACCCTACGGCAAAAATCTAAGCCATTTAGCCAAGGCATTCTCAGATCCGTAATTATCAATGAAATTTTCTCTTCATATCTCAAGATATGCTCGGCCTCTTCTGCGCTGCCGGCAGTAATAATCATGTGATCAGATTTATTAAACAATCTTCTCATTATTTTCAGAAAGCTCAAATTATCATCGACAACAAGGACTATTTTAGAGCTCATATCAACAATTCACAAATGGACATTAATATTTGCATACAAACCCTGAGGGATTTCTCCATCACAATAACAACCTTAAAAAGTTGAAATAATAAAAGGAAAGTAAGCAACGATTAGAGAATGGGTTCTGCAGAAC
>JBAUWE010000573.1:0-9362 GCA_049583595.1 Terriglobia bacterium
TCGATGAATTTGAAGCCCTGCGGCTGGCGGACCTGGAGGGTTTGTATCAGGAACAGGCTGCCGAACGGATGGGAATTTCGCGGCCCACATTCGGCCGGATCATCGAATCCGCCCACAGGAAAGTGGCCGACGCTCTGGTCGGCGGCAAAGCCCTCAAGATCGAAGGGGGTGAAGTCAAAATGCTCGGACAAAGGTTGTTTCGTTGCAATGAATGCCAGCACACCTGGAGCGTCGCGTACGCCACGGGGCGGCCCGCAGAGTGTCCACAGTGCAAGAGCGCCAACATCTGCCGCGCCGCAGAAGAGCGGGAACGCGGTTGCGGGTTCAGGGCGCGGCAAGGCATGAGGGGAGCGAGAGGAATGGAAGGAGGACAGGGTTTATGAGAGTTGCGGTTGCATCGCAGGATGGTGTATCGATTTCGGCGCATTTTGGACGCTGCGCTTGCTTTATGATTTTCGACATTGAGGACGGAAAGGCGTTGCTGAAAGAAGTGAGGCAGAACGCACACTCTCATGACGGTGAGGGAAACTGCCACACCCCCGGCCATTGCGACCAGCCGCACAGCCATGCGGCGCTTTGCCAGACGCTCCACGACTGCCAGGCGGCCCTTTGCTACGGTATGGGATGGCGGGCCGCCGACGAACTGAGGCAAAACGGAATCCAACCGGTGATTGTGGACAGGAAACGTTCGCCGGAAGAAACCGTGGCCCTTTATGCCCAGGGAAAGCTTGTTCCGGCCGACAGCGCGTTTTGTGCCCCCCACCACCCGCATCACGACTGAGGTGGATTGCCTGCAGGCGCTGCGCCGCCGCGTATCTTTGCGTCCTGGCGTCTTCGCGTGAGCTGCTTTTGATGTTTCATGGATGCACAAAGAAGCTGGCGGCTACGGCACGCTACTGCGCCAGCGCCTCGTGAAGCATCTCGCGATACTGCCGGAAGGCCTTGTGGCCCTCACGGGTGAGTCTCAGAATAGTTTGCGGAACCTTGCCGCGGTAAGTCTTGGTGATCTCCACGTATCCGGCTTCCTCCAGCCGGGCCAGGTGGCTTGAAAGGGTGCCCTTGTTCAGCTCGGTCTCGTGCAGCAGATAGAGGAAGTCGGCCTCCTCGATCCCAGAAAGCAAGGCGACAATCATCAGGCGACCGGGCTCGTGAATCACCCGGTCAAGCATGGAAATGCTTCTGGCTTGCTCGTTCATTCCCCCACCTGTTCCGGAATCGGATTCCGCCGTAGATAAAGAGTCAGAGTAATCGCGCCGGATAAGGAGAAAATGACGCCCTGCGCCAGATAGGGCAAAGTGTTCAACAAGGGGCGGCTGAACGGGAGCGTTGCAATTGCAGGAGGGACTGCAACCATCGCTACCAGAACAATCCACCTCCAGGCCGCGTCCATCTGGGTCAAGAGAGCGTAGAGGAGCCCCCATAGCGCCGAACTCACCAGTGGCATCCACCCTTCCGCGGAGAAATTCGGCGCGAGGTGGCGCAGCCCAAAGCCGATCCCGAACGCGAAAGCAGCGCCTGTCACACCTGCAATCCACGGTGTTGTCCGCCGATACCTCACGTAGCCCGTGCGAGGATGAGTGATGCGAGCCCTCAGAGCCCTGCGAGCGTATCTCAGTGCGGCGAGCAGCGCGACCAGGCAAATCAGAAGCAAGACCCAGTGGTGCCAAAAGCTTGAGGGTGCGGCCTCCTTGAACAGGTCCAAGGGAGCAATCACAATCAGCAAAATCCCTAACGTCAGTTCTCCGAGTCCGTCGATATTCTGATAACGCACGGGCCGTTTGACGTAATCATCAATTTGGTTGGCCATGTGACTACCTCCATGACTATGCCTACTAGTTTGTAATGCAAACTAGTATTTGTCAACAACTTTATTTGGCATCCACACAGTCAATTCAATGGCACCATCCGCCTGAGAGATGCACGGGTACCGCATACGTCGTGCTATTTGCGACGTACGCAAATCTAAATCGGAGGCCACCGCAGCGCTTCGCCAGAAGCACTGCTAAGGGTAAACGCACAAGGAGAGCCGCGGAGCGGCGATAGAATTTAGCCCATGGCGCAAGCCATGGGAAAACGCAATGACCAAGCCCACCCTCAGCCCCGGCAGGGGCGAAAGAATCCACTAGAAATTTTTCCATCGCATATAAGAATATGATATAAAAAGCTCTAGATATTAGTTAGTTGACCATCTAAGATGCAGCCTTCATCTACAACTCCCGGCCGCAACCCCCACCCCACAAGGGGCAAACTGGTGGAAGCCGCACGCCGTCTCTTCTGGGAGCGCGGCTACGAAGCCACCAGCCTGAACGACGTTGTCGGTCGCGCCCGCGTGAAATCCGGAAGCCTCTACTACTTTTTCCGCACCAAGGAAGATCTGCTTCTTGCCGTTCTCGACCATTACGTGGACCTGCTGTGGCCGGCGGTCATCGAGCCCGCTTTCGGCCGCACGGCGGATCCTATCGAGCGGATCTTCTCCATCCTCAACGGCTATCGCGAGGGATTGATTTACACCGGCTTCACGCACGGCTGTCCCATCGGCAACCTGGCGCTGGAAGTGAGTGATGAATATCCGCGTGCGCGGGAGAAGATTGCCCGGAATTTCGAGGACTGGCGCAAGTGGATCAGGAAGTGTCTCGAGGAAGCATCCGATCGCCTGCCGCGCGGCACAGATGGCGAGCGCCTCGCGATGTTTATCCTCGCGGTGATGGAAGGCGCGGTGATGCAGGCGCGGGCCCACCACAGCCTGGAACCCTTTGACGCTTCGGTCGAGGAGCTGCGGCAATACTTCAATCGGCTGCTCGCCGAAGGCGCGCGCGAGCGGGCTCCAAGGGTGCAATGATCCGCGAAGTTCTGCAACCTGAAGGCCGAGGGGCGGCCTGAAAAAACAAGGAGGGCGTTGAGATGAAAAAAATGGGGCTCACCGTCATCGTGGTGTTTGTGGTTTTTACGGTGTTGAGCTTTGTCATTCACGGCGTCTTGCTGCAGCCGCTTTATCAGCAGACTCCACAATTGCTGCGCGCCGCACAGAACTCTCAACAGCACACGCTTTTTATGCTGCTGGGGTTCCTGGTCTTCTCCATTGCTTTCGTGTGGATTTACGCGCGCGGCCTGGAAGCGAAGCCCTGGCTGGGACAGGGCCTGCGTTACGGCCTGGCCATGTGGCTGGTTGCCAGCGTCAGCCGCTACCTGATTTACTTTGCCATCCAGCCGTGGTCGGGAACGGTGGTGGCACTCCAGATCGGGCTGGAACTCGTCATGATGCTGGTGGTGGGATTGACTGTCGCGGCACTCCATCGCAAGTCGGCATAGAAGTTTAAGGTTGGCCCGGTTGGAGCAGACACTCGCTTTGCAGTATCTTTGCCCGCCACCAGCTGATGGCAGGTCAGAAATCCCGGGGCGTTCACGCAGCGTTGAGGACCCCTGATACCTTCAGCGTCACGATGTTCCGGGCGCGTTCACCGTGTTGCTTTGGGCCAGGGTCTCTGGTTAGACTTGCGTGGTCATTCGATGGAGGGGCGGCAGCAGACTCGCATTCCAAAGGCAGGGAGCATTCCCCTAATGAAGAGAAGAGAATTTTTCAAATCGGTTTCCGCGGTTGGAGGCGCGGCGGGATGCGACGCTTCCGGCTGCGGGGCTTGGAGAAAGTCAGCGTGGAAACGGCCCTGGCCTGCATGGCCTTCAACCTCACGCGCATGCGGCGGGTGAGAAACCGTCCTGACCCGGCGAACTGAAAGGGGCCAGCCTCGCCGGCCTCCACACACGGCCGGCAAGCCCGAGCCAATTCGGACGGAATTCAAGTTCAACAACTTTTCGTCCGTCTACGCTCACTCCCCGTCCCAGTTGTCACGCAGACTCCCCTCGGGGAGATGGGTCCGATTGAGGTTCAAATTACAGATTCAATCAGCAGGCGTCACCTTCCGGGCTTGGCCTGCCCGGCGGTTTTTTCGGCCGGCTGTTCACCCGGCTTGGGTGGAGACAGGATGTCGTCTATGGCCTTTTTGAACGCCGTGTAAGGAAACGCTCCATCGATTTTCTTGATCGCTTTGATCTGGTCGGGGTCGTTGCCAGTGGGCCCGAGGAAAAAGGTCGGCGTGCCGGTGACGCCCAGCTTTTTGCCCGCCTCGACCTCGTCCTGAACCTCCTTCTTATACTTGCCGCTGGTGAGGCACTGCTGGAACTGCTGGGTATCGAGCCCCAGCGCCCTGGCGGAAGCTTCGAGCCCCTTTTCGTCCAGGGACTTCTGGTTGCCGAACAGGCGGTCGTGCATTTCCCAGAACTTGCCCTGGTCCTGGGCGCAGCGGGCGGCCTCCGCGGCCCGGAAGGCGTTGGCGTGCAGCTGCGTGAGCGGGTAATTGTGGATGACGTAGCGCAGCTTGCCCGTCTTCACATACTCGGCCACCACGGGCGGATAGGTCTGGCGGAAGGCGCGGCCGCAGAAGGGGCACTGGTAATCGGTGAATTCCACCAGGGTCACCCTGGCGTCCTTGCTGCCCATCACCGGGTCGCCCTGGATGCTGATGTCGGCTCCCTCGAAGGGCGGCGGGGGTTGGGGAATCAGCCGCTCCTTGATGGCGGTGATGTCCTTCTGCATGGCCTCCTGCGTGGCTTTCATTTCCTGGATTTCCTTGATCAGCATCTTGATGTCATCACTATTACTATTGCTCGACTGAGCCAGGCAAACCTGCCCGGGAGGAAGCAGCCACCACGCGGCCACCAGTGCCGCAAGCAGCACACACCTCTTGTTTAAAGTCCTCATCTGGAAATACCCCCCCTGAAACTGGTTCGTTCGATTATACGCCTGAATTCCCCCGCAATTCCCCGCCTTGATGATTCTGGAAAACGGGGCCCGCTGCCCCTGTGCTTACTGAAGAGAGGGAGGGCCGGCGGGTTCAGCCCCTGACTGAAAAAGAAACCTGGAGAGGTCCCTTGCGGGGCCCCTCCAGGTGGAGTCTGATGATGGTGGGTACTACCTTCGTTATTTGTCCTGTCCCTGGAAACAGCACAATTCATGCTGCCGAACCAAAATTTCGCGCGCTTGCGATTGCATGAACGCAATCCTGAAAAGTTGGCTGAATTTTCCTGAAACAGGCTACCCCTGCTACGATGCGTTCCTTTATTGCATAATTGGCTGAAGGAAACAATCGTTCTTAGGGATCCGAATGGACTTTCGGCATTTGAAAGAGGTATCAGGGAATCTCCTGAGAGGCAGGGGGTGGGCTGCGCAACACTTTGTACGCAGTCAAGGCCGTCCGCCCCCCGCTGGGAAGACCCCGTGGAGGCTCGGCGCCGAGCCTGCAAAGCGCTTTGGACCCGAGGCTGGACGCGTATAATAGGGGAAGGGTAGGATTGCAGAGCTGATTCCAATGCTCATGCAGAAGAACATGAAGCGAACAATGCTGTAAGGACTGACGAAGCTCTGATCCTGCCGCCAGAGGAGGAGAATCTGGCTGACGCCACGGAAAGCACGGGAATGCCCGAAAGGAAGCACGGGTTCGGATGGACTCGGGTGTTCGGGCTGGAGTGCAACCTGCCGCTGCGAGTGTGGGTGCGCCGGGTGTGGAAGGCCGTATTGCACGACGTCTGCGAGGACCTGGCCGCCCAGATGTCATACTTCTTCCTGATCGCGCTGTTCCCCTTTTTCATTGTGCTGGCGGCAATTGTCGGCTACCTGCCTTTCACGGGCGCGTGGCCGCACGTGCTGACCTGGATTACACAGTATTTTCCCGATCCGGTCCAGCCCTACGTCTTCAGGACCGTCACCAACCTGACGCAGGAGTGGGGCGGCCTGCTCAGCTTTGGCCTGGCCAGTTCCATTTGGATTGCCACCCGCGCCGTGATCAGCCTGATGGACGGCCTGAACACAGCCTACAACGCGCGTGAAACCCGCGGCTTCTGGAAAAGGCGGCTGCTGGCCTGCGGAGTGATGCTGGTGTTCGCGCTCACCTTCCTGACGGCGTTCGGCCTGCTGGCGTTTGGAGGCAAGGTGGGGCACTGGCTGGGAACACGATCTGGAGCGGGCCTGGCCTTCGTAATGCTGTGGCATGTGCTTCGATGGGCGATTCCGCTGGGCTTGCTGAATTTCGCCGTCTGCTTTGCCAATTACGTGTTGCCCAATACAAAACGACCGTGGCGATGGATAACACCGGGCAGCCTGTTTGTGGTGGTGGTGTGGTTTCCGTCGACGATCGGTTTCAACGCTTTCGTCCGCCACTTCACCACGGCGGGCGCTTACGGTGCCGTGGGGACCTTCTTCGTGCTCATGAGCTGGGTCTACATTACCAACTTCATCCTGCTGGTGGCGGCTGAAATGGATTCGGAACTGGAAAAGGCCGCCCGCACCTTCCACTCAGAAAACGTGCCCCAACGGCTGTTTGTAGCCAGCCGGGCGTCCGCCCAACAAGAACCTATAAACCGAAGTGGATGACAAACCCGGCGGAAAAGACCATGTCGTGCATTTTGCCGGTGACGGGATAGTAGGCGCCGGCGCCGGATCCGGCTGCATAAGGAAGCCCGTATGTGGGCGTGCGGGAAATGTGGTCGCGGGCGTCGATCTTGACGGCCAGCAGGCGGGTGAGATTGATGTCCAGGCCGCCGCCGAAATTGTATCCCAGCCGGTCGTCTGATTTCAGCACCGTGCCGGGGACTCCGTTGAATCCCCGCGATTGGGCGAGCGCCGCGCCGTCGCTGGTAGGGGCAAATCGGTTGAGGTCAAGCCCTAAGACGAGATAAGGCCGCACTCCCTTGATGGGTTTGCCGGAGTGGGCGTTGGCGTCCAGGCTGATCCTCTGGCCCTGGATGCTGTATCCGCTGACGTCGCTGGGAGTGGTGGAGTTAAAGTAATCCGTAACGGCCAGATTGTTGCGAAACCTGCTGTAGGAGCCTTCCGCGCTGAGGCTCTTGAGGACGGGATATTCCGCTCCCACGGTGAAGCTGTTGCCGGTCCGGTAAGTGGAGGCAAATGACGCGCCGTAGACCTGGTAATATTGCTTGTCATGAAGCGAGGATGCTCCACCCTCGATGAATACCCGGAAGTCCTGGGCATGCAGCGCCGCCGCGCTGGCGCTCAGAAGTACGACCGCCATCATTCCCTGAAGCCATCTGCGAATCTTCAATTGTCAGCCTCCGATCAGCTTGTCCATCTCTGTTCCTTTGATGCCGGGCGGCGGAAAATCGTCAACAGGCCCGCGCGCGCTGCTTCAAGGGTCGAATTAGGAATTTTACACGGGATTGGCCGGTCCAGTCATGTGAGTATGCCAGGACGGACCGGGTTTTGCTGCGATGGCCCATTCAAGGAAAAGGTTGCAACCGCGGGCGGAAGCCGGCAGGGGCGCGGGCGAGGCCAATTTACCTTGTCCCCTACCAGCTGGTACGGGACCCCGCCGTCCTCGAATCCGATAACGGGATTATTCCGCCGCCAGGAGAGCGCAACGGAGAGCCGTGCCACATAGGCAGAAACCAGCGCGTCAGCGAACGCGTTGTGGGGAGCCTTTCAGCCACCAGTTGCCTTGCCGCTGGCCGACCTGCCACCAGCCGGAGACTTCCTGCTGAAGCGTCAACTCCAGCAGTTCCTGGAAGGTTTTGCCCTGCCAGTGTTCAACGTCGGCGCCCCAGGAGCCGGCCAGCGATTCGCCACGGGCCGTCTGTGCGGTCCAGTCGCCCTCCCACCGCTGCCTGCTCTTCTGCGCCCGCCAGGTGCCCTGGATAACCATCCGTCCGCCGCTCGCGAGCGTCCACGTGCCTTCGGCCGCGTCCGGGTGTCCGGGCAAGGCGCTGCCCGTCCAGGTTCCGTGCAGGGTTTGCCCCCGGCCGGCGGTGGCGATCCAGGTTCCGTGGATGGTCTGGGCGGGCTCCTGCGCAAGCGCGCACACGACAGCCAGAAAGGCAACCAGACCGGCCATGATGGAAAGCAGTGTTCGATTGGCTGGCCTCCGGGAACAACTGTTGGTGGCGAAAAAGCTTTTCCCGCCAAGGCGAAGATTATGAATCATGAATTCTCAATGGTGAAGGATAAAATGCACCCCCTGCGAGGCTTCTGTTCGGGTCCGCACCCGTCTTTCATCATTCAGCATTCACACTTCGTCCTCAGCAATCACCTAACCTCAAGACTTTGAATCGTGCCATGGCTTCAGGAGCCCTGTTTTTCCTCTTTGGTTTTGCGCGCCTGCCACATGTCAAAGGCTTTTTCCAGGGTCGTTTCCAGCACGTCGGGCATGCGCTCGACGGTGCGGCCGAGCGCGCCGCCGGCTCCCAGGCGATGGATGGTCAGCTCGCCTCCGCGAACCGCCACCAGGGCCACCGGATTCATCCGGATACCGCCGCCCCCGCCGCCGCCTTCACCACTGCCGGTCCTCTTGACGTTTTTGCCGTCGGACTCGCCGACTCCGCCGCCCGCTCCCACCCCCAGCGAAACGCGGGAGATGGGCACGACGACGAATTCGCCCATGGCGATGGGCGCGCCGACGATGGTCTCGGTTTTTGCCAGGTCCCTCAGTTCTCCGATCAGGCCTTTGAGAATTTCTTGTGCCGGATTCACGGTTGCCTCCTTTGTTTCGGTCAAGTGTCTTGCTCCGTCGGTTTGATGGCCGCAGCAAAGTGGAAATTAATGCGGCCGGGCGGCTGAAAATGCCCGCCACTGCTTGAATACGGCCCGGTAGGGCAGCCCGGGCAGGAAGAACAGAAACGCTTTGAAGAGGCGATGCGGATGAACATGCAGTTCGAGAAACAGGCTGTTTTCACCCGCGAAGTTGACCCGGATTCCCGAGCGGTTGCCGTGGCCCGAAGCCGCCAGCGCGCCCGCCAGCATGCCGTTGAGCGCGGGATCGGGCATTGAGATGTCGAGGTCGGAGCGGGCGAGGTTGACGGAACGAAAAATACGCCTGAGCAGCATGGAAAGTTGCCGCGCCAGCGCGCGCCGGATGCCGGAATCGCCCAGGCAGCGCACCAAGAATCGCCCCAGGGCACGGCGTTTCCCGGGGGCCTTTTGAACTGCGGCCGCGGTCTTCGCAGGTTTTTCCTCCTTCGCTCCGGCGGCATCTTCGGCGGGCTGCTTTCGACGGACGGGGAACGGCTTGTGGAAGACGGCGAAAGACTTCCGGCCCGGCGCGCCGGGCAACGGCATCTGGAATTCCAGGGCCAGCAGCCAGCGCACGCACAGCCGCCGTTGGCGCGAATCCACTGCGATCACGACCGGACTGACCATCACGATCGCCAGCAGGAAGAAGACAACGCAGAGCACGATGAGATAAATTTCCACCTGCGGCCTCCTGTCCCTTTCAGGATGCTCTAACTCCTGCTCCCAATTTCTGTCCTTGTGAAAATTCTACGCCTGTCGCGGCCGGGACTCCACCCCAGATTTGAGGAAG
>JBAUWE010000574.1:0-1992 GCA_049583595.1 Terriglobia bacterium
GGGGAATTGAAGCAGCAAAGGTCCGAGCTTGTCGCCCAGCAGGTCCATCACCCGCAGGAAGGCGGCCAGGTCCTGCTCCGCGTCCACCAGCATCTTTTCATGCGTAATGGTCTGGGGGACCTTCGCCGCGAAGGTAAAGCCCGGGGGCGTGCGCTCGCGCCACTGCTCCACGGTCCGGGCGGCGGGAATGCGGTAGAAAGTGCTGTCGATTTCTACCGTGTCAAAGCGCCGGGCGTAGTGGGGAAGGAAGTCCTGCGGTTTGCTCGCGGCGGGATAGAAGCTGCCCACCCAGCCCTCGCCGGTCCAGCTGGACGTTCCCAGGCGGATTTGCGCCGAACTCATAGCGGCTAGTTTACCACCGCGATGGCCGCCCGGGGCCGCTGCCGCGGTTACTGGAAATTCGTCAGGCCCTTCACCGTTGTTGCATCCAGCTTCATGAGCACGGCGGCCAGCAGCCGGACGGCCTGGTCGAAATCGGACCGGTCGATGACGCCGGTGTTGGCATGAGTGTAGCGGGCGGGAACCACAAAGTTGATGACGGGGACGCCCCGGCCGGTCTTCTGCATGCTCGATGCATCTTCGCCATAGCGCACCACGAGGTCGGTCTGCAAGGGGATCTGGTTGGCCTCTGCCACGCTGCGAAACAGGTCAAACAGTTTGCGGTTGGGCAGCGTTGAATTGTCGTAGGCGAAGATGCCGGGACCTGCGCCCAGTTTTTCCTCCGCCTGGTTCGGGTTGGTGCCGGGCGAGTCGGTGGCAATGCCCACCTCGATGGCGATTCCCACGTCGGGCTTCACCACCTGGGCGGTGGTCAGCGCGCCCCGCATGCCCACTTCTTCCTGCACGGTGCCGGTGAAGTAAACCGTGTTGGGAGTTTTCGCGCCTTCGTGCCGCAGCAGCTTCAGCGCTTCAAACTGCACCAGCAGCCCGATGCGGTCGTCCCAGGCCTTGGCCGCGTAGCGATGGTGGGCCAGTTCGAGAAACGTGCTGGCCGGCGCAATGGGGTCACCGATGCGGATGCCCAGCCGTTCGGCGTCCGTCCGGCTGCGCGCGCCCACGTCGAGATAAACGTTCAGCGGATCGACAGACCAATTCACGAGTTCCGGCGTGGCGATGTGGGCGTCCTGCGTTCCGCTTACCGCCGGGATGGGGCCCTTTGCGGTCATGATCGTCCACCGCTGGTCCACCATGTTGGGGCCCAGCCAGCCGCCCAGCCGCTGCACCTTGATAAAACCGCGCGGCGTGATGGCGCGCACCATCAGTCCCACTTCGTCCAGGTGGGCGTCCACCATGATGCGCGGACCGGCTGAACCGCCCGGCGCTTTCGCGATCACCGAGCCCAGACCGTCCGTCGAAATTTCCGCTCCTGCTTTGCGCATCTCGCGTTCATAAAGTTTGCGCGCCGGGCCCTCGGCGCCGGAAGGCCCGTCGGCCTGGGTGAATTCCTTCATCAGCGCGATCACCGGATCGCTCTGCTGCGCGGCCAGCGCCAGGTTGGCGCAGAGGAGCAACACGGCCAGCAGTGTCATCTTCGGTTTCATGGGCAGATTCTCCCGGTTAGTTGCAAACGAGTACAAAACCCGGCCCCCAGTATATACCCCAAAAAACGTTCAGAAGAAAGTGACGGATGATGGTGGACGAAGGAAAGCAGTGACACAACCGGGCCCTTGGGGCCGCGGGGAACCCTGGCCGCCGCGGAAAGTCACCAGGTGTCGCGCCGGGCGCGTGGCGGCGCCGGCCGGGTTGTTGCCAGCGTGTTGCTTGCCGGAATGGCGGCACAACACCTGCGCTGCGGTTGCCGCCTGTACCCAGCGCCTATCCGACGCTGAAATCGTGGGCTTCAGGCAGGCTGCTCACGTCGTGCGGCAATTCTGCCATCGGCCCCATCCACTGCAGTTCGCGCTGAATGCGATCGCTGAGCTGATACTTTTTCTGCACGGAGGCCAGGGTGGTTCCGCCCACCAGTTGGATCTTCGACAAATCGTACTGGCC
>JBAUWE010000575.1:0-9447 GCA_049583595.1 Terriglobia bacterium
GTATCCAGGGATTGGGTAAATTCCCCAAGATCGATAACTTTTTGCTGAACAAATCCCGCTCTTTTTGCTACGTGTAAGATGTAGGAGCAGCGACGAGATGTCCAGTCCGCTCTCACCCCTGGCGCCGATCACTTTTGTGATCGCCACTTCACGATGTCCGAATTAGAGACGATGCGCGAATTCGTCTCAGACTGCGCGGCACTCAGCCTGACGGAAACTCCCCGCACCTTGTGTGAGCTCCTCGATTGGACTGGCCCCGCGGAAAGTTGAAGAATCAGGAATGCCGACTGCTGTCTGACCGGCTCCGCGATGAGGGCGTCGTACCCTACAGACGGTGGAAGGGTATAGAACGGCTCAGGTGCGGACGTACTGCGGTTCGCGGGGTGGCTGATATTTTACCGCCAGATGTGGCGTCTCCAACCGCTGGTTGAGCCGGTGCCGTGAGTCCAGGCAGGCCTCCAATATTCCGGAAGTCAGCAGGGTCCGTTCGACGGGATACGGCGTTTTGCCGGTTGTAAATGTCTGTTCGATCTTGGACGCCAAACAGGCCGTGTTGGTCACGTTGGGCGTGGGCGGCAAATAGAACTGAGTTGAGACCATCCCCTTCCCTGTCACACGCGCCGAAATGTTGAAGTCCATGATGGCTCCGTTCAGCATCAGCAGCGTGGCCTTGGTCCCATCGGTGTATTCAATGCAATAGGCTGCCGGGTCTTTCACCAACTGGGGCAATGCGCCCGACGCCACGAGGTCCTGGTTGCGGCCGTCGAGCAGCGTGAGACCCAACGGAGTGTCACTGCGGGATAAAGCAGAGCTCAGCAGTTCCCTGGAATAGCGCCCGTCCCTGCCCGCCTGCCAGACGTCGTCGCCCTCCAGCAGTTGCACCGCTTTCACGCCGGTTTCACCGCCCTTGCGCCTCTCGAGCATGCATTGCATGGCTTCAAGCGCGTCAAAGTCCCTGCCATCGAATTTGCCTACGCCCACTATCACTGCTTCTTCCACGTGCGCTCCCAGTGGGATATCGACATCGGGCAGGCGCCATGTTACGGGATAGGATGAACCGGCCAGCAGAGGAAAGTGGAGCCGTTCCGCCGTTTCTACCATCTGCTTCGCCTCCGGGAAGCTGAAAGAGAGTTGCTTACTGTTGAAATAGGGAATTCCGCGCCCTTCTTCCTGGAAGACCTGCACGCACTGCTGGAAAAAGTCATAGCTGGGCAGCAGGTTCTGTCCCCTGTCATTGGTGGGATAATCGCCTTGCTCCACCACGGTGATCACAGCGTCCACTGCGAGCTTTTCACCGCCGGCGCGCAGCGCCTCAGGAATGTTACGGCAGAGACGAAAACCAAATTCCTTTGACCGCGCCCTGCTTAGATCGGTGTCCAGGCTGATGTTTTCTGGCAACTCTTCGCCGAGGCTTCGCGCTCCACGCCGCTGCCTCACACTGTGAGCAATGGGCGGATGCGGCGGGCCCGGCTCGAGCACCTGAGTTGAGGTTCCTGATGGCGCGCCTGACTTTCCCTGTGCGTGCCGGGCCGAGTGGAAGCCCTCCTGCCTCCAACCCCAGGCCAGTGGGCCACCGAACTTGGGCACCAGCGAATCCACGTAGACGGAGACCACCTGCACGTTGGGCATGTGCCAGTCTCCATTGAGTGGATAGCCCACCAGAAAGCGGTCGGCGATGAATTGCATGTCCGATCCCAGGTGGTAGACGCTGCCGATAATGGCGAGTCGCAGAGGCGCCTCTGCAGACTCCGCGGGAGGCAGAGCAAAGCCCGAACGTAGTAATGGCCGGCTCACCAGCAGGGCGGATGATAATGCCGAATATTCAAGAAAGCGGCGACGCGTAATCATTAGCTTCTCCAAAATGTAGATTCAGGACTCGGCTGGTAAGTCACCGCCAACTGCGGTGTCTCCAGGCGTCTTAGGCCCTGGTAGATGCTTTCGACGCCAGCGATGACCAGGCCGGACGTCAAAAGCGTTCGCGCGATGGGATACTGTGCCTTGCCAGTCAGGAACATCTTCTCGGCGTTGTGCACCAGCGGGCTGAAGAAACTGGCCAGGGAGGTGCGTCCATCGGGCATGGGCAGGTGCATCTGGGTGGAAAAGGGCTGCGATCGCCCTTCAATCTGGGCCGCGAAGGTAAAGTCGCGAACCAGGCCATTCATTAACAGCATCGTTGCGAGCATCCCGTCACGATATTGATAACGATAGGCGGTTGGATCGGGAACCAATTGCCGCATCTGCTTCACGGAAGGATACACATCCGTGAAGATCCGACTTGCGGGCATCAGGGTGGAACTTCGGCTCAGAGCCGCCTTCACGAGTGAATGGGGCCATACACCCTGCTCATAGGCCTTCCAGAAGCTTTCGCCCTGGTAAGCCTGCAACCACTCGACGCCGGTTTCACCACCCTTGCGCCTTTCCACCATGCATTGGATGGTCTCGAGAGCATGGAAATCGTAGCTGTCCACGCCGCCGTAGGCAACGCAGAGCGCCTCTTTAACGGTGGCTCCAGTGGGGAACTCAACCGACGGAATTCTCCATGTCACCGCAAGACTTGAGCCACCCTGAAGCGGGAAACCCATCTGGCGCGAGGTATCAAACATCTGCTTCGATTGCGGGAAGCTCCAGGACGAGAGTTGCTTGTCATTAAAATACGGCACCGACCGGTTGCTGGAACGGAACACGTCTACAATGCTCTCAAAAAAACGGAAGTGAGGCTGCATGGCCTGCCCCATTGCCGTCTGCGGATATCTGCCATGCTCCCCGACCACCACCACACCATCCACAGCCAGCTTGCTGGTGCCCAGCGTTACGGCTTCGGCAATGGAGGGATAAACCTTCAACCCGGGATGGCGATCGATCAACTCCTGCGTCAGGTCGCCTTCGCCGCGCTGGTCAACGTACAACCCCACCAGGTCCATTTGGGGATGATGGAAAGTGCCGTTCCATCCGTAACCGTCAAGAAAGCGGTCCACAATGTGCTGTGGATGCGAATATAGGCGGATGGAGGTGACCACGGCCGCAAGTTTCGGGCGCTTGTCTGTAGAAGTCTTGTTTTGAGCCATATAAATCCTCTTGCGATGAAATCGGAATCTGTTCTCTTCAACGTGATTGGCGGGAAGCTTTCAGGGGCTTGCCCCCTAGAAGTGCTTTTCTGGCCTCCCGCCACAATTCTAAAACTCTATTGTTGGCCGTGTTCTGATTGTTCCTGAACAGGATACACATCCTTCGGGTTCGCAAGCGGCTGTGCCCTGGGATGATCCGGGAAGGGCGAATGATACTGCCGCGTCAAGTCCGGCGGATGCGGCACTCCAGGCGGATTGTTTCCCAGGTTGCCAGGCACTTGCAGCCAGGGCTTCAAGGGAAACGGAGGGCCCAGACCTTCGTAGCTCGTAACATGGCGCGGAAAATCGTCAGCTGCTGAGCGGCAGCGGCGGCGGCCCCTGACCATCCTCGCGGTATCGGGGCAATGGCCAAAGTACTGCGGCCGCGCCTGTTGCCAGTCCACCATGCTAAGGCCGGATGGGTCGTAAAGGATGGCTCCGTCGCGAACGGTCAGGAGGTTGGTGAGCTTGGAGTCCCCACACATGCGGGCATTGCCGTCGTCGTGGAAGCAGAACTTCCCGTGCTGGAGCTGCAACACGGCAATATCGGCGTCGGAACCGGGCGAGAGCGTGCCCAGCTCCGGATGATGGATCTCCTCCGCGGGGTTCACCGTGGTCTGTTGAATGACCTCTTTCAGCGTCTCGCCCATAATCAGGAACCGCGACATGATGCCCGTGAGGCTGAGTTCCTGAATGTTGCCCAGATGCAGGTCTGTGGAGATGGAATCCGGCAGGAAACCCTGCTGGATTGCCGGGGCGGCGTTGCGCCACCAAAAGCTTGCTGAACCGTAGCCCACATCAAACACAACTCCACGCGCGCGCGCTTTCCACATGATCGGGTTCACCTTGCCGTCGGGCAGAATGATAGGGAATTGCTGAGCGAAGACGTGCGTGTGGACGTCACCGGCTCGCAGCCGCTTGGTGATGATGTCGGCGTAGGAACGGCCGGGGACAGGCGACGTATCCACCATAACGGGCCGGTGAGTGAGCTTGCCGCAGGCGATGGCGTCATCAATGCCGGCCCACGGCGTGGGCGGGCTGTTCAGGTTGATGCCGGCACCGTAATGGGCGGTCTTGATTCCGACAATCAAGTTCGGAAACTCATTGATGATCTGGGCGCAGCGCTTGGGATCCATGTTGTCGGGATCCTGCTCCAGTCCGCTGAACATGCCATTTTCGACGATGTTCAGCCACGAGAGAACCCGCACCTGGGAGTGATCGGTAACCTTCATCATTTCCTGGATGAAGTCGTTGGCGCCGGAGGTGCCGGCATCGACCATGGTGGTAACACCGGAGTCCAGGGGAATGTCCGTCATGATGCCCTCAGGCACCTCGCGGTGGCGGGCGTTTGGAGTAAACCAGTCCAGCGGCGTGCCGCCGTTGGAAACATGGACGTGGATATCAATCAGGCCCGGGGTGACGTAATAGCCAGTGACGTCCACAACTTTTTTGGCTCCACTGTCAGGAATGTCCTTCTTGACGGCCGCGACCCTGTGGTTGGCAACGGCAACGTCCATGATCTGGTCAATGTGGTTGGCGGGGTCAATGACGTGCCCACCCTTCAAAAGGAGATCATATTGGGGAGGTGCGGCCAGCGCTGCGAAACTCCAACAGAATATTGCAAACCCAAAAAGGAGTGCGCAACACGCAAACTTCTTGTATGAGATCATTCATATCTCCTGGAGCTAATCGAGATCTGAGATTCACGGAGCCGCCCGCCAGGATCTTTTCGAGTGGGCTCGACCGCCGCTGGCGGAGGACTTTAACATGACCGACCAACCGAGTCAATCGGTCGAATGGAGGGTGTCCAAGCTCTTTAGATTAGAAATGTCCCCTTGGTTAACTCATTAGAGGTGTCCCCTTTTTGTTGCAGTTGTTTTTTGTCTCTTTCTGTGGTTTTTGGGCCTTTGTTTTTCTCGTGGGGCTTGGCCGGAGCGAAGCCCTGCGAGCCCGTAGGGCGAGCGTTTAGGGCGCAGCGGAGGGCAAGCCCCACGACCGCTGCTGCCCGGCCCCGGCCTGCGCTTTCCTGGCCACCTGCCGACGGGCTGCCTCCCGCCAGGGATGATCGGCCGGCGGTACCCACTTCGGCTTTTGGAGCTTCGCGGCGGGGCTGGATCGCCCCTGCTGGACAGCCGGTGTGGCTGGTGCCGCGATCTCGTGCCACCGCACTGCGCGTCCCCGGTACTCGATCCCCATCTCCCCATCCGGTGACCTGACCGGCACTTTTGGCACCGAGTGAAATGAGAGAGAATTCACTTGAGGAGGACCGGTCATGTCGAGGATGAGGTATAAGCCGGAGCAGATTGTGAATCTGCTTCGGAAGATTGAAGTGGAGATAGCGAACGGTAAGAAAGCAGCACAAGCGGCCCGCGAGGAGGGAATCTGTGAACAGACCTACTACAGATGGCGGAAGAAGTTTGGTGGGCTGAAGCTCGACCAGGCGAAGCGGCTGAAGGAACTGGGAAAAGAACTCCCGTTGAGCTGGTTGGCACCAGTCATGTTTCTTCTTGTACCACGTTTTTTCTTGGACAAGAAACCGATGACGAATTCTAGAGACAGTTTGGCCAAAATAACCACCGATAGACATTTTCCTCCAGTGGAAACACCGATCATCCAGTTTGTGTTCAGTCACCCCAATGCCTCCGTGTCCCCACATATGACGCTGTTAGTCCACCGACAGTAGCCAGCGGGCCGGCGCATCATCTCGAAACCGACGCTAAAAACACAAGGGTTATCCCTCACCGAAAATGAGGCTTTATATGCGCTGCTACCCATTTTAGGTCCAATCATAATGCGAGTTCCGGGGAATCCGTGAAGTTTCCTGGAGGGAAGACGACGGGCGTGGGGGGAGACGCCCGTCGAGCCGCGATCCGGGCCGCGAATTCTTCGGGTGTCCGATACCCCAGCGCACTATGTGGACGTCGCCGGTTGTAGTCCTGCCTCCAGTCTTCGATCTTCTCCCTTGCTTCCCTCAGATTTGCGAACCAATGTTCGTTCAAGCATTCATCTCGAAACTTCCCGTTGAAGCTCTCCACGTAGGCATTCTGCTCCGGCTTCCCCGGATCGATGAAATGCAGTTTTACTCCCCGTCGGTAGGCCCAGCGATCCAACGCCTGGCTGGTGAATTCCGGCCCGTGGTCGACCACGATCACCTGCGGCCCGCCGCGCAGCCAGCGCAACTCTTCCAGCACCCGCCCCACTCGTTCCCCACCAAGCGAAGTGTCGACTTCGATCCGCAAGCACTCCCGTGTAAAATCATCCACCACATTCAAGACTCGAAACCGTCGCCCCGTGGCCAGGCTGTCCGTCATGAAATCCATCGACCACCGTTCATTGGGGCCGCCGGGCAATGCCAGAGGAAGCCGCTGCGGGCTCACCACGCGCTTCCTCGGCCGCTTGCCCACCTGCAAGTGCTCCTGCCGGTAGACTCGGTAAACCCGCTTCCAATTTGCCGCCCATCCCTCCCGGCGCAGCAGGACGGCCAGCCTCCGATACCCAAACCGTCGCCGCTCCGCCGCCAGTTCTCGCAATCGTTCGTGCAAGGCTTTTTCCTCTCTCCGCCGCGGCTGGTAACGGCAACTCGATCGGCTCAGTCCCAGCAGCCAACAGGCTCGCCGTTCGCTCCTCCGGTAAACTCCCTTCATCACGCCCACTGCTTCCCGGCCCGCTGTGGGCGTCAGAACTTTTTTGCCAGCACCCCTCTGAGTGCCTGGATATCCAGGGCTTGCTCGGCCACCATCTGCTTGAGCCGCCGGTTTTCATCCTCCAGTTGCCGCTTCATGGTGAGTTCTCCTCCCGGCTTTTATATCCCGGAAAACTCTCATTTCAAATGGCCCATTTCTTGGGGAGCAGCTCATGCCGGGCATGTGAGCATGAGAATGCTGCGGCGCTACTCGCATATTCAGCTTGAGGCCAAACGAACGGCAATACAGGCCCTCTCAAATCGCCCACAACAGGCCGCTTCAGAGGGGGCCAATGTCACAAATCACGTCACGAAACAGGGTGAAGCGGAAGGGGTGCCGGGGCAAGTTATTGAAAATAATGGTAGGCCCGAACGGACTCGAACCGTTGACCTCTACCGTGTCAAGGTAGCGCTCTAACCAGACTGAGCTACGGGCCTGAAAGGATTCAGTGCTTGGCTTTGGGCCATCGGCTGCCGACGTGTTACAGAACTCGCCGAAAATGGGAGTTTTTTACGCAGCGATGTGCCGCAAACCATGATACCGCAATCGCCGAAATCCCGCCAGCAGGCTCCCGCACTGGCCGCCACCGGGCCGATGCCTGCACGCCGGGGGCAAATTCAGTCGCAGTAACATGGCGTGGGGCGGCTGAGGCCCTTTAAATTTGTTACCCCTCGAACCCGGTGTGATGAACTCCCATATGTTCCCGGGGTGAATTGGCGAAAAGCCGAGGACTGCTTTCCCACCATCCGTTATAATCATCCCCGAAACGGCTTCAGGTTTCACGGCTGTTCGATAGCAGCAGCAGTCAGCAGGGGTGACGCCCGTCCGGGCACGATCCCGGCCGAACTCACTAAGGTCACCAAAACCTTCGAGGAGTATTCCATGAGCGGAATTAAGCGGCGTGAATTCATAAAGAAGGCGGGCGCCCTGGGGGCCGGACTGGTTGCCTGGCCAGGCGGAAACACTGCGGCGCAGCCTGCGGCCGGAACGAAGCGTCCAAACATTCTGGTCTTTCTGACCGACGACCACGGCCAGTGGGCCCAGCACGCCTACGGCAACTCAGAGCTGCTGACACCCAACATGAATCGCCTGGCAGCTAAAGGGACGCGCATGACGCAGGCGTTTACGCCCTGCCCGGTCTGCTCACCCGCCAGGGCATCATTTTTTACCGGACGCATGCCGTCGCAGCACGGCATCCACGACTGGCTCAAGGAACAGACCGACGCCGCGGAGCACCCGTGGCTGCAGGGCCAGACGCTGATTTCAGAATTGATGAAGGACGCCGGCTACCACACCGGCCTGGTGGGCAAGTGGCATTGCGGCCGCACGCGCGAACCGCATCCCGGCTTTGACCGATGGTTCAGCTACTGGCTGGCGCAATATCCGCATTACGGCGTCCAACACTTTTCAGACCAGGGAAGTCTGGTGCTCGACCAGGGCCAGCAATCGCCCCTACTGACCCGCCGGGCCATTGAATTCCTGCGCGAGCACAAGAAGAACGAGGGCGCCGAGGGCAAACCGTTCTTCCTTTTCGTCGGTTATGTCGACACGCACTCGCCGCACAACGCCGCCCCGTCTGACTTGGTGGCGCAGTACGATCCCGCAACCTTCCGCGACATCCCCAACGAGAAGTTCCAGCCCTGCCACGGCGAGGCCCTGATTCCGATCAGCAGCAATCCCCAGGTCGAGCGCATGAAGCACATGGAGTATTACGGCGCCGTCTCCAGCCTGGACCGCGAGGTGGGCAAAGTGCTGGCCGCGCTCGAAGCCAACGGGCAACTCGAAAACACGCTGGTGGTTTACACCGGCGACCACGGGCTCAACACCGGCCAGCACGGCATGTGGGAAAAAGGCAATGGCACGCTGCCCCAGAATTTTTTTGACGAGTCCATTAAGGTCTCCTGCACTGTGAGCTGGCCTGCCGGAGGCATTCGCCAGAACGCCGTTTGCAATGATTACGTGAACCACTGCGACCTGTGGGCCACGCTGCTGGAGGTTGCCGGAGCGTCGCCGGACGAAAAGACGGCGGCACGAATCAATTCACCCGGGCGATCCTACCTGGCGCAGTTGCGCGGAGGCGAGGCGCAGGACTGGCGGAAGACCATCATCAGCGAGTACGGCAACGCGCGCATGGCGCGGACGGAGCGCTATAAGCTGATCCGGCGTTACCCTTACGGCGGCGTGCGTTTCGTCGACGAGCTTTACGATCTGAAGGAGGACCCGCGGGAAACTGCAAATCGCTTCCAGGACGTCTCGCTCAGCAAAGTCGCCGACGAACTTACGGAGGAGTTGGACCAGTTCTTCAGCAAATACACGGTTTCTGGCCACAGCGGCCTGGAGCTGGCGAAACAATGGGAATGCACGCCCGCCAGTCCCTGGCTTGCCACGGCACGGCTCCACAAAAAGCACAGCATGCCGGCGGCCTTGACGCGCCTGCTGGTCAAGGGCTGATGGTCGGTGGGTTGTGATGCCGTTTTATTCCGCGTGAATGGGCAGGATGGCGCGCTGCCGGTTCCGGTTTCAGGCGGTCGCGCCGCAACACTTCTTATACTTTTTGCCGCTGCCGCAAGGGCAGGGATCGTTTCTCCCCGGCTGTTTCCTGGCTGAGGCTTCCGCTTCCTGCGTTCGGATCCACTCCATCACGTTGGCGGGCGCCCTGC
>JBAUWE010000576.1:0-10068 GCA_049583595.1 Terriglobia bacterium
GTTGCGAAGAGTGCCTTTCGGTGTCTAAAGTAGCCATCCGTGCCTTAGTTTTCCGTAGGTTACGACAGACGGTCGTACTTTCACGGTGCAATCGCGGGTTGAAATCTCCTTGGGAATACCAACTTTGCATCGGCGTAATGCTCGGCCGTAGCAAGCGTGCCACGAACACACTTCCGAAGAAGCCAAGAGCGGAAGATTTGTTAGACCCCATTTCTGCGAGTACAAGATCGGTACAACTTGAGCGTTTTTAGCGTGCTTTTCAGTAACTTAGAGTTGCCAACCGTGCCGCAAAATCAATGAGATACCCTTACTTATCTAGCTTCGTAAACCGTAGGTCGGGGGTTCGATTCCCTTCGCCGGCTCCATCCTTTTGATTGAGTAACCACCTAGTTTAACAAGCACTTGCCTGCTACTGGATTGTCGTGGGTCCATCAGTCTGATTAGGGTCTAGTGTCCTCAAGGTGTTCGACTAGATTTACTATTTGCCTCTGAAGCGCGAGCTCCGATGAACGTTGGATTCTTCTCCTGTGCTCCCGCTCGGCGAAAGTCACTTCCGCGAGTAGCCCGTTACACGTCAAAGTCCCTGTCCTCACAGAACCTGCGAGGATGACTTAAAACACCTTGGCAAAGGCAGCAGTAATCCACGACGGTGCGGACCAACTGCCACGCTTTTGGCCACGTATCCAGAAGCGGGACAACGCGGACACCGATTTCGGGAACCTTAACACCGCCGGCATTGGCTCTATTGCTCGTTCCGCGCCTGTGCACGGGAAGTAAAGCATGTTATGCAAAGCGCAACCCAATCAACATGCTGGCACTGCTATTTGGAGTTGTACCGACCCACTTCAGGAGCGGAACGAGATGTTGTGTCAGGATTGTGCGAAGTTTCTGCCCCGTAGACCTTGGTGCAAGCCGTGAAGGGACCCCGAAACCCTGCATGCGGGACCATAGCGTAGATTGCCTTCTCTTCACAGGCGCCTATTTCGCAATCACAGTCCGGAAGCGACCTCGCTGTCTGGGCGGAGTTGGTCGGTACCGTGTACCGCAACCTTGTCGCCTTCCTTCAGGTCCCCGAATACCTCGATCAGTTTTCCGACGGTGGCACCCGTTTTCACGTCGACCCATTCGGTGCGATTGTTCTGCACACGGATGACAAAGGTGCGCGCCAAGTCACTCGCCACTGCTGAGCTGGGAACGAACAATGTCGGATAGTTCCGACGAACGGGCCACTCAACCTGGCAAAACGTTCCCGGGATCAGCTGGGCCCGAGGGTCTCTCACGTCCAACTCCACTGGCATGGTTCGCGTTATGAGATCAACCTCGTGCGAGATCCGAGCGATGGGCGCCTGGAAGGTTCTGCCTGGAAAGGACGGGACGGTAAAACTCACTTCTGTTCCCACAGGAACGTCTCCTGCGTCGTACTCCGGCACCGGCACGACCAGCCGAAGGCGAGTCAACGTCTCGATGCGGACAATCGGGGTTGAAGCGCCTGCCCCTCCCTGAGGGCCAACCAACGCGCCGGGATGCACGAATCGCGTGGTGATTTGCCCATCAAACGGGGCCGTGATCTTGAGGTAAGATTCGAGTTGGGTGAAAGCTTGAAGAGCATCTTGCGCCGCTTTGACGTTTTTCTGGAGCGCCGCGACATTTTGTCTACCGGCTAGGGCTGTCTTTTGCGCGATTTCAAGATCATTGCCGGCGACGACCCCCGGAACTTTAGCCGCGGCCTCCATGCGTTGATAGGTTGCTTCGTCGGCGGCTAACTTGGCTTCTGCCGCCAGCAATTGTGATTCTGCGCCCTGATACTTGGAGTCCGCTTCCGATCGTCGGGCCAAGAGCTCCGGAGCTTCCAGCTGTGCAATTAGCTCGCCCTTCTTGACACGGGAACCCCGGTCAACCCCCATCCAATTTACAAATCCGGTTTCTTTCGCGTAGAGATCCACGGCCTCATAGGGCATCAGTTGGCCAGGAAGCTCCACCGAAGTAGTAAGCTTCTGAGCGATGACCCGCTTAACTTCCACTTTGGGCGTAGAACCCGAGGTTGTCGTTTCGGCCTCGGTCGTTGCATTATTTTGCCTGGCGCAGGAGGTGGACAATGCGCTGAGAGCCAGAAACGCGATCAAGCTGAAGCCCACTCTGGATTTCATAGTGCCTCCTCTTACGGTTCCAAAGATCACTCGTTTACCCCTCTGCATAACGGCTTGCGGGGTCGTCCGGATCAAGCGAAGGGGAGATCACGCTGGCCTGCCGCTGCACAATAGAGAAAACAAAGGGCAGCACGGTCAGATTGGCCAGCGTGGCTGCCAGGAGCCCGCCAATCACGGCTCTGCCTAATGGCGCAGTATATTCAGCGCCCGTTCCCCATGCAAATGCCATGGGGATCATACCGGCGATCATCGCTGCACTGGTCATCAGGATGGGCCGCATTCGCGCCCGGACTCCCTCAATCGCTGCGGACATGGAATCAGCGCCTCTCCTCCGGTTCTCTTCCGCAAACGTTACCAGAAGAATGGCGTTGGCGGTTCCGACGCCGACAGCCATAATGCCACCCATGTAAGACTCGATGTTGAGCGTGGTGTGCGTAATAAGTAGCGTCAGAATCATGCCGCAGACCGCAGCGGGGGCAGTGGTGAAAATAACGAAAGAGAGCCGCATGGATTCAAAGTTGGCAGCGAGAAGGAGGAAAATCACCAGAATGGCCAGCAACAACCCTATGCTAAGGTTGGTAAACGTCTCTTGCATGGGACCAATCTGGCCCCGCACGCTTGCCGTTGTGCCGCGGGGCGGCGCTCCCGCCAGCCGGATGGCTTCATCAACGCTTCTACTTATCCGTCCCAGTTCCTGCCCCGCCACATTAGCCACAAGATCCAACTTCCAGAGGCCATTCTCCCGGTCATACTCCCCAACGGTGACTCCGTCGGTGACGGTGGCGAGATCGCCCAGCAGGGGATGTTCAGTGTCACCCGGCATCACGGGAATGTTTCTAACGTCCTGAAGAGAAGTCATTTGAGGCTGCGGATACTGCACCTGAACCTGATAAGCCACACCTGTCTTCGGATCCGCCCAGTAGTTCGGCACAGTAAAGCGGCTCGAGTATGTAGCCTGCGATAGTGAAGTGGCCACTTGTCCTGCCGTTACGCCGAGTTGTCCAGCCAGTTCACGGTGAATATCGACGTTGACACTGGGGTAGTCAAGTGGCTGCTCGATCCGCAAATCTCGAAGGCTTGAGATTTCGCCTAGTTGCTCTTTTAGCCTTCCTGTATAAGCACGGAGCTGACCAAAATCCGGTCCTGTTACCGCGATATCGACCGGAGTTGGTGCGCCGAAATTCATGATCTGGCTTACAATGTCACCCGGCTCGAACGAAAAGGTGCAGCCCGGAAACTTGGGAGGAAGAATGTGGCGGAGTTTTTCCTCAAAGGAACCAACATCGATACGAGCGTCGGGCCGGAGAGCTACGTTGATCACTGCCTCATGAGGGCCACTGGTCCACAGGAATACCGTATTGATCGGATAAGCAGCTCCTTGTGTCCCGACATAGCCCAGGGTTGCGGTGACGTTACCGGGTCCGGCTGCTTGACCGATCTGCCTCAGGATTTCCGATGTCAAATTAGCCGTGTCCTCGGCACGTGTGCCGTACGGGGCTTCAAGTCGCAGACGGAACTGGTTGTTGGCAACCTGAGGGAACAGCTCCTGACCCAGACGAGGACCTAAGGCCAGGATGATCAGTAGGGCAATCGTGAAGTAAGCTCCGACGATCAGCCACCGGAAGCCAACCACACGATGAAGACCGGTCTTCCATTTCTCTCTAAAGGCCTCGAAAGTCGAATGGATTTCCGAAGGAGGGCCACCAACCACCCCGGGCTTCTTATGCATCCACATAAACATCACCGGAAGCAGGGAGCTGGAGAGCAGGAAAGAGGCGACCATTGAAAAAGCGACGGCGAGCGAAAGCGGCACAAACAAGGCCTTGGTCACGCCGGTCATAAAGAACGAAGGAACAAAGACCGCCACAACAGCAAGCATGGAGAGGAAACGGGGCCCGATCGTTTGCTGTACGCCCCTGAGTACCGCGCGAGCAACTGGCACATCGGGCTCCCGCTCAATTGTGGCATCGATGTTTTCGATCGCAACCACGCCCTCGTCCACCAGAATGCCCACGGCCAGCGTCAAGCCCCCGAGGGTCATAATGTTGATCGTCTGGCCACTCATCCACAACGCGACAACGGCAGTGAGCAGAGCGAAGGGGATCGTTGTCACCACAATCAATGAACTTCTTGCATCGCGCAGGAACAATAAAATCACGAGGCCGGTCAGGAGGGCCCCCAGCAAACCTTCTCGAGCGACGGAAAGCAGGGCGCTCTTCACGTACCCGGATTGATCAAACTCATAGCTGATGTGGATGTCCGAAGGAACCAGCGAGCGGAACCGAGGCAGGGCATCCCTTACCTCCTTAACCACCGAAAGCGTGGAGGCGTCTGGCCGCTTGGTGACCGGCTCATAGACAGACCGGCGGCCATTCACCAGCGCATACCCCGTCGGGATGTCTGTGCTGTCCGATACGTACCCGATGTCATGCAGATAAACGGTAGACCCTGCGCCCGAGCGAATCGGCAAGTCGTCGAGTTGCCGAGTAATATCGGGAACAATCGAATTGCTATTGACGATGCGCAACAGGTTGCCGGTGCGCACGTTGCCGGCAGGCATCAACAGATTGCCGGAGTGAATGGCCCGCGCCACCTCATCAGGAGTCAGGTGATAAGAGCGCAACCGTTCAGGATTGATGGTGATAACTATCGTCCGCTGGTTTCCGCCGAAGGGCGGCGGCGCGGAAACACCGGGGAGCGTGGCAAAGATCGGCCGCACCCGGTTCAGAGCCAGATCTTGAATCTGGCCAATGCTCAGAGTGGGGCTTGAAAAGACGATATCTCCCACAGGCACAGTTCCTGCATCAAAGCGGATTACGAACGGGTTCACAGTGCCATACGGCATAAAAGCATGAGCTCGATTGACATAGGCAATCGTCTGCGCGAGTGCCTGGCTCATGTCGGTTCCCTGATGAAAGGTGATTTTGAGCAGGCCATTGCCCTGAATGGATTTGTCTTCGACGCTCTCAACTCCGTTGATATAAAGGAAATGGTACTCGTAGTAGAACACCAAGTACCCTTCCATCTGTCTCGGGCTCATGCCACCGTAAGGCTGAGCAACATAAATCACGGGAAGATTGAGGTCTGGGAAGATGTCGACTCGCATCCGCACGACCGCAAGAATGGCACACAGGGCAATCCCAATAACGGCGATGAGGACGGTGATGGGGCGCCGCAGCGCCGTGCGAATCAGCCACATGCTTAATGACCTCCTGTCCGGACGAGCTGAAAAAAAGGCTCCAAATTTCCTTCGGCAGCCGCAAGATTTGCGAGGTTATGCCAGACGGCAAGCTTGGCTAGAGCATCATCGATCTCGGCCTGTTCGAGCAGGCTTTCCGCATCAGCTAATTCCACGATGGTTGTGAGCCCGGCCTGGTAACGCGTTCGCGACTGGATCTCCCCCGTGCGGGCGGCGTTAAGCTGGACAGGCGTATTCTCGGCCACACGCCGGGCGCCATCGAGCATCGCCTGGGCCTGCTCCACCTGGTCATTGATCGCCAGAAGCGTCTGATGATAATAGTTCGTCTGGGCCTGCACGTTTGCCTTGGCGGTCTTCTCCTGAGCGCGAATGCCAAAAATGCTGAAGATCGGGAACGTAATGGTGACTGCCGCTCCGTAATTTTCCGTTCCAAGGCCCAGGCCACTGCCGCCACCCAGAGGGACTCCGGTCGGAGAAAAGCCGGAGCCGATTCCCGAGACGAAGGACTGAACGTAAACGTCTGGATAGTAGGAGTGACGTAGTATCTCAAGTTGATCCTGAGCTTGCTTTACACTGTTTTGCTGTACCGTAGCGGCGGGATGGGAAGATGGCGGCACCACAGGTGGAGCGGCCTCTGGGGGCGAACCCAATACCGGGCCAGCTGACGCCTCGACGGTGCTGGTTTCGAGCCCCAAGGCACTAGCCAGGGCCGCCCGGTTCACCGCTACTTGCTGCTGGGCTTGGATAAGCTGGATATTGGCCTGGGCCAATTGTGCGTCGGCGCGCGAAGCATCTGCGCCCGGTCGAAGTTGCTGATCCACCAGAGTGTGAACTGATTTATTCATCGCTTGCCATTGCCGGAGGTTCGCCTCGGCCACGCTGACGCCCTGTTCAGCGGCCACGAGGTTGAAGAATGCATTCATGGCGTTCGTGGCTACGCTCAGGCGAGTTACCGCAAGATTGGCCGAAGCCAGGTCAACTCCAGCCCGAGCAAGATTCAGCTTCGAATGGCGATAGCCAAAGGCATACGGCTGCCAGGAAAAAAGCAGCCCGCCAATGCTACCCCAGGCGGTGGTCGATGAAGATGCCAGGACAGGCCCGCGAACGCTTGGTACCACGGATTGTGGAAACATGATGCCCATCACGTTGTTTGAGGTTGCGCGATTAGCTTGCCACAATGAGTCAAGCTGCGGCAGATAGTTCGTGCGAGCGAAGTCGACGCCGCCGCGCGCAGCCTCCACCTGATCGCGCCCGGCTTGCATTGCGGGATAATGCGCGAGGGCGTAGTTGACGGCTTCTTCCAAGGTAAATGCCTTTGGTTGCGCAGCCTGGGGAGGAGCAGCCCAGAGTCGGCTAGCTACGCCGAACACCGCGGAAAATAGGATCGGTAGGATTAAAAAACGTTGGATAGTGTTTTTCACCACGGTCCAGTATCCTTCCTTAAGACATCGGGGTGCGTTGGCCAAATCCACACGAGACCCCAACTAAGCCGGTGAGGAATCTTTCAGGAGCAAAGTCCAGCCCGCGTCCACAGGGAGCCGGTCCGCCTCCATCCCGATCAGAAACAGAGCGAACAGGACAAGGCGAATCGCGCCCGACCTGGGGTTCGTATGTTTCGGAACGCCCACTTCAAAAAAGACGGTGATGCCCCTAGCAGGCCGAACGAAGATAATATTCCGCGACTGGACAGCACGGCCCGTCAGAAAGAAGTGAAACAGGCTGTGGTGACGAGCGAAATATCTCTGCCGTCCGTGAATATGTGCTGCCCATTAGAGGGCCCGGATGAGTCCCGCCTTCGGATTTCAGACATAGTCGAAAAGCGCCATGAATCCGAAGTCCATATGCAACAGCTGGTGGCAGTGGAAAAGCGTGAGGCCGGGATCGTCAGCAGTGAAATCGACTTCCGCCTCCTGGTATCCTCCCACCATGATCACGTCTTTCTTGACCTTGCTAGTTTGCTTCCCCGCGTACTTGGTTACTTCAAACGTATGACGGTGGAGGTGCACCGGATGGATGTCGTCGCTCGCGTTTCGCATCCGGAGCCGGTACCTTTTCCCGTGCTTCAGGTGGAACATGACCGGCATCGTCTTCTGATCGAACGCCACCCCGTTGATCGTCCAGCGGTTGAATCCCCCGTCAGCAGCATTATCTTTGGCAAACGTCATTTCGAATATCTCATCCGGCTTGAGTTGGGTTTGGAGGTCGCTTCCGAAAAGGGTATAGCTCCAGCCGGCAGCCGGCGGAGCCACCCACTGAGGTTTTCCGTTACGCCCAGCATATTCCACAACGATGCCCATCCCTCGGTTCCGGTCGTCATCACCGAGATCTCCCATTACCCAGACCCCGGGATGGTTCATTTCGACAATGGCGGAAACTCGCTCGGCAGTACCCAGCCAGAGCACGGGTACCTCCTGTGGATTTGGCACGGGATTGCCGTCGAGCGCCACAACGCGGAAGCGATGGCCGGGCAACGCAAGACTCCGAATCTCTGTCGCGCTGCCGTTCAGCACATGGAACAAGACGCGCTCGCCCTGCTTGACGCGAACGGGTTCGCCGTGCCCGAGCATCTTTCCATTAATGGTGAACAGCCGATAGCCGACCTCATAGCCGTGTGGCATTCCACGGGCAAGAGACGCCCGCATGGCGGACTCGCCCTTCTCCATCAGGTCCTTCTCCTCAGTCGCAGGGGTGAGGAAATCCTGCGCCACGTCGCCGCCCTGGCTAAAAAAGGGTTCAAGCTCCTTCAGGACGAGGAAGACCTCGCGGTCGTAAGCGCCTGGTTCATGCGCTGGCTCGATGTAGATCGGCCCCACCTGCCCTGTGTACTGACCCCGGTGAAGGTTGCCGCCGCCGCGCACGTGCGTGTGATAGAAGCGGAAGCCTGAAGGCTTGGGGACAAAGGAAATGCGGCGCATGCCGTGGGCTGGGATGTAAGGCGTTCGCTCTTCTGCGGCGCCGTCCACGTCTGGCGGTACAAACTGGCCGTGCCAGTGCAATTGTTCTGGTGTGTCCGTGTCATTGTATATGTCCACCGTGATCCGCCTGCCCTCGCGCAGACGAAGCAGGGGTCCGGGGAACTGGCCATTGTAAGTAGCCGTGGAAAGGATACGCTGTGGAGCAATCTCAATGAGGCCGATGCCAATCCGAACCGTCACATCAGCACGCTCTGATTGAGTCGAAGCGGAGGTCGGCGCCAAATCGCGTGGGCTGCCTGAGCCTGGCTTGGCACTCGCCGCCGCGCCGGTGAACAATAATCCTACGCCCGCACGCAAAAGCTCTCGACGTCCGAAACGATTGGTTGCCATCTATAGACCCTTCTTGCGGCACCTCATTTCGAATCACTTCCTTAATACCATTGGGGTGTCAAATCTGGAGTTCGGCTACTTTCCGAGGCTTCCGCTGTTTCCCCGCTTGCCGCCCTCCTCGAAGAGCTCCCCAAACAACTCTCGAACCTTTGCTCGCCCTTCTTTCAGAGCCCTGCGACCCGCCGGGGTAACCCTATAGGATCGCCGAAAATGCCCGTTGCAAAGCTCTCTCGTCGACTTGAGATAGCCGCCTTTCTCCATGCTGTGGAGAAGGGGATAGAGAGTGCCGGCGCTCAGTTCGTACCCGTGTCGGCGGAGCTCTCGGATCATTTCCAGTCCGAAGACGGGCCCCTGGGAAGCATGGTAAAGGACATGCAAACGAATCAGTCCTGAGAAGAGCCTGGTGTTATCTGCTATCGACATCGGTTTTCAAGATCGGTATCTTATATATCTGCTCTTGTCTCGTCAAGCAAAATGAGTAGCCCCCCTTGAGGCGACTCTGTTGACAAGGCTGCCGCGGGGGAAGTCGGCAAATCGCATACCCTCACCCAATGGTCTGTCCCGGCCCATTACCGGTGCCATGCATTCCGCACCAATGCGCGACCGAGTCGGTGGGTGTGTCCCCTGGATATGTTTCGACTCTTGCCCAGGACACCAGTGACCTGACCGGGGTTTCTAGTACCAGGTGAAGTGAGAGAGAATTCACCTGAGGAGGAAGATCGGTCATGCCAAACCAAAGGTACAAGCCGGAGCAGATCGTGAATCTGCTGCGGAAGATTGAAGTGGAAATCGCGAATGGGAAGACGACGCCGCAAGCGTCCCGGGAGGCGGGGATCACCGAACAGACGTACTATCGCTGGCGGAAGGAATTCGGAGGGCTGAAGCTGGACCAGGCGAAGCGGTTGAAGGAGCTGGAGAAAGAGAACAGCCGGTTAAAGCGCTTGGTGGCCGAACTTTCGCTGGAGAAGCAGGTTCTGCGCGATGTGGCGCAGGGAAACTTCTAAGCCCCGAGCGGCGGCGTTGTGGGGTGGAGCATGCGCGGAAGCAATATGGACTTTCCGAACGGCATGCCTACCGGCTGCTGGGGCAAGCGCGACGGACACAACGATAGGCTCCACTCTTGCGGAGCGACGAGGATGCGCTGACGCGGGCGATCATCACGCTGGCCAGCCAGTATGGGCGGTATGGATATCGGCGGATCACGGCGCTGCTCAAACAGGCGGGATGGCCAGTGGGCAAGGACCGAGTGGAGAGGATCTGGCGACGGGAAGGATTAAAAGTGCCGCAAAGACAGAAGCCGCGAAGGCGCTTATGGTTGAACGACGGATCGTGCATGCGGCTGCGGCCGGAGCGGCCGAGACACGTTTGGAGCTACGACTTCGTGAGCGCTGCGACGCATGATGGGAGAAGTCTGCGG
>JBAUWE010000577.1:0-5368 GCA_049583595.1 Terriglobia bacterium
TCATCCCTCCGTCAGGAACCGCCTTCCTCGCCGCTCATCCTGTCGAGCGCCGCCATCTTCTGCTCGGAGTGAGCGTACCGGGTGACGGTGCTGATGGTATCCGACATCTGATTGGCGTTCTTGTAGATCAGATCGATGTTCCGCGGGTAGTGAGTCATGATCAGGGCAATGCGGTCTTCATGGGTGGACAGCGTATTCAGCGCCTGGTCCGTCTGGTAAACCATCGCATGAAGGTTCGGAGTGATTTTGTTGAGCAGGCTCTGCTGCCAGGGCTCCAGCTTGGTTTTCATTTCGTTGAGCTGCAGTAGGTCATCCCCGATGGTGTTGATATCGTTTTTGGCCCTCGCAAGCCTTGTCGAATGTTCTCTCCAGCTCAGCTCATCCCCCTGCGCCTGGAGCCGGGCAACTTCCCTCCTGGCCTTCAGCGCCAGAGTGTTCATTTGATTGAAAAGATTCGAAGCCTGTTCCACGTTATACCAGTTGGCGGTGCTGGAGGTTACAGCCGGGGCTCCATAAGTGTCACTTGCAAGTAACATCCCAACAGGCATTAATAATCCAGCTAACAGAAGTAATCCGGTTGTTTTATAAAAGTTTCGACGCATTATATCTCCTTTATGACAAAGTCACGTTCAGGGCTCTCTTAAAGCCCTTCCGTTCAGATCCTGAACTCGACATTACATGAGATGCGCAGGGAGGCGGAATCGTTACCTGAATGCACGTCACGAATGCATCGGGCGGAGTTGTCCTCTAAAATGACGTGCGCTAGATCACTAAATGGTTAACATTCGATAAGGAAGTTGCGGCGTGAAGCCCACCCATGCCCCATGGGCGCAGGCGTCTTACAGGGTTGTGGAGTCCGGCTGGTTACGCAGTTCCCCTCGCTATCGCAAGGGGCCGGGAGGGCGGGTTATAGAGTGCAGACCATGATTGTTCTTCATGCCCCTTTTAGCGAGCGGCGTTCAGGAGAAAATACTTTTTGCGTACCCCCGGCGCCGTTCTTCCGCCCTCTCTCCTTTTATGATGCCTGCACGGGGAGAGTGAGTTGCTTAAAGTTCTGAAGAGCGGCGCGGCCGGCAGGCGGCGCTAGGGCAAATCCACGAAAGGCAGCAGAAGTGGCGGCTGCACCAGGAAGGGAAGCCGGGCAATTTCACGGACGGCGCCGCGCACACGGCTTTCCGCCGTGGGCTCCAGGGTCATGACGAACGGCAGGTGTTCCTTGGGCATCGCAGGCTCCTGCAGCACCGAGTCGATGTTGATTCTGTGGCGTCCGAGGGCGGCGCACACGCGCGCCAGGATGCCGGGACGGTCGCGAACCACCAGCCGCAGGTAGGAACTGGCTCGCTCGCGAGAGGGCGGCCCGACCTTCCGGCTGTGCCATTCCGAGTAGCCGAGCGGCGTGCTGCCGGTGCCGCCTGCCGCAATCACCCTGGCAATCTCAACCACGTCGGAGAGCACGGCCACGCCGGTGGGCTCGCCTCCGGCGCCGCGGCCGGTCAGCGTGGTGGTGCCGCCTTTGTTGCCCAGCAGCAGAATGCCGTTGGTGCTGCCCCAGACGTTGGCCAGTTGGGAGGCCTGCGGAATCATCATGGGGCGCACGGTGATTTCCAGGTTCTTGCCGCGCTTCCTGCGCGCCGCGCCGATCAGCCGGATGGTGCGGTTCAGCCGGTGGGCGTAGGCAAAGTCCACCTGCTCAATGCGGGTGATGCCTTCCACGGGAATTCCCTCCACCGGGACCGCCTGCCCGAAGCAGACCATGGTGAGAATGGCGATTTTGTAGCGGGCGTCAAAACCTTCCACGTCAAAGGTGGGATCGGGCTCGGCGTAACCCAGCTTCTGCGCATCCGCGAGCGCCTCGGCAAATGAGACGCCGCGCTGTTCCATTTCCGTCAGGATAAAATTCGTGGTCCCGTTCAGAATGCCGTAGACCGCCGCAAAACTTTCACCGGCCAGCCCTGAGCGTATCGCGTGAAGAATCGGAGTTCCGCCGGCCACGCAGGCTTCAATGCCCAGCTTGACGCCTTTCTTCAGGCTGCGGCCCACCAGTTCGATGCCGTGCTCGGCCACCAGTTGCTTATTGGCGGTCACCAGGTGCTTGCCGGCGTTGACGACGGCAAAGGCGATGGCGCGGGCGGTGGGGAGTTTCCCCACCAGCTCCACCACAATGTCCACTTCCGGATTGCGGACCACTTCTTTCCAGTCGGTGGTGAGGACCACTTTGCCCTTGAGCCAGGAGAGGTCTTGCTTGTGAATGCTGCGGGAGCAGATCATCTTGAGCTGCAGCCGGCAACCCAGCCGCCGTTCGATCTCGAGCTGGTGCTCCTGCAGAACTTTAATGGTTCCCGTACCCACGGTTCCCACGCCGATAATTCCAAGCCCAACCGGCCTGGGGGCCCCTGCTTCGCGAGACAGCTTCCGTTTCTGTGATTTTCCTGCCATTTGCCTATTCCACAATCGTCAATGGCGGCCCGCACCGCAAGCGCAGCCGGGCGCGCGCTTTCCCGGTTGCGAGTGAAGGTCCAACCGGAAATATTCTATCCTACCATTCAAATTCAATCCGGGTCCGGCGAGTTGCGTATTCGCTGTAAGGAGCCACGCGGAGCGTCCGAATGTGCCCGGGCTGGCCGGTATAAGCCAGGACCACGGTGAGGACGTTCTTCTGGTCTTGTGCACTTGTGAAAAAAGGCTCCGGAAGGTAAAAATCTTTCTGGGGACCGATGGCCATGTAGCGGCCCACGAACCGGCCGTTCAGGTAGAGCAGGGCATCGCGGTCAGCCTCAAAGGTGAGCTTCCAGGGAGCGAACCATTCTTCAGAAGGCCGGTCGACATCAAACTCCGCGCTGCACCATGTGAAGAGCGGAAGCAGTTCCTTGCCGCCGCCCGTGCCGATGGCCGCTGGCGCGCCTGGGCCTGCAGGTATCTTTGCCGGAGCAATCCTGCCGCGGCCCTCGGCGGGGGCGGGGAAGCGCTGGATCTGCCACTTTTCGAGCGGCGTGGCCGATGACGCGCTCGATCCGATTCCCACCGACTGGACGCCTTTCAGCTCGCCGATGTTTTCGCCAAAATTGGGTGAGCCAAAAAGTTCGTACGCAATCTCCAGGGTGTTGCTTCCATTCTTCGCGTACTTTGCCAGGTCAATCTCCACCTGCTTCTTCTTGTTGGAGGCTTCGGCCGCCAGCCTGCCGTTCACGAAAACTTTCTTCGCGTCGTCAGCGAAGGTGGAGATGAACATTTTGCCCTGGCCGTTCCAAGTGAAAGGTTCGGAGCGGTACTTGACGTAACCGTAGGGAACACGGCCCAGTTCTTCCAGCGGCCGCAGGGGCGAAGCGAGCCACTGGCCGGTGTCCTGCCCGGAAATCTTTTCCACCCACGTGCGAACTTCTGTGATGGGAACCGGACGGCTGGGGAGTTCGGGGGTTGAAAGACTGACCCGCGTCTCCCGGCCCGCGCGCGTATAGCGGAACTCGGTTTCGATGCCATCCACGCGGCATTTTGCCGGCTTGGGAGGCAGCAAGGCGGTCAGTTCATGGTTCCCGGGACGGAATTCGAGGTCGGCCCAGACGTGGCTGCTCCGCGAGCCGCTCGAGACCAGCAGGGCGGCGTCTGAAACAAACGGGATGGAGACGGGCTTGTCGCCTTCCGCGCCCGCAAAATGCTTGATGGGGAAGCCGGCGGTCCAGGTGCGCAGAGCGCGATGCCGCGGAACGAGAACCACAATCAAGTCCCGGTTGACCACCAGGGTCTTTTCGTCCTGGTCGAAGCGCACGCCGAACACCACCGATTCGTACCCGCGGTCCCAATAGATGTAGGTGGTGTCGCCTTCCACGTGCGGCTCGTTTTCGGTGGCCAGCGAGACTTCCGCCACGCGCCCCGGGTCGTCATAAAGCACCAGGTACCATTTGTCCAGGTTGAGCCCGTGGGCCAGCACCTCCGCCGTCGAATAGCGAAGCATGGTTTCACCGATGGGGAGATAGACGGGCAGCATCTTCATTTCGCGCGGGCCGATGCTCAACTGGCCTTCGCGCGGCGCCGCGATGGTGCGGTGCGAGGGGCTTGCCGGGTCCATAAAGGTCAGCTTGAACTGCTGCTCGGCGTTGTTGTTCTCACGCACAAACAGGAAGCCGCTTTTGCCGTTCACGCGTTCGAGGGCGCTGACGGCCGGGTTGGTCGAATCCGCCGCGCCAGCCTGCAAGTCAGCGCGTGCGAGTTGCTCGCCAAACATTCCCAGCGCCAGGCTGATGCCGCGGGCTTCGTAGTATTTGCCCCACAGGCCGCCGGGCTCGCGGATGGGCGCCGCGTAATCGTAAGTGGTGGTCAGGTCTTTTGCGGCCCACTCAAAGTTGGTGCCGCCAAAGCCCATGTAGTAGGCGTAAAAGGTGGCGCCCTGCTCGATCACGGTTTTGGTGAGCGGGCTGAGCTGGGCCGGGCCCACGCCTTCCTGGTCAACGGAAAGCTTGCCGCCGAATTTGGCGAACCAGCCGCCCTGCAACTCGGTCACGCCCTGGGGCGAATTCGGCTCCTCGCTCCGCAGCTTGATCAGCGCGGGCAGGACTTCGTCCGTAATTTTCCAGCGCGGATAAAAGTTGCAGAAGTCGGCGATGCGCGCCATGTCCGGGTATTTGTTTTCGCGGGCCTGCTGCGTCCAGCAGGTGATGAGCGGGACGTTGATGCCGCCGCTCCAGGCCATCTGGGCCAGGGCGGAAATGTAGGCGCGCTTGTGCTCGTCGTCAACGCCTTTCCAGAGGTCGTACTCATTTTCAACCTGCATCAGGATGATGGGCCCGCCGGTTGTAATTTGATGCCTGGCGATCACCGGAACCACCAGGTTGTACCAGTGCTGCGAAGTCTTGATGCTTTCCGGGTTGTCGCTGCGCAGCGGAAACTGCCGCATCGTCACCCAGTCGGGAAAACCGCCATTGTCCCACTCCGCACAGGCGTAGGGACCGATGCGGGCGATCAGGAAGAAGCCCATTTCCTTCACCAGTTGAATAAAGCTTTCCAACTCGGTGAAATCGGCGTGGCCTTCCTCCTGCTCGTGGTAGTTCCAGAAGACGTAACTCTCGATGGTGTTGAAGCCCGCGCGCTTGAACTTCAGCAGCCGGTCGCGCCACAGCGATTGCGGGCAGCGCGGGTAATGGAACGCGCCGCCGTGCAGAAACGTGTCGTGCCCGTTGATGGTGAAACAATGCGCGTCATAGCGGATGATGTCCGGGTTCTCGAAAGTCATCTGGGGGGAAGGGAAGACAATGGCGTCGAGCGATTCAAGGGCCGGGACCCCCAGCGCCAGCGCCATCGGCGCCGCCAGAGTGGATTGCAGAAACTTGCGACGGCTGGACTTCATCAATAACCCCCGAGTTGGCGAATGTTAAGC
>JBAUWE010000578.1:0-1515 GCA_049583595.1 Terriglobia bacterium
CTCATCAGCCAGGCCAATCCCCAGGCCTTCATGCCGCAGACCAACTAATCCTTCCCTCCAATTTAAGAGCCTTCAAATCATTCAAACCGATCAGGCGCGAGCTTCCGGCATGCTGTCCCGGCTGCCATGGCCGCGCCTGAACATCCCTTTCTTATTGATTTTGAAAGGGATGTTTCACAATGTCGGGCGGCAGTGTTGGACCGCTCAGGGTACTCTCAGCCCAGCCGGAGATGGCGGAGATAGTTGTAGCTGACCCGAATGGCCTCATATTCGGGCAGGTTACACTGGTCCTGCTCAACAAAGATGTGTTTCGCTCCGGCCTCGTGAACGTGGGCAAAAATGAGTTTCCAGTCGATGCGTCCCCGGCCGGCGGGCGCAAAGGGGTTGGGACCGCCGGGAACGGGATCCTTCTGCGGGCTGATCTTGACGCCCTTGCGCAGGTCCTTGATGTGCAGCAGAGGAAATCGCCCGGGATAGAGCCGCCAGTAGTGGAGCGGGTCGGCCCCGGCATAGGTGACCCAGAAGATATCCATCTCCATTTTCAACAGGTCAGGGTCGCAATCTTTGAGCATGATGTCGTAGCCTGTGGTGCCATCCGTTTTAGCCAATTCATGATAATGGGCGTGGTAACAGAACTGCAGGCCCGCCTTCTTTGCAACCTCGCCGCAATGGTTGAAGAATTCGGCGCGCCGTCTCCAGGCCGCGGCGTCGAGGACCGGGTTGTCGCCAACCACGATGTACTGCAGGCCGTAAGAGTGGGCCAGATCGACGGTCTTTTTCCATTCCTCAATGTTTTTGGCCGGATTGAAATAGCCGCTGGGTGCAGTCAGGCCAGCCGCCCGCAGATCTTTTTTCAAGGCGCCGGGTTTGGTTCCGGGACCAATTTCCACCTCCTTGTATCCAGCGGCGGCAACCTTCTTCAAGGTTCCTGCCGGATCTTTGGCAAAGTGGTCGCGAACCGTATAAAGCTCCAGACCAATGGGTCCCGGCCAGGCCAATTTCCCTGCCGCCCAGGCGTCGCGAATGGGCAATGCCGCTCCCGCCGCCGTTGCCCCGAACACTCCAAGAAAATTACGACGTGTCAGCATGGTGATGCCTCCTTAGGTAAGGCCGCCATTTAATATCAGAAGCGCCGCCGTGTCAACGGCCAAGGTGGGGTTCGCCGGCTCGTTCAGCAATCAATACAGAAACGGCACAAAACTGCGCGTGCGGCGCGCGTAGGTGTCGAACTCGGCGCCGTAATGCGCGCGCAGGTGGCGGTCAAGCTCGGGTATGTTGAAGAACAGGAAGCCGGCCAGCATCAGCAGCGGCACCAGCAGCGTCCAGACGCGGCCGGTCATCAGGGCGTAGCCGGTGAAAAGGAGCTCGTCTCCGAAGTAATTGATGTGCACCGCATAGCGGAAAAGTCCGCCCGTGAAAAGGCGGCCTGCGTTTTGCGGCTGCTCCTTCCACCGTTTTCTCTGGAGTTCTGATCCTGTATTGAGCCACGACCCCACGGCATAAAGGACCCCTCCG
>JBAUWE010000579.1:0-4023 GCA_049583595.1 Terriglobia bacterium
GCCAGCAACAGCACCGGCGGGGATTCCGCCGGGCGCGCTTTCACGCGGTCGTTCAGCTACTCGCTCACGGCCAACGTGCTGCGACACTCAGGCTCCGGCCGCAGCCGCAGCCACACCGTCCACCTGCGCCAGGTCTACGATCAGCACATCGAACAGCGCCAGGCCGGGCTTCCCCCCTACACGGCCAGCGTTCGGAACATACGCACCGCAGCCGACACGGTGAACTTCAATTTCAACGCGGGGCACGTGGGGCTTTCCGGCAACCGCGGCCAGACCAGCACGCAGACCTTCGCATTCACTGACTCGCTGGGCGATTGCTACAAGGCGGACCTGAAGGCGGAGGGCGGCAAGGTCACAAGCTTTAATGAGGGGCAGGGCTGCAGCGCCAGGCCGATGGACTGGTTTGTGCATCCCACCGGCGCGCCCGACAGCTTCGGCTGGCGCAATAACCCGCTGCGATAGTGGCATGCTGGTGGCGCCGCCCTTTCGCCCTCCAGCCCGCCGGCAGGTGGTGCGTCCATTGGCCGCTTCCGCCATGAGCAGGGCTGCCAGAGAGCGGGCAGTCAGGACGTTCAGGTCCGTCGTCATGCGGAGAGTGCCTGCCGCTTCAGGGCAGGGAGGCAACGATCTTGTCAGCCTCTTCTTCCGGGAAAGCGCGCACGGTTTCGGTCTGGATGAATCCCTGCGAAGCTCCAGCCAGGACCAGCCGGGCCATGGTGGCGTCGTCGGGAGCTTCGGCGATGGCCACGGCGTCGTACTGTCCCATGGTGATGTAAACGTGCTTCAGGTTCGCTCCGGCGGCGGCAAACATCTTCCTTGCCGCCTCGCGGCGCGCCGGACTCTCCTTGATGGCCTCTTTGGCTTTCTGGGTGTAACGAAGAAACGCGATGTAAGTTGCCATGGGTTTCCCCTCCTTTGAAATGGTTAGCGACATTCTACCAGAGCCGCCGGCGAACCCAGGCCCTGTATGCAGGGCCTGGCCTGTCCACTCGCCGTGCGGCGTCTGCGATTCTGCAAAGCCACCGGTCGCCGTCGCTCCGGGCCGCTCCCTTTGGGCTGACTTGCCAGCTCACCGGGACGTGTTCCCGGATTCTTACTCCGCCGTCGTGGGGTCAATCATGCGGGTGACTTCTGAAATGGAGTTGGCAGGAAACCCGCCCTGTTCCGCATGCTCGCGGATGGCTTCCGCGTTTGGAGCGATGTACACGCAGTAGATTTTGTCGCCGGTCACGTAGCTTTCAATCCATTGAATTTCCGGCCCCAGCTTGCGGAGCACGGTGCAGGACTTCTGCGAAATGGCCTTCAGCTCGTCCGCGGTCAATTTTCCCGCTCCGGGAATCTCGCGTTCGATCACGTACTTTGGCATCTTTTCCTCCTTGGGAAAAAGGTTGCCACGGCATCCCACCGACGCCGTGGGTTTTTGATTTTCCACCCGGTATAAACCAACGGTATCACTATCAGGCTGTGGCTGCATCCTTTCGGCGCGGGCCGTCGCCAGGCGCGCAACGTCGCCATCAGAGCGTTCCGGCTTCCGCCTGCCTGATAATCCGGGTCGCTGCTTCCTGGCTCTTTTCTTTTCCGCCTGGCTGACCGGGTCACGTCCGGCTACAGCCTGGCACAAATCGCTTTCTTTCTGAAAGGGAGTTACCTACTGATGAAGGCGTCGCCGCAGACTGGGGTAGAGTTCGCCGATGGAATAGACAAACCCCATGACAAAACGCTTGCGGAAGGGCGCGTTCGGCGTCAGGGCTGTGTCCATACCCGCATCGACCACCAGGCGCGGACTCAAGTTGTAACTCAGTGCCCACAGGGTTGAGGTGAAGCCGGGAACGGCATTGTTCAGGCGGGTATCGCCGTAAATTTCCCCGGTTATTGCCAGCTTTCTCCACACAGGGTGCGCAAAGGAGAGATCGATCTCTGCGGCCGTATCCCGCCCGTCGCCAGCCGGGCGCCCGATGACGAGGGCGCTGGCATTGAAATCAAAGTGTGAGGCTCCGAGGTCCTTACTGGCGAGAAATTTGATCTGCTGGTCCACCTGCCCCGTCCCCAGGCCCCGGGAGGCGCTGGCGCTGGGAATCTTCACCATGTAGCTCGCCGCCATCGAGGGCACCCGGCGCGTCTGGTGAAGGAAACGGTACTGCGCGCCGATCCAGTTGTCTCCAAAACCTCGTTGGCCATCCTGGCTTACTATCGTGTCCGGACTCCAGCGGATTTCCAGGTTGCAAAGGGCCGCGAATTTCACCAAAGCGCCGAAGTCGTTTTCATGGGTCTGCCCGCCTAGCCAGGCGTGGTTCCAGCCATACTCGATTTCGAGAACGCCGTATTCGGTGATATCGGCAGGGTCGGCCACCGTGGGCCGGCCGGGGTTGGCGCGAATTTCTCCCTGAGGCGCACTCGAACACTGTGCAGCAAGAGTTGCGGGCGCCACGAGGAACAACAACAGGATGATCCAACTCGAACGAAATTTCATGAGAGCCCTTATTGATGATTCCCGAATTTGTGTGGTGGCGCAGACGCCCGCCTTATAGCGCCTGCGAGCTGGCGGAACGCGCGGCGATAAAGCGGTCCAGCTCTTCCATCGAACTGTTTCCTTCCATCGGCCCGCGCCGCAGCACGGCCATCGCTCCCGCGGCATTGGCGCGGAAGAGCGCCTGTTCAATGGGCAGGCCGCGCACCATGCAGGCGAGAAGCGTGCCGCAGAAACAGTCGCCGGCGCCGGTCGGATCCACCTCGGTTACCTCAAAAGCCGGTGCCTCGATACGCTGCTTGCGGTCAGCGTACACGCTTCCCGCTGCTCCCCGCTTCAGAACCACCGCTTCCAGGGAAGACCGCTCCAGAAATTTTCTCACGGCGTCATTGCTCGCCAGCTCCGGATGGAAAAATCGCAGGTCGGCTTCGCTGGGCAGAAAGAGGTCACAATTCTGCAATGTTTCCCATAAAGCATCCCGCACCTCAGGCGGACCTATCAACTCCGGCCGGATGTTGGGATCAAAGCTGATCTTGCATCCTTGCCGCCGGGCCTCATCCATCGCCGCGCGCGCCGCTGCGATGGCGCCCCGGTTGTAGAGTGACGACCCCATGATGTGCAGCCAGCGGCAGCCGTCGAAAAGTTCAGGAGTGATGGCGCTTTCGTCCAGCAATCCCGCGGCGCTCTGGGCAATGTTGAAAACAAACTGCCGCTCGCCATCGGCTCGGTAGGCGACAAAGGCGGTGCCGGTGGGTCGGTCCGCGCAACGTGCAACGCTCCTGATGGAAACGCCGTCGTCCGCCAGGCGTTGCAGGACGGCCTCGCCAAAAGCGTCCTGGCCCACGCAGCCGGCGATGGCGGCGGACGCGCCCTGCCGCGCCGCCTGGTCGGCAAAGATGGCCGGCGCGCCGCTCGGGAACGGGCCTTCAAAAGCTCCGGGCGAATCGAATGTCTGCCCCGTGCGGGTGGCGACAAACTCGACGAGCAGTTCTCCGAATGTAACGATTTCCGCCATTTCACCTGCTCCTGAAGATCGCAAAGCCCCACAACCGATGCATGACTCGCGCGTCCTCCGCTCAGATCGATATCACAGGCGCTAGATGCTTTTCAACAGCCACTGCACGGCGCGCTTCTGGAGCTTCAAATACCGTGGAGCCCACATGGCGTGAATGGTGTGTCCCACCGCCGTGAAGACCACGCGGCCTTTTCCGTACTCGTGAGCCCAGCCCGAAATAGACTTTGTCCCATAGCTTTCGTAGGTGAGTCCGTCAATGTTCTCGGCCTGCAGAAGGATGTTCGCGGGGTTTTTGTCGTAGGTGACGTAATGCTGCTCATCGTTCACCATAAAATCTTCGATCCCCCGGGTGATGGGATGGCTGCGGTTCACCACGTGCACCTTGAAAGGGCGCAGGGGCGGATGGCCGATATACGCTCCGCCCATCACCTCCCGGTAGGTTGGAGAGGAAAGGGAAATATGGCTGCTGTTGTGCAGGCAATAAAGGCCGTTGCCCGCCGCAACAAAGTCGCGCACAGCTTCCGATTGTTCCTGCGTGATC
>JBAUWE010000580.1:0-1907 GCA_049583595.1 Terriglobia bacterium
TTAAATTAACGACCATTTTCCGGACAGCCACATTTTCAAAAGGCAGATACTTGGGGTCCTGTCCCAGCAAAACTTGCGCGACACGCTTGGAAGCGGCCAGCCCTGTCTCGTACCAACCGACACCCACTGCCATGAGAGCTCCCTGGTCCGTAAACTCCGGATCGTTGATGATTAGAGGCAGGCGCGCCTGCGCTGACGCCTTGGCAATGCCGCTGAAGGCTTGCAGAGCCGTGTTGTCGCCCGTAATCCAAATTGCCTGGATGTTTTGTGAGGCCAGCGTCTGGGCGGCCTGGAAGACTTCGCTGGTATTGGTGATGGCGATTTCATCGAGCTTGATCTTATGCTTGCGGAACAAATCGCGGGCTACGGACACGACCTTTCGGGAATTCGCTTCAGAGCTGTTGTATAGGGTCCCCACAGATTTAACGCCAGGGACGATTTCCTGAATTGCTTTAATGGTGCCTTCGACGGGCGGGAACGAGCCCACACCGGTGATGTTGGGCAGATGGTCCTCCATCGTTTTTCCCGCCCCGGCAGCGATAGGATCGTAGACATATGTAAACACCACCGGTTTATGCTTGACGGTGGTACAGGCGGCCGTCAGGCACGGAGTTGTCATCGCCACGATCAAATCCACATCCGAGCTGTCGAAGTTCTGCATGATGGGCGTGATGTTAGGAATTTCGCCGTTGGCGTGGGCCTCTTGGACCGTCAGATTTCGGCCTTTTTCAAACCCCATCTTCCGCAGACCGTCAAAAAGACCTTTCATGCACGATTCGGCGCCCGGATCTGGCGCAAAGTAGGCCAGCCCGATTTTGAAGTTCTTTCCCTGGGGAGCGTGCAGTGAAGTCTTAGCGGGCACTGATGCCATGCGATTGTGGATACCCGCCTCGTCAACCAGAATGCCAGCTCTAGTGCGAACCGCATCTGGCACGTGCCACGGATCCTTTAATCCCTTTAAGGCCAACTCATTCACCACCAGGTACTCTGGCACAATATTCTTAATGGGCATCTTGCTCGGATCAGCGCCGTGAAGGACTTGAGCGGCCAGTTCGCCCACTTGCAATCCCACCCGATAGAAATCTGCTCCGGCATCGAACAAAGTGCCGCGATCGGGCTTGCCGGGTATCAGCGTGAAGGCAGGAATATGCGCCTTGCGGGCCGCGGCAATCACCGCGTTTATGGCCACAATCACCGTAACGTCGCCGCCCACCCAGATAGCCTGCGCGCCACGCGAGGCAAGAGAGCTAACAGCCTCGCCAACCGCACCGGAGTTGTCAACATTGGCTTCCAGAAGCGTGATGCCCATCTGCTTGCATAACTCGCGCGCCTTGACCACAAAAGCGCGGGAATTGGGCTCCGAGGGATTCCACGGGACTCCGACAACCTTCAAGGCCGGGAACATTTCCCGGGCGACCTCAAACGCCCGGTCGACAGGGATAAAGCTGCCAATCCCCACAAGGTTGGCGGGATGGTCCAGCGGCTTCGACATGTCAATCCCGACCCCAGCCACCGAGGGATCGGCAACAGCACCAAACAACTGCACCATCTTGTGGCCCCGATTGGCGTTGGCAAGGGTCTGCATCGAAATTGTGCTCGAGGTCAAGGCCATGTCGAAATTTCCGGCCACAATTTCCTTTGCGATGGAATTGCTTACCGAAATATCGCCTTCTGAGTTGAACCGCTGAAAAATGACCGTTTTGCCTTCAACAAAGCCTTCTTTTGCGAGGCCGTCGATCATGCCGCGTATTGTGTCGTCAAGCACCGGCGTGGATGCATGCTGAAGGATCGCGACGCGGGGGATATGTTGGCGCTCGCCGGTGCGCCGATTCCAGTCGGAGATCAGCAGACTCAGGGCAGCGAGAAAAATCAGGAGAAACCCGAGTGCCAGACTTTTGATAGTCTTT
>JBAUWE010000581.1:0-5600 GCA_049583595.1 Terriglobia bacterium
AAATTAACCTGTCCCTGATTATCGAGACCAGCCACGACCTTTCCGGACTTCGGATCAAAAGTGGCACCGTTTCCACAAACAAATTCCTTACCTGCCCAGTAATCCCACCGCACCCCTAAGTTAACCGTCACCTTCTTGCTCAAGTTCCAATAATCTTGCGCAAAGATGGCATGGTAGGGAGAATCCTTCATTCCAAATGTTTGAAGAGGGTAGTTGCGATACCCGTCAGCAGGCAAGCCCAGTAAGTAGTCGGCAAATGCAAAACCCGTGTATTGGCCGTTAAAGTCGAACTGCCCTCTGGAAAAACCTGACCCATGTCGCCCAAAAGTCGTGCGGTTGTCGTAGCTGTAGCCGAGGACAATGCTGTGTTTTCCACGGATCAAATTCATACTGGCTGTACCGTCAAGGATATTTGACCATAACCGTCCCGGCGTACCCCAGGGTTCTGCAAATCCGCTGATTCCAGTTACGTTGACAGTCGGAAGGCCAACCCACTGGGTTCTGCCAGGAGTCGGGAAGCCTTGAATGCCTGCCTCTTCGGTCAGGTTCTCCGATCCAAGGGCAGCAGAGCCCCCGGAAAAGACATTGTTAGAAGACACGTAACTCATGTTGAGGGTAAACAGCATATTGGGTGTTATCGTGTAATTGTAGGTCAAGCCAAAATTGTGCTGGTTGGTTTCGTTGGTTTGGACAACTGAAGGGCTATACTGGGGACTAGTGGTCGGGTTAACCCAGTCGATAAATTGCCCATAAATTCGTTGTTTGGAAGTGATGTTCTGGTCGACGCGGATCATTCCGTTCCACGTATCGTTTGTTCGAGGTGCGACCGCATGGAAATTGCCGTCACTATATCCAGGGGTCGGCGTCAGGAAATACCCTTTAAGAAAGTTTGCCCCATAATCAATTCGGTTGGCAGGAATCATGTTTCCGGAGAACGGCTGACCCGTCGTGGGATCGATTATGGGCGTGGAGACACCAGAGAAGTCCCCGTTCAGCCACGCGGGGTCCGGAACTGGAGAGTTGTAAAGGCTTTCCTGCCGGACAGTTGTTCCTTCGAAGCTGGCGAAGAAGAACGTCTTGTCTTTAATGACCGGTCCGCCTACCGCACCACCAAACTGGTTCTGGGTAAGCTTAGGGGTCTTTGCTGAAAAAGTGTTACGGGCATCAAACGCATTGTTGCGCACGAACTCCCAGGCGCTTCCATGGAATTGATTTGATCCCGACTTCGTCGCCATGACGACCTGGACTGGATCGCGACCATGCTCGGCCCCGAAACCCGATGTCTCGACCCTGAACTCGGCAATGCTGTCCACATCAGGGAGAGTTATGGCTCCTTCGTCCATCCCCGAATTGATGTTTGATCCGTTAAGCGAAAACTGGGTCTGGTCACTTTGTCCCCCAAGACCTTGCACATACGTCCCTCGCTCCGGCCCGCTTTGTCCCGAAGTAAATCGCATTCCTGGCGCCAGCTGGACAAGATTTACAACATTCCGGCCATTCAACGGCAGGTTGAGGATATTCTTCTCCTGCACAGTTGTGCCGGTTTGCGCCGTCTCGGTTTGCAACAATGCAGGCGCAGCACTCACCGACACCTGCTGAGAGGTATTTCCAACCTGCAGCGTGATCGTCAAGCGTTGGCGGGCACCTACTGTAAGATCGACTCGATCTACTTTCCATGCTTTGAAGCCCTGCATGGATACCTGGACCGAATAAGGTCCGATGGGTAGTGCCGGAACGTCGAACGCCCCAACAGAGTTCGTCTTAACGTTGGTCGTCAGTCCCGTATTCAGGTTTTCCACGGTTACCTGGGCCCCCGGCACCACGGCCCCTGATGGGTCCGCAACAGTTCCGAGGATGACTCCCTGGGTGCCAACCTGGCCAAATAGGCCAGCGCTCGCCAGGATTATTCCCATGAGCGCTGATAAGAGGAAGAAACAGGTGCGTTTCATATTCATTTCCTTTCCCAACATGACTTGGGCCCCGTTCATTTCCCGCCCAACGCCACATTTAGATACACACGGCGCTAACACTTTTACGGACAGGGTGAGGATCCCGAAAGCCTCACATGATTGGACCTATATACCGATCATAAAACTCAAGATTGGCCCCATGACCGACTATCAGCAGCAAACAGCCAGGGGCAGTTTGTTTGCCGTCCCTGGAAACCGGACATTTTAAAGTTCCTAATCGCGAGTATATAGTGAGCCTGTAAAGTGTCAAGATGCGCAGGAGTTTAAAAGTTCAATATGTCCAACATTATGGATGAGGTCAGTTTTGGACGATCTGGGGCGCATGAAATCACCCGGAAAGAGGTCATTTTTCTGAAGGGAACTCCAACGGCAGCCGGAGGGATGTTACCCGCAATCGCATGGGGTAAACTTCTCCGGGCCCTGTTTCTGTTGAGGTCCGGGGTTTTCGGGATCCGGCCCCATGCCGAAGCTCCGGCGGACTACTATCATCGTCAAGAAGTATTGGGAAGCGCCCGGCAGCCCCGCTCTGATTGCTCGATTGATTCATCTGCGGTTTTACGCCACGATGCTAATGCAGGTAATCGGATATAGCCTGTCTCAAGTGCTCAACGGGAATGTCCGCGTGCGGCTGAAATTGGTTGGAATCGCAGTACCGAAGCAACCGGTCGCACAGAAACACCGCTTCTGGATGCGAGTCATCCAGTTGAGGGGTTATCCGCAGTGTCGTGACGAGCAACCGTCCCGCACCGACTTTCGCTTCGAAAACGTACGCAACCCTGGACAGTTCCTTAACCTTGCTCAAAAATCCGGCTTTGGTCCGGATTCCGCCGATGATGGGTGTAACTCTGGGAAACGCGTCCAGCGGAAATGGTGTGGCGCCCTGTATTAGATTATGGAATTGCAAATCGCAAAAACCTTCGTGCGGAAAGTCATGAAGTGCGGGGTGATCCCGAATGACCGTGCCGAGAGCTCCGCCGGCAGCGGGAAAGAAGCCGGTCTTGGAGGGCTTGTCAAACGCCAGCCAGACGCGGCCGCCCGATTGCAACAACTCGGTGGACGCACGATCCAGGGAATCTGTAATTCGCAGGCCACCTGTGTTCGACCTGCGCTGATCCGTGCGAATGAATGGGAAATACCGTCTCAGGCCCTGCCCGGTGGTTGCGGCGACGATCGGCGCTTTTGCGCGGCTCATCAGCCCCTGCCGCGGAAAAACCCAGAAGTCCCAATGATTGGTGTGCCCGTCGATATCCACTGCGAGTTCGACCTTTTGGGACTGGCCCCCGCTCCAGGGGCCGAGAGAAATTGTAGAGACAGGACTGATTTTTCCCAGTGGCGCGCTGAGGTGATCGATTCGCGACCCAGCTACCTTTCTCCCCTGCGCGCTGACCTGCCATGACGCCGAACCTTCGCGAATGGCCTTTTCGCCGTAGTTGGAAACTGACAGTTTCAGCTCCCTGATCGCATCCGCCCACAGAATCCGTTCCCCCGGCCCGGCATCGATCAGTGGCAGCAAAGGATCGTTGATCTCTCGCCCCTCTTCCGGTGCCACGGCTTTGGGCTGCCAGAAATAGTCGAACCAACCCTCCTCCCACGAGTCACCCTCGCCGGTGCCACCCGGGTAATCCACGATCAGCCAATACTCATAACCGGTGATGTCCGCCTCCCGGCGCACTCGCTCGATCTGGAACCGCCGCCCCAGTTGCATGAGCTTCTGCGAGTTCCGGACGTAAAGCGGGTATTCCGATTGCAGTCCGGTTTCGGCTACCCAGCGCTGTTTGGCCTCCAGCCACTCCGGGACCATAACTCCCGTAAACTTTGGAATCAGAGAAGTGTCCGGGAGCGAGCAATAGTAGCCGCCAAATTCATGGCGGATGGTCGGAAGGCTGGGAGACGAGCGGCGCCCCATGCTGAGCATGTCAGTCGGCTCCATGCGGTAGCCGTCGTTCGACATGATGATCCGGTCGGGCATCAGCGACTTGGCTTGCCGGTACAATTCGGCGACGGCCTGCAGAAACGCTCGCTTTTGACTCTCATCCTTAATCCAGTGGAGGTTGAACTCGTTCCCCATCGCCAGCGATAGCCAGGAGGGATGGTTTCGATGCGCCAGCGCCACGCCCGTAAGCTCGCCCCGCACGAAGTCCAGGAAGGGGAGCAGGTACTGCGTGTAAGCCACCGGCAATTCCGCCATCACCAGCATCCCAACCTCATCGGCTGCCTCAAAAAACTCCGAAACCGGTGTCATCGAATGGAAGCGCACAGCGTTGAAGCCGAAACTTTTGGCCAGACGAAGGCGCTGCAGGTAGACCTGTCTGGAGGCAGGCGGCACGCCCGTCAACACCTCGACGTTGTCATCGCCGTAACCGCACAAATAGAGGGGTTTCCCGTTCAGGAGCAGCGCGTTCCCCTGTGTCCGGATCTCCCGCAGTCCAAAGCGCTGCTCCACCCGGTCGCATTCGGAGGCGCCCCCGATCAGAGAAATGCCCGCTGTGTAGAGGTTGGGATGGTCGGGTGACCACAACTCCGCGCCGGGCATGGGAACACTCACACCCACTTCCGCCGTCTGTCCGGGCGAGACCTGCACCGCTGCCGCGCCGTGGTACGGGCCTGCCACGATCCGAAGCCGGCCGCGGAAGGCCCGGTCCTCCGCATTGCGCACCTGGACACCGAAATGTGCAGTCCTTGTTTGGATGTCGGAAGTTACCCGAAGTTGTTCGATCCACACTCTGCTGGTCGTTTCCAGTCCAACTGGGCCGTAGATGCCCCCCCAATTTCCGATGTAGTTCAGCATCCCCGTTGGCCGGGTGGGGCGTTGTTTATCCGGCGACTGCACCGGCTGCCCCCCCGCATTCGAGATCTTCAGCGCGATGGTGTTATGGCTACCGGCGCGAATCGAGTCGCTGATCTCGAATCTGAAGGGGGCGCTCATGCCGGCGTGGCGGCCTGCGGGTTTTTCATTGACGAACACCTCCGTAACGAGCATTGCCCCGCCGATTCGGAGAACGATCCGCTTCTCCTTCCAGGACGCCGGGATGGTCACCGCTCGTTGATACCAGGCTACCCCCTCGTAGTCATGCGCCAAGATTCCCGAGCGCTTCCCAACACCCTGGGCTTGCCAGCAGCCCGGGACCCGGATCGTGCGGCTGAAAGTGGCTTCAGAATCCAGCCGGAATTGCCAGCCGCCGTCCAGCCCCATTCGCATCCTAGACGCCAACCCAGTCGTGCGGTCGTGCTGCTGACTTGCTGCCGGCTTATTGCCGCTTACCTGCTGCGCCTGCCCCGCCGCAGGCGCGGCCAGGGCGCCGGCCAACATTCCCCGCAGGAATTTTCTTCGGTCCAGAGTTTCGTGGCTCACCCTACACCCCTTCATCCATCACTCGGCCCCAAGGTAGCGTCTTAACCTGGAAAACAGACTCACTCAGGATACTCCGCGGGCGCTCCTGCGGTAATTCCGCCGCCGTGGCACCGCCGGATTTTGTCCAAGACCCTGTACGAACCACTGGCCACACGGGCGGATAACCAGTTCAGTTATGCTATAAGACCATTTTCCCCCAGAGAACAAGAGGAGGCTCTACGCTTCATCTGGGATATGATAAATTCTCCAGCAATGACGGGTCGCGCCACTGTTTGTGC
>JBAUWE010000582.1:0-7702 GCA_049583595.1 Terriglobia bacterium
CGCTGAAGTTTGACGTGGACGTTCCCAGCGAATACTCGCTGGACGATTACAACCGCTCGCTGACGCGCAAGGAGATCAACCTGATGGCGGGCCTGGTGGGCTCGCTGCGCAAGGCGCTGGGGCCGGAGGTGGATCTCGCCATCTACTGCCACTGGAACTACGGCGTGAACGACGCCATCAAGCTGGCGCGCGCCTGTGAGGAGTTTGACCTGCTGTGGCTGGAAGATCCCGTTCCGCCTGAAAACAACGACGCCATTCGCCGGGTGACGGACGCCACCACAACTCCCATTGCCACGGGTGAAAACCATTACCAGCGGCACCAATTCCGCGATCTGCTGGAGCGCGAAGCGGTGGACATCCTGGCGCCCGATTACCAGAAAGTGGGGGGCTTGCTCGAAGGCCGGCGCATCGCCGACATGGCGGAAGTGCACTACGTGGCTGTCGCTCCGCACAACATCTCAAGCCCCATCGGCACCATGGCCTCGGCGCACCTCTGCGCCGCCACGCCCAACTTTCTGGCGCTCGAATGGCACGCCGAATCCGTCCCCTTCTTCGACGAACTCATCAAGGGCCGCAAAAAACCGCTGATTGAAAAGGGATACGTTGAAGTCACCGAGAAGCCGGGCCTGGGCATCGACCTCGACGAGCGCGCCGCGTACAAGTACCGCAAAGCCGGCGAACCCTTCTTCGACCAGCCGGCGTGAGAGGCAGGGATCAGGATTCAGTGATTGGGGACTCCGGGCCGCCGCGTGGCGTCACTCAATCGGAATACCCACCATTTGGATAATCTTGAGCGCGTTTCCGTGATCCAACTTTCCCTTGCGGAGACGGTAATCAAAACTCAGCCCTTTTTCAGTTGGTGTGTCGGAGAAATGCACGTTGGCTCCCGCAAGGCCGTGTGTTTCGGCGATTTCCGTTAATGCCAGGTCGTGCGAGGTCACCAGGCCGACTGCCCGACGCTCGACCAGCAGTCGGATCACGGCTTCGGCGGCCACCCGGCGGTCGGCGGAATTTGTGCCGGCGAAAAGCTCGTCGATGAGAAACAGGACGGGTGGGCCGGAAATTGCGTAATCCAGCATTGCTCTCAACCGCTGCACTTCGGCGTAAAAGTGTGAGAGGCCATGCAGCAGAGAGTCTTCAACGCGGATGGAAGCGCAAATCTGAAGCTGTGACAGGCGAAGGCTCGTTGCGCGCACGGGTGCTCCCATCCAGGCCAGCGTGCCATTGAGCCCCACAGCCCGCAGCAGGGTGCTCTTGCCGGACATATTTGACCCGGTGACCATGAGGAACTGCGTTTCATCGTCGAGGTTGATATCGTTACGGACACAGCTTGCCGGGTCTATGAGCGGGTGTCCCAAACCGGTCACTTCGAAAAGCGGACCATCGTTTGCGAATTCCGGATTGGGGTCGTCCGGATTCTCATAAGCGTAGGCGGCGATTGCCATTAGAGCTTCAAACTCGCCCAGGGCGCGGAGTTGTTCCTGGAGCTTACTGCCGTGGCGTTGCCGCCACCGCTCAATCTGGATGGTCCACTGTGTGCTCCACATGAGCAGCAGACACGCGTAGATAAACCACTCGTTGCGTAAGGCATCGCGCCTGACAATAAGCCGCTGCAATTGCCCGACACGTTTCGGTAATCCTCGGAGCCTCTCTTGCAGTTCTATCAGCCCAGCAGTATCGAGTTTCGAGTTCTCCACGAGTTCGCAGAGCTGTCGGATGGCCTTAAGTCTGCCAGCCGACAGCAGCAACCCCTCCATGACGCGCCTGACGCGCCCGTGGAGCCATAGGGCCAGCGCGGCCTCGGCTGCGGCAATGGTTGCCATCGTCCACAAAGCCGCATGGGCTTGCAGCAAACCACTCCACCAGCAGGCGCCTACGGTCACCATTGAAAGCGAAAGCAGTAACGCCGCCCATGGAGCCCAGCGTGAAAAATCAATCGGATCCGCCGTCAACCAGTTGCGGAAGGTATCCCAGGAATATTCGTCCGCCTTGCCGGCGCGCACTAACGCCAGCTTTTCCCGCAAGTCGATTCGGTCCCGCAGATAGCGGGCGGACTGTTGGCGGGAGATCACTTCCGCCGGCTGGCTCGGTTGCTGGAGCCATCTGGCCAGGGTTTCGCGCCCGGCGGGGGTCTGCACATCGCAGAGGAGTTCAAATAGCGAACCTTCGCCGAACAGGTCGAGATCAGCGGCGCTCAGGTGGCCATCCATTTCCAGGTCCTTCCCCGGATCGCCCTCGCCCATCCACTGGTATCGGACTCGCCTGAGCCGGTCGCGGTAAAGGCCGATGAGGCAGGAAGCATCCCTGATGCGGCTCTTGCACCTGCGCACTTCCACGAATGCAAGAGTCCCGGCAGCCGCGGGCAGGGCCGCCGGCCATAAGGGTATCCGATAGGCACCGATTGACAGGTAAGCCACAATGCCGAGTGCAACAGTGCATGCAACAATATACCAGTGACATCGGGTGCGTTGGGCAATGGCGTCCTCCCGCAGTTGTCTGTTGTGCCTGAGCCTGGTTTCGTAAGAATACGCGACCTTGTCACGCGCACTTGCGGCGGTTAGCCCCGATGAGTCTTTGGCCGAACATTCTTCTGCCAGCGCCGTTGCGGTGACGGGGTTCAGTGCTTGTCGGATTAAACGTCCCGCCCATCGCCATTCATCGAAGCCGGGCATGGAATCTTCTCTCCCCGAGGTTCGGCTGATCGTGCTTGGGATTTTAACTCCGTTAGAGGTCGAACAACGGTGAAATCGTAATTCAAGCGAACTGTTGGTTTTGTGAAACTTGGGAGATCTTAGGATTTGAACCTTGCAAGAGATGATCGAAATCTCTGCGTGTGTTATCGGCTAACAGAATGTTGTTAAAGCGGGAGGAGGGAAACCTGCCAATTCTTCCATGCGGGTTTGCGTTTTCCGAGCGGAAAGCGCAAGAGCGGGCGCAAGACCCGCCCCCGCGTGAAGTTGTGAAAACAACAATTGTTGCGTTCCGCCGCTGCGCTATGCGGCGGGGGGAATGTTCTGGTTGAGGCGGAAGAAATTGGTGGGGTCATACTTTTTCTTCAGCGCCGCCAGCCGGTCATAAACCGGCCCGTAGGCCTCGCGAACGCGGTCCGGGCCCTCCTGCCCCAGGTAATTCACGTAAACCCCTCCAGTGAGATATGGCTTCACGGCCTGCCAGAATCCGCCTATCCACTTGCGGCCGGCATCTTCGTCCTTGGGGTTGTCCCAGATGGAGAAGGCTCCCAGGTTGTAGGAAGCGACCCGGTGAGGGAAGGCCGTGGCCGTTTGCGGCACGCGGGTGGCAGCGCCGTGCATGTGCTCCAAAACAAAATGGGTCAGGGGTGTGGCCCGGCGGTGGAACTGTTCGATGAGGGCGTCGATGGCCTCGTCCGTAACGGTGTCCATGAATCCCGACTTCCAGTAATGGAACTGTCCGCGCGGATACGCGTCATCGAACATGCTCTGGTGCTGGACGAAGGGGACCACGGCCACGGTGTCGGCCAGGGGCGGCCCAAACGCCCGAATAGGTGCCAGCACCTTTTTGCCCTCTATCGGATCACCCATGTAAGCCACCACCATTGCACTGACGGGATTGCCGTCCGGCGCGGTCAGCAGAGCGGCATAAACAATCAGTTCGTCGGGGAGTTCTTGCGTGACGTCGCGGTAGAAGCGCAGGACGTCCCGGGCTTTGTCGATGGGGTGGATCAGCAGGCCACCGAGCATGGGCTCGAGCGGATGCAGGTGGTACCGGAACTGTGTAACCACTCCGAAATTGCCGCCGCCGCCGCGCAGCCCCCAAAGCAGGTCGGGGTTTTCCTTCTTGCCGGCCCAGACGGTTTTGCCCTCCGCCGTCACCACTTCCGCCCCCATCAGGTTGTCGCAGGCCAGGCCGTCTTTCCCCATCAGCCAGCCCATCCCGCCGCCAAGTGTGAGTCCCGCGATGCCTGTTTTTGAAACGATACCCATGGGGCTGACGAGGTTCTGCGCGTTGGTCGCCTTGTCGTAGTCGCCGAGCGTCAAGCCCGCCTCCGCCGTTGCCGTGCGGCTTGCCTTGTCAATCTGGATGCCCTTCATGGACGACATGTCGAGCATCACTCCGGCATCGCAGACGGCGTTGCCTGATACGCTGTGGCCGCCGCCGCGAATCGAAAGCGCCAGGTCCTGCTCGCGCGCAAAACGAACCGCCGCCACTACGTCTTCCGTGCCTGCCGGCCGCACAATCACAGCGGGCCGGCGGTCGATCGAGGCGTTATAGATGCTTCGCCCTTCGTCATACCCGGCGTCACCGGACTGCAAGATTTCTCCCTGGACTTGTTTCTTCAAACCTTCAATAGCCGATGGTTTCATCATTCCCCCCTGCATAGAAACTCGTGTCATATGATGTCCAACCCCATGTTGACCACGGTTTCTGGTGTTGAAAGAAGCCCCGACTGCCATAACACGGTACCGACGCCGTCTTAGAACGATGGAGATTATTTTAATCGGAAATCTTGGGAGGAAGAAGCCCAAAGTGTTGGTGGATGGATTGGAACTTTGGGTGCCTGGTAGTTCCGGTGCAGGGCGTCCGTCCCTACCGGTTCTTCCACACGGGTTTGCGTTTTTCGAGCAAAGCGCGCAGGCCTTCTTGGGAATCTTCCAGCTCGAACAACTGGTTGAGGTAGATGTCCTGGGCGCGCTTCAGGGCTTCGGTGAAAGGCATCCAGGTGCCATTGAAGATTACGCGCTTCAGCAACTGCAGGACGGGGCTGCTCTCATCGGTGATGCGGTGGACCATGGCGTTGACGGTGGCCTCCAGGTCGGCGCGTGAAACCACGCGGTTCACCAGGCCGATTTCAAGCGCCGTGCGGGCGTTGATGGGCTCGCCGGTCAGGAGGAATTCCATGGCGCGGCGCGGCCCGATGACGCGGGGATAGACCACCGCTCCGAGCGGCGGAAACACTCCCAGCTTGATTTCCGGCTGGCGAAACTGCGTGTTTTCCGTGGCGATCACCAGGTCGCAGAAAGCCGCCAGCTCGCTGCCCGCGCCGGAAGCGACGCCGTCGACGACGGCCAGAACGGGTTTGGAAACGTCCACCATGGCGCGGAACACGTCGTGGAAAGCATCCATCATCTGGAAAACCAGTTGCTCCGTGTAGCCCTCCACGCCCAGGCCCGCGGAGAAATAGCCCTCGCATTCGGCGGCGGCGTCCAGCAGGATCAGGCAGACGTCCTCGCGATGGTTCAGGCCTTCGATGGCAGCTGTCATCTCTTTGAGCATATCGATGTTCATCACGTTCTGCGGAGGCCGGGCCATGGTGAGACGCGCGACCTTGCCGGTGTCATCCCAGCGGATGAACTTGTAGTCCTTTTGGGGAGGAGTGGGGTTGGCTGGCTGAGTCCCTTGCTGATCGGTATCTTCCGCCATCGTTGCCTCCTGGGGAACCGGCCCTGCGCCGCGATCCCACTGCCTATTGATCGGCCAATCGGGCGGCCGACTTCAATGTCCTGTCCTGTTTGACACTTTTGATGTGACAGCCGGTTGAAATATGCCACAGGGAGAGCGTAGCGGCGGGTTCACTCCGCCATTAGGTGAATGCCTTCAGCATAGGTTGGGGGCGTAAAGCCGCCGCTACAACATATTTCAACATCCTGCTAAGATAAGGAAACCATGAAAGCAGGGCAGGGAATCGTGACAAGCCGCGCTTTGACATTGCTGGTGTTATGCGGGCTGATGATGAGTGCCGCGCTCGCAAGGGCAGCGACCCAGCCGATTTATGACACGCAGGCCGACGCTCGCCGGGACATCGCCGCCGCCCTGGCGCAGGCATCGAAGACAGGCCGGAACATCGTGCTGATTTTCGGCGCCAACTGGTGACCCGATTGCCATGCGCTGGATGCGCAGATGCATAGGCCGGACCTGGCCCGCCTGATCGCGCGCGATTTTGTCGTGGTCAAGGTTGACGTGGGGCGCTATGACAAGAACCTCGACGTCGCGGCAAAGTACGATGTGCCCATCAACAAAGGCATCCCCGCCCTGGCCGTGCTCGACCCGCACGGGAAACTGCTCTACGCCCAGAGCCAGGGCCAGTTTGCCAACGCCCGCGCCATGTCTTACCAGGACTTTACAGAGTTCTTTCGGAAGTGGAAGCCCGGAAGATAGCTGGGGCGTGTCACAATCCGGCGATCAGGTTGTCATAGTCAGCGTGTGAACCAATCCAGAACCAGAAGAAATGGTCCCCACGGCGCGTTGCGAGTGCTCGGTAGGATCGTGAAACGCGTACCGACCAGAACGGGCCAATCGGCTTCAAGCGCAGGGAAGGATGATAGGGGTCGGCGGCAAAAAGCTCATATTGTTTGGCGGCCTGTTTCTGAATTTCCGGTGGCAACCGGTCATAAAGAGACCAGAAAACCGGGGAAGCGTGGGAAGTGAATTTCAATGCCGCCCTTGTCGTGAGCGCATACCCTCATCGAGTGGAGTGAACTTTCCTTCTTCGATTTCCCGATCGATCTTTTCAGCGAGAGCCTGGGCTCGGCCGCCCGGAGAAAAATCCCGCTCCATCTCAGCGTCCCAAGCCCGGTCTTCCAGTTCCTGCAGCCAGTCTGCCAATGCACGGCGCTCAGGTTCGCTGAGGGTCTCAATCGCTGCCTTGATCGTCTCTACATCCATGTTCCAAGCCTACCTTTGTTACCACTCCAAATGCAAGTGGAGGCCCGCAAGCCCGCACCGGGAGCGAACAGCGAACGTTTAGCTGCAATCCCCGCTACGCCTGGGTTTGCTCTGCGCCGCGACGCTGGAAGATTTCAATATAAACGTTGACCAGCGAGACGGCCGCGGGCGTAACGCCCGGGATGCGCAGGGCCTGGCCGAGGGTGAGCGGCCGGACGCGGGTGAACTTTTCCACGACTTCGCGCGAGAGGCCGGAGATCCTGCCGTAATCGAACCCGTCCGGGATGCGGCGCTGCTCGGCTCGCTTCATGTGTTCGATGTGCTTTTCCTGCTGGGCCAGGTAGCCTTCGTACTTGAGATCAGTCTCAATGCGGCGCGCTTCTTCGCGGGCCATCAATGAGGCCAGTTCATTGCCGTTAGCAGTTGCGATGGGCTCGCTGCCGGCCCGGCGCAGCCCCTCGTTGATCCACTCCATCAGATCGTCAATCTTCAGTTCCGGACGCTTCAGCAGTTGCGCGCCGGTGAGCGGCGTGGGGCCGTTGAACTGCCCCTCTGCCATCAGGCCGAGACGCGTGTAAATTTCGCGGCCGGTGTCTGACTGCGGATCGAGCCGTGTTTCCAGCAGCAGGCGCGTGGCGGCGGAAATCCGCTGCTGCTTGCGGAGAAAAACATCGTAGTCTTCCTGCCGGATGGTGCCGGCCTTGTGGCCGATGGGCATCAGACGCTCGTCGGCGTTGTCGATGCGCAGGTGCAGGCGGAACTCGGCGCGCGAAGTGAACATGCGGTAGGGCTCGTCCACACCCTTGTTTACCAGGTCGTCAATCAGAATTCCCGTGTACCCCTGCGTGCGCCCGACCACCAGCGGTTCGCGGCACTGGACGCGCAGTCCGGCGTTGATGCCCGCCATGATGCCCTGGCAGGCGGCCTCTTCGTAACCGGTGGTGCCGTTGATCTGCCCCGCCAGAAACAGGTTCTGGATCTTCTTGGTCTCGAGCCACGGCCGCAGTTCCGTGGGCTGGATCATGTCGTACTCGATGGCATAACCGGGCCGGATCATCTC
>JBAUWE010000583.1:0-2601 GCA_049583595.1 Terriglobia bacterium
GGCAGCACCGCGCCGTCGGTTTCCGGATCAAGAAACTTGTTGGAATGCCATGCGGTGGCCAGCGGTCCGGTTTCCGCCTCGCCGTCGCCGACGACGCAGGCGACGATCAGATCGGGATTGTCGAACACCGCCCCGAACGAATGGCTGAGCGAATAGCCCAGCTCGCCGCCCTCGTGGATCGAGCCCGGGCACTCCGGCGATGCGTGGCTGGGAATGCCTCCGGGAAACGAAAATTGAATGAAGAGCTTTCGCAGTCCGGCCTCATCCTGGCTGATATCGGGATAGATCTCGCTGTAAATGCCTTCGAGGTAAGTATTGCCCACAACAGCCGGCCCGCCATGCCCGGGGCCCGAGACGTAAATCATGTCGAGGTCGTATTTTTTGATCACCCGGTTCAAGTGCACGTAAATAAAGTTTTGCCCCGGGGTCGTGCCCCAGTGTCCCAGCAGCATGTGCTTTACATCCGCAAGCGTCAGCGGCCGCTTCAGCAACGGATTGTCGTAGAGATAAATCTGGCCCACCGACAGATAGTTGGCGGCGCGCCAGTAGGCATCCATCTTGTTTAGCAGTTCCGGGGAAAGCGTTTTTGTCTTCATGGTTCACTTCTCCTTTTTTCAACCTAAGTTGAGCGATTTTTTGCGAAGAGTTGTGCCGAGATCTTGATGCATAAGGCTTTGCAAAAACCGCAGGCATACCCGTGGATATGTCGAGAATTTTTGCGAATCCTATATGCGCAAGAGATCGGTGCAAATCGAGTAAAAAATCGCTTAATTTTGGTTTAACCAAGGCCGAGAACGCGGCAAACCGTCTTGGCGATCATCCTTTCCTCGTCCGTACGAATGACGCGGACGGGGACCCGGCTGATCTCCGAGGAAATCACGCCCGCGTTCGCCATGTTAAGTTTTTCTTCAAGTTCGATCCCAAAAAATTCCAGCCCGCCGCAAATCCGGGCGCGGACTGTGGGCGCATTCTCTCCGATGCCGCCGGCGAACACCAGTGTGTCCAGTCCGCCCAGCGCCGCCGCGAATGCGCCGATCCATTTCTTGACCTGGTAGCAAAACAGTGCAACCGCTTCAGCCGCCCGCACGTCCTGTGTTTCACGGTCGAGCAAATCACGCATGTCTGAACTGGTCTCTGACACGCCGAGCAGTCCGGACTGAAAATTGACCATTTCATTGAATCGTTTTGCATCGAAGCCCTCGGTGCGCGCCAGATACCAAAGCAGTCCCGGATCGAGATCGCCCGAGCGGGTGCTCATCGGCACCCCGGCTGCCGGCGTGAAACCCATGCTGGTGTCCACGGGTTTGCCGTCACGAACTGCCGCCAGGCTCGCGCCATTGCCGAGATGGGCGAGAATAACCCGGCCCTGTGCCGCTTCCGATCCGGCCAGGCGGGCCAGTTCTTCCATTAGAAACGCATACGACAATCCGTGAAACCCATACCGTCGAACCCCTTGCGCTTCGTAACGCCGCGGGATCGCCAGCAACCGGGACACGCGCGGCAGGTCATGGTGAAAAGCCGTGTCGAAACACGCCACTTGGGGCAGATCGGGAAATCGGCGATGAAACGCCTCGGTCAACAGGATCTCCTCCGGCAGATGCTCAGGATCGAACGGACTGAGGCGGTGCAGCTCCTCAACCATTTCCGCAGTGATTCGCTGCGGCCGGCTATACTTCGGCCCGCCATGCACCACGCGATGCCCCACAGCGGTCAATTCATGACGTTTGCTGCGTTCCTCGATCCAATCCATCAGAGCACCCACCGCCTTCATGTGATCCGGTGCCGCCACTGACCGCGAAACGTTGTCCGCCGGGTTCAAGCCTTTCACCCGCAACGTGGCCTCAGGCAGTCCAATCCGCTCAATTCCGCCCTCCAGAATCCGTCGGAGAGGGTCACCGGCCTCGAACAGCGCGAATTTGATGCTCGATGAACCGCCATTAATCGTCAGGATGCGTGAATTAGCTCGTTTCATGGATGGCGCCTTTGTCATCGTCGCTTTCTTCATCGTTTTTTCCTCCGTCGATCGGATTATTGCTGCCAGAGGATTCGTGCGTCTTCCAGTGGGATCGCAACGCCGCTGAGGTGCGGTATTATCCGCGCCGTATAGTCCTCAGATGGACGGGCTGCAGGCACAGCCGCGGTGTAAATGTGACCGCCCGACGCGCCGGCCGGTTGGGAAACGCGCCTCATCTCCTGCCGCACGGGAGAACCGCCCATGACGCCATCGGCGTAAAGCTCCACCCTCACCGCCTCGGGATCGAGGTCATTGAGATAGACCTGAACCTCATACACGTGCTGATTGCCTTTGGTCTGAACCTTCACTTCGCCGAAGCGCAGCGCGGCCCATTGCTGTTCCAGTCCTTGGCGCCAATCAACCATCTGCCTGCCCAATACGCCTTTATCAGCAGCGCGCTCACGATAGGCTGAGGCCGCCGGGAGGTAGTGTTTTTCGGTGTATTCGCGCACCGTGCGGTTGGCGGAAAAGCGCGGTGTCAGCCGCGCCATGCTTTCCCGCATCCGCTTGACCCATGCGAAGGGAATGCCGCTCTCGTCCCGGGTATAAAACTCCGGGATCACCTCCCGCTCGAGCAGGTCATAGAG
>JBAUWE010000584.1:0-9664 GCA_049583595.1 Terriglobia bacterium
CAAGACGAGTTCATGCAACGAATTCTCGCCCATTCGGGCGACCCCAGCTTTGGGCGCGTGGCCAATCTGATGCTTCCCCTCGACTTTGAAAAGACGGTGATGGGGAGGGTCGATGATGATGCGGCGACCACGGTTTTGTGGAACGGAACAATCGTAACAACAACCCCCACCCATCAGAAGGAACCGAGAATCGATCAATGGTATGCGTTGGCTTCCGGAGAAAACGGAGAACTTTTCGGCGCCAACCCTCCGGCAACCAGCGAGGAGTACATCAAGGGCTGCCTTCCGGGGGTGATCACGGCCTATCGGAACGGAAACTTCGATTACACCGAGCGGGCTTTTGACACCTCCCCTGACGATTTTGCACAGGGCACCGCGATCGAGCTGGAAGTCAAGAACCGGGGTTCGCAGGCTGCCAACACGGCCATCGCAGTCATCCTGGGCCGGCGGATGACGGCACGGGATGCCCGCCGGCATGTTCATGGGGGCAGCCCTCCCAACCCCCTCAATTTCGATCCTGTCCTGACTGGCTATTCCTACCAGAAAACGGCGCGGGTAGTTCGCAACCAGGCGGGGGAAATCGTTCTTTATGGCGACCGGGCCGGGGAGTGGCAGGGCACGCCGTGGGAAAGGGTCCTTCGATTTCCCGTAACCGTCAACGCTGGCGCCACGGTCAGGATTCATCTCTTTGTTCCTCACATAACGAAGCCCGAAACGAATGCGGCACGTGTAGCCCGGTTGAATTTCAAGAATTCTCTCGCAAAGTTCATCGCCTATTGGGACACGGAGCTGACCCAGGGCCGGATGGTGCTGCATCTGCCGGAAAGCAAACTAAACAGGATGTACAAGAGCCTGCTTGCACAATCACTCATCATCCTGAAGCGCCACAATGATCTCTTATACGGGTCTTACTGGTATGAGGCGTACTTTGGCCTGGAAGAAGGATGGCCGGCGGTGGCGCTGGCACAGTACGGTTTCACCCGGCAGGCGGAAGCCGACGCGGAAATTATGCTGAATCCCGCGAACATGGACAAGTCAAACTACTACCACCAGTTCCGCAACGGGCTGGATCCGTGGTACGCGCTGCGGGTCTATTATCTTTCCGGGGACAGGGCATGGCTGGACCGTATTACGCCCCGGCTGACTGAAAGTGCTGATTGGACGGTCCGGGTCAGGCACGAGACCGCCGGCAGGGACGATTGGAGCAGGGGTCTGCTCCCCAGGGACGTTTATGGCGGAGATATTTCCACTCGCGCGTATAGCCTGTGGTCAAATGCCTGCTGCTGGCGGGGGCTGGAAGAGACGGGACGAGCGCTGCAGAGTGCCGGTGAGAATCAGCTGGCAGAAAAATATCTTCGGGACGCGGCGGACTTTCGATCAACATTGTGGAAGCTCTACAGCAAGATTACCGACCGGAATACCACACCCCCCTTTGTTCCGCTGGCCATAGAAATTGGCCATCCGGGTTCGGCAGCGTACCATAAAGTCGAGAAATCCTATCCCTTCCTGGCGAAGGATCCGCTGGGAAATTATTGGATTCTGCTCAGTCCTGATTTTCTTGAGACGGGCCTTTTCTCTCCCACGGATGAGAGGGCCCGGTGGGTGACGGGCTATCTCGAAGAAAAAGGCGGATTGGTTGCCGGGCTGGCCAGGTTTTATGGAGGGACGGACTACATTTACGGATTTGGTTACGCCCTGGCTCTGCTCAAACGCCAGGAGAGAAGAAAATATCTTGCAACTTTTTACTCTATGGTGGCGCACGGCATGTCCCGCAACACATTCTCCTCGCCTGAAGTTGCAGGCGTGTTCCCCTTAAGGGTCAGCAACCTTCAGATGGAGGCGGCCTACCGAAACAATCTGTGGCGATGGGCTGCGTACGGTCTTCGCGACGGCCACCCGAAACATGGCGACGACTATGGTTCAGAGCCTTTGTCCGCCGGCCCCGGAGTGATGCTCCAGCTGCTCCGAAGGATGTTGGTGTACGAGCCGAAAGACAATGATGGAAAACCCACAGGCCAGTTGGCCCTTGCAAACCTGATCCCGGAAGGCTGGCTCAAAGATGGCAGGCGCCTGGAGGTAGCGGACGCTCCCACCTACTTCGGCAAGGTCAGCTTTTCAGTCGACTCTCATTTGAAGCAAGGGTATATCGAGGCGCGTATCGACCCTCCAAAGCGGACCGTGGCGACTCAAATTGTCCTCCATTTGCCGAGTCCGAATGGAGGCGCAATCCGCCAGGTCAAGCTCAACGGCCGTCTATGGAATGAATTTCACAAGGATGAAATTTCCCTTCCCGGAAACGAAGGAAGGCTGTCCGTGACCGCTTACTATTGATCAGCCCGATTTTTGGCTTGCCCGGATAGACCCGGCCGGCAAGGCTGGTGCGTTGATTGAAGGGTTCCCGTCGGGGCACGGGTCGCAGAACCTTCCCAGGGTTTCCAGCCGGTTCAAAGCTATTGCATTCAGGAGGCAGCGATGTCGATAAATAAGACCGTATGGGCTATTTCTCGATTACTGATTTGGGCCGTGTCACTAGCGGTGATCTTCCCTCAAATAACGGCCGGCCAGCAACCTCCATTGACCAGTGTAAAGGTGAGGATTTCCTGGGGACACGATGTCTCCCAGGCTCACAACTACTACATCAAACTGGTGCCCACAAGCGGGGCGAAGATTGAAGGCGCCCGGGGATCTTCACTGGAAGCGGCGGAAGGCATGAAGGACGGCGCCTGGCAAACCCATGCCGGCGCGGGCGATGTCGACGGCGTCAGTTTCGATCTGCAATACCCGCAAAAACCTCCCCAGCGCCTTCAAAACCTGGCGGGCGCCGTGTGGCCCGCTCTTCTTGCCCATAGCAGCGCGGACACAGTCCGGCGACTCACCGAGGACGCAGCATTCTGGATTGATCCGCCTAGGTTTACCGTCCAGATGAACCGTGAAGGAACGCAAGGGTTCACCGTGGCAGTCGAGCAACTGCTGGAGCACAGAGCATTATGGTTCCCGTCGCTCGGAATCTACATCACAAGAGGTGACCAGCCCATTGCTTTTTCGGCCTACCAGAAGGATCTGGAAGCCTGGAAAGGCAAAACCGTCCTGCATCAAGTTAACTCGGAACCGGATGCGACCTACGCCGAGTACACGTCGCGATGGGCGGACACGGGGAATCCTGATTACAGACATCCTGACAGCGTCCCGCCCGGACATATCGTCTGCCTCACCTGGGACAGCGCCATCCCCAAGTTTGGAATCGACCGCTGGGCGGGCGTCCGGAACGACTACGGCAATCCCGACCATTTTCAATTCCGCTACGCCTTCAAAAACATTGGAACGGAGCTGACCCATTACTGGAAGGGCCAGAGTCTCGACGACGGTCTTCCCGTCATCACCACAACCTTTGAGAAAGACGGGGTCCGATACTCCATCGAGCAGTTTGCCTATCCGCTCGAGGGTCCTCCGGCCGAAAGGCGCGGGAACATTGCGATGGTCCTGTTGCAGAAGGTGCGGGCGACAAACCTGCAGGCCACGCCGAAGAGCATTTCGATGACCATGTTCCATGAACGGAAGATCACGCCCGATTACACGAACCAGGATATCGTGGCAAAAACTGAAGGCGACGCAACGGTGTTTGAAGACGCCGGTTATCATCGGGCTCTTTTCACCATTCAGGGAGCCTCCTCCCGAGTGGCATGGACCGGTCATCACGAGGGCCGTGACAGGATGAAGGAAGTTCAGGCTACGGTTTTTATGGATCTCCCGGCGAATGGATCAAAGTCTTTCGTCGTCAAGCTGGCGTCCCCGATGGTGGACCCCGGCCAGTTGAAGACGCTTCTCAACATGGATTACGACACGGCGCGCTCGAAAACGCTGAGCTTCTGGTCGGATTACATCGCCCGCGGCGCGCAGTTTCAGGTTCCCGAAAAAGTGGTCAACGACCTGTTCAAGCAATCACTGTGGCGCTCTCTGATGCTCCCGCGGCGCCACGGGGGAGAAGGCAAGAACGTTCAGATCGACCTGCCGTATTCGAACTTTGCCTATCAGCAAATAGGAACACCGTGGCCCGTGAATCAGGCGGTTTACATTGATTACATGCTCTACGACCAGCGGGGCTACCACTCGACTTCGACCGAGGAACTTCTGGCCATGTACCGGAACAACCAGGAAGCAGACGGCCACGTCAACGGCAATGCCAGCTGGGGCTCCTACACTCCGGGAATGCTCTATGCGGTGGCGCAGAACTATATGCTTTCGCACGACCGGGCGGCGCTCGACCAACTGCTTCCCTACACCTTGAAGTCGCTCGACTGGTGCCTGAACGATATGCGCGCCGCCGGCGCTCGTTCCGGCCCGTCTCATGATCTTTTTCTGGCTCCTCTGAACGATGGCACAGGAGACGGTGTCTGGGCATTCAACCAGGCGTATATGTACGCCGGGCTTGAGATGTTTGGCAAAGTCTTGAAGGAGATCGGAAATCCTCGCGCCACGGAAACTCTGGATGCCGCGCGCAGAATTCATCACGCCATCGAGCGGGAGTTTGCTCATGCCACAATGCTTTCACCGGCAGTTCAGTTGAGGGATCACACCTGGGTTCCGCTGGTGCCGAATAATGCTCTCACGCCCCATCGGAACCTCGATGAGTGGTATCCCGCAGATATCGACACGGGCGTCGTCCATTTGCTGCGGCTGGAGGCCCTTCCCGCGGGGGGAACGCTCGCCGGCGATATGTTGAATGACCAGGAAGACAACCTGTATTACCGCGGATGGGGAATGGACAACGAGCCGGTCTACATGCCCCAGGCCACTGCCTACCTGCTGCGCGACGATCCCAAGGCGGTCATCCGGGATTTCTACAGTAATCTCGCCAGCGCCTTCAGCCACACGGTCCTGGAGCCCTTGGAGCATCGATGGGCGCACCAGCAGTATTTCGGTCCTCCGAGCACCGACGGCTCATGGTTCAATCTGTACCGGCACATGCTGATTGATGACCTGCAGCCAGGAGTGCTGTTCCTGGCCCAGGCGACCCCGAGGCCGTGGCTTGAGGACGGGGACAAAATTGAAGTCAGCAAGGCCCCCACCTACTTTGGAACGGTCTCCTACACGATTCAAAGCCAGGTCGCTTCCGGCAGGATCACGGCATCCGTCCACTTGGCGGAACAGGCGGCGCCTGAAACCCTTCTGATTCGATTTCGCGATCCACAGGCAAAGCCCATGCGGTCGGTGACCGTCAACGGGCAAAACTGGACGGACTTCGACGCGGCCAAAGAATGGGTGAGGATCAGGAAACCCGATCAGAAGAACTATGAGGTTGTGGTTCGTTACTGAGGGGGCTGGGCTTCCGTCAGTTCCGAGGTTTGGCGGCCGCCCTCACCGGGTCTGCGGTCTTCTCACTTCTCGACGTCAACTTCAACCCAGTAGACGTCGTAGGGATTGAGATTCACCGTCAGCAGGTGAGAAGATCCAGGATCCACCTGTTCGTTTGAAATTTGCTCCAGGTTGTTCACCGAAGCTGTTGGATTGAGCCGCACGAGCCTGACACGGCCCTTCGGCACAGAGCTCAGGTCCACGGTGACCTGGGTATCCCCGGATCCACCCTTTGCCGGAAAACTCCAGAGAATAAGATTAATCCACGGGCCATTCCTCGCGGCAAGAGCCCCCAGGCCAGGTTTTGTCCCGGAAACCTGCAATTGCTCGCCGCGCATCAAGCTGAGCAACTTGAAAGCAAAATAGGCAGGGCGTATGCGCCCTTGCTGATCAAAAAGCCCGTCGTACTGAGGCATGGTGTTCCACCAGTGCGCCATGAACATCGTGCCCTGCGGCGACATGAACGGCGCAAAGAGGTTCGGGTCAACGTAGTAGCCCCGGATGTGGTAGTACGCGGAGTGAGATAAGCCTTCTTTCAAAAAATCATCCGTTGTTTGAAGCACGAAAGCGGGCTGGAAAGAGGGATTCAGGTCAGGATTTGAAAGCGACATATTCCATTCATCAATCACCGTTTCTACGTGATTCAGGCGTGGATACTCGCCCAGTTCCTTCTTGAACATTCTGATCGATTTGACATAGACGTCCGGGTGGCTATCGTAAATGTGCCAGGAAAAGAATGAAAGCGGTGCTTTCCCTGTGCCGGCGTAGTTGATCAACGCCGTGCCGATCGGACTGTGGTAGTTGGCCAGCGCCGGCCCGCCCACTTTGGCCTGCGGGTCGGCCCGAAGGATGGCGCTAGCGGTATGACTGTAGAATTGCGTATATTCATCGGGGGTGAATTTGTACGGCGACCCTCCACTTTCTCCGATGTCCACTTCGTTGCCCACTTCCCAGTACTGGATCCCATATTTTTTCTCGACGTTGCAGTGCCTCACCAGATGCTCGACCAACTGTTCCCACTCAGGGTAGCTGTTGGGTTGAACGATTTTGTCATCAACCTTTGGAAAGAGCACTTTGGGTTTGAAGCAGAGACACATCAGTGGCTTGGCGCCGGTAGCCAGGATCGTCTCAATGGATTTGTCCAGCGTCGTCCAGTGGTATTTGCCGTGGCCAGGATACAAATTGAAATATTCCTGCACGAACAACCGGATCAGCTGCGGATGAAGCTGGCGGATCTGGTCAACCTCGCTGTCAAACATCGGTTGGTCAGAAAGCCCTCCCTGGCCCAGCGCATATCGCGTCAGGTCAATGGGACCCATGGGATGGGACGTATCGACCGTAAGGCTGGCGGACCCGGACGCCATAGAGCGCGACTGCGTGCAGGCCGGGGCCAGCGACAAAATTGCCATCAGCATGAGAGTCAATGCCAATCTCTCCGATCGCCGCGTCCGCCGGCATTCCCGCCCGGCACCCTGAGAAATTGTGCAGCCCTGTTCAGTCGCAAAATGAATATTCTGCATCATTGGAAACCTCATTTTTATCACCCTGCAAGCTTCAGGAAGAGCAACCCGGCCTGAGCCTGCGGGAGAGAAACGGCTTCATCGCCAGGAAAAGCAACTCCATCGTGCTCATCCCTCCGCCCCATGTCAAGGCGTGAGTGCCAAACCCTCAAAGGTCTGTCCGAATATATGAACTTATCAAGTGAGAATCCCGTTCAGCATCTTGTATGTTCAGCGTCCAACCGGGGCTGATTGCGCTTGACAGCATCCACCGCTGAGGTGAAAATCAGTCGCGCAACATGGTCTCTGGGGATATAGATGAATTGGAGCTACTTTTTCATGATCGCGGCCCTGGTGTGCTATGGCATGCTGGGTGTGTTCGCGAAAATCGCCGATAATCGCGGATGCCGGCCCCGATCCCTCTACATGCTGCTGTTTTTCTGGGCCTGCCTGTTTGTTTGCGGCTTCGTCGTCATCTCTGAGCATGCTAATTTTGCGGTCCCGGCCAAGGTCTATTGGATCGCACTCCCCTTTGGAATGGTTGCCGCAGTCGCCGGCCTGGCGTTTCAGACAGGAATACACTACGGAAAAATCTCAACAAGCTGGCTCATCATCAACTTGTCAGCGATTGTTCCGGCCGTTTGTTCGATTGTTATCTACCACGAGCGTCTGACCCGGAGAATTGTTGTTGTGCTCCTGTTAACGGGAATCTCGATCTATCTCTTGTGGCAGGACAAGAAGGCTGAAGAGCGGCTGGAGAAACAAGCTGCTTCACAGAACCAGGTGAACCTTGGCAACTGATGCCCGTCAGCGGTGGATTCAATTGATGCTGGTTGCATTCATCTGCAACGGCATGGGCCCCTTTGGCCTGAAGGTGCTTGCCGAAAACAACCTCTCCGACGCCTTCCACTACCAGTTCATCGCGGGATATTATTTTTGCGGCTTCCTGCTGACCATCCCCGTCGTCATGGCTGCCGGAATCAGGCCGACCCGAAAAGAATTCCTGATTGCAGCCACCATGGGCGCCTGCAGCTTTGCCGGAACACTTTTTACCGCCTTCGCCCTCGAACGGGGGGCCCCGGGAGAAATCGTTTTCCCGATTACCACCGGAGGCAGCTTGATTGTTGTGGCCATCGCCGGAATACTCCTTTTCAAAGAAAAGGTCGCATGGCAGGGTGCGGTCGGAATTTTGATCGGGATCCTGGCCCTTGTTCTTCTTTCCACAACTTAGCGGTCCTTTGATCTGCCGAACAGACTGCGCCGCCTTTCAGGCATCCATTCCTCACCCCAGGCCCGGCGGGTCCGGTCGCCGCTCCTTCTGCCAGAGCTTTCCGATAGATTCCCGGACCACCGCCTGTCGTGGACGCAAAGCGCCTCAAAAGGTCTGGCCCGCCAGATTCCTTCCCAACTCTTTGCACAACACCCTTGCTCAGTATTCTCTCGCCGGCAACCAACGCGGCCGGCGGCAGAAAGCGCTTGCCGTTTTCAAAAGCCTGGAGAAAAACACCCTCGGTCCGGAGTCACCCACATGCTTCCGGGTAAAGCGCCGGATCGCTTCAGAAAAAACGCAGGAAGCGCCCTGCTCCGGCAAGCCCTTTCAGGCTTGCAACAGCCTCACGGCTGGCATATGCTTTTTTTCCACTCCAGGAGGGAGGCCATCATGTTGCACAGACCGAAGTTTTTCGCCCCTGCCACGGCGCTTTTGATGTTTCTGTTATGCGGGGCAAGCCTCATGGCCGGCGGGCCGCCCGCCCAAGAGGCCCGTGCTCCCTATCTCGACCCCTCGCTGCCCATTTCCCGGCGTGTGAACGATCTGGTCTCACGCATGACGCTCCAGGAGAAGGTCCTCCAGATGCAGCACACGGCTCCCGCCATCCCCAGGCTCCACGTTCCGTCCTACGACTGGTGGAACGAGGCGTTGCACGGCGTGGCGCGCTCCGGCTACGCCACGGTGTTTCCGCAGGCCATGGGCATGGCCGCCACCTGGGATGCGGGCCTCATCCACCGGGAGGGCCGGGTCATCTCCACCGAAGCCCGGGCCAAATACAACCAGGCGCAGCGCCAGGGCAATCACAGCATCTACTTCGGGCTCACCTTCTGGTCTCCCAACATCAACATCTTCCGCGACCCGCGCTGGGGGCGGGGCCAGGAGACTTACGGCGAGGACCCCTTTCTCACCTCGCAACTGGGAGTGGCGTTTGTCCGGGGAGTGCAGGGCAACAATCCGAAATATCTTGAGGCGGTGGCAACGCCCAAGCACTTTGCCGTACACAGCGGCCCCGAGCCTCTTCGCCACGGCTTCAACGCCAAGGCCTCTCCCTACGATATCGAAGACACCTACTTCCCGGCTTTCCGCGCCACGCTGGTGGATGCGCATGCGGATTCCACCATGTGCTCCTACAACGCGATTAACGGGCCGCCCGCCTGCGCAGACACTTTTCTGCTGCAAAAAACTCTGCGTGATGAGTGGGGGTTCCATGGTTACGTCACCTCCGACTGCGGCGCCGTGGATGATATTTTTACCGGGCACCACTATGCTCCGGACCTTGAGCATGCTTCCGCCCTGGCCGTCAAGGCCGGCACAGACACCACCTGCGGCAACGAATACGTCACCCTGGTGAAGGCCGTGCATGATGGGCTGATCAAGGAAAGTGAAATCGATACGGCGGTGAAGCGGCTGTTTACGGCCCGCATGCGCCTGGGCATGTTCGATCCCAAAGCCGACGTTCCCTTCAACAGGATTCCCATGTCGCAGGTCAACTCGCCGGAGCATCGCCAGCTGGCGCTTCGCGCGGCGCGTGAATCCATGGTAC
>JBAUWE010000585.1:0-10047 GCA_049583595.1 Terriglobia bacterium
GCCCCAACTCCTTAAATGACGATGGGCCTATTTTCGCTTTTTATTCGCCTTTTGTCAAGCGATGAGGCACCCTGCCAATAAAGTCCGCTGAAAACGGCTTTCAGGATTGTTATCAACATGTTAAGAGCAGGCTTGAAAATGGATGGTTAGTCGGAACCGATCATTCGCCGGTAAACGTAGCGGACTTCCTGCTGGGCCTCTTTCAGTTTCTCGGCCAGTGTCGCCCCGGGCGGCACCAGGTCCCAATGCCGCGCCAGGTTTTCAACCGCCTCGCGGTGTCCAACGTGCGCCGGCAATCCTTCCGCCGCCTTGCCGGTCACCAGCCGGACGGCATGGTCGACGGTCCGCAAGAAGGCGGCTCCCTTGCGAAGCGAGTCGGAATCCGACTTGCTCAGCGCGCCAGCGGAACGCAGCGCCTCAATCTGGGCGGCCATGTTGGCTCCGGGCTGGGCCGGCACGCGATGCCGCAGGCGAAGGCAGGAAACCGCAAAGTCCACGTCGTAATAGCCGCCGGGGGCCGTCTTGGTGTTGTCGGGCGGCACGTGTTTTTCCTTTTCCAGGCGGTGCCGCATCATCTGCAGCTCGCCCTCAAGGTCGGGGTGGTTCTGGAAGCGGTTCATCACCTCTGCGGCGATGTCATCCGCCAGTTTACGGGCCAGTTCCTCGTTCCCCGCCAGCGGACAGGCCTTCAGGTAGGTCAGCGCTTCCCACACCTGGGCGGATTCTTTGATGTACCCCAGCAGCGAAGTGTGCGTCGGCACCAGCTCGCCTTCCTGCCCGCGGGGCCGCAGGCGCGTGTCCACCACAAACAGCGTACCGTCGCGTGTGTAGCTGGAAAGCACTTCGATAGCCTTCTCAGCCAGCCGCATGCAGTGGGCGACTTCTTCCCTCGGAGTGTCCGCCGGCGCAACGAACATCAGGTCAGCGTCCGAGGCCAGGTCGAACTCGCTCAATCCCAGGCGGCCGAGGCCGAGGATCACAAACGGCGCCTGGGTCATGCTGAGGGACTCGGCCTGCGCCGCCACTTCCAATGCTTGTTGCCCGATCGAGAGGGCGCTGGCCACCGATCGGCCAGCCAGTTCGCTCCATCGTTCGAGACGAGAATAGATGTCACCCAGTTCCCTCAGATCGGCAGCGCCCAATTCCAGCACTGTGGCCCGGAAGTTCCGCCGCAGGAGGGCCATCTTTTCCCGAACGTCGAACACTCCTTCTGTTACCCAGGCGAAAGGCTCCAGGGTCATCGCTCTTTCCAGTCTCATGTCCATTTCCGGCTGATCTTCGCGCACCTGGTGGGGGACATCGCGGCAGTCCAGGGCGGCAATATCCTCCGGATGATGGACCAGCAATCCGGTCAGGTAGTCGCTCGAGGCCCCCACCTTGATGGCCTGCTCCACGCATGCGGGCTGCTGGCGTGCGTAAGTGAATCCCTCCGGATGAGCCAGCAGCGCGCCGAACAGTCGAGCCACGCTCTTGCGGGTACGGTCCGACAGCTTCGCTTCCCTCACCAGCGCGGAAAGCTCAGGGGCCTGGGCGTCCAGGTATTCCAGCAATGATTTATAGGAGTGCGGAGTGTGATCGCCGACGGGCGCGATCAGGGGTTTCAGCGCATAGACGGTTCCCGGAACCGGGCTGGTATCCGTCCGCACAATGCGCTCGTGGATCTCTTTGACTGTGGCGAAGGCCTTCTGGATCTTTCGCAGCAGTTTCTTTCCCGGCGACCTGCTGCTCTCGATTCCCGTGCGCCGGGCCAGACGGTCCAGCGCGTCGTCGTCGGTGGGCAGCCGATGGGTCTGGAGCCCCAGCTCAAACTGGACGCGGTGCTCCACGTTTCTCAGAAACTCGTAGGCGCTCACCAGGGCCGCGTAATCGCGGTCACTGATCCATCCCTTGTCATTCAGCTTGCGCAGCGCCAGCAGGGTTCCGCCGGACCTGACCCACCGGTCTTCGCCGCCGTGCAGCCGTTGCAGGCACTGGGTGAGAAATTCAATGTCGCGAATGCCGCCCTCGTGCAGCTTGACGTCGATGGCGCTGCTGCGGCTGTGGTCCAGCTTTTTTGATATTCTTTCGCGCGACCGCAGCACCGCCTCCACGGCGGCAAAGTCAGCCGGAGAACCGTAGATGTGCGGTTCCACCCCCCGCAGAAACTCGCGCGCCACCCGGGTCTGCCCCACGGAATGCCGGGCCTTGATCAGCATCTGCAGTTCCCACTCGCGCGCCCGCCGGGCGTAATACTCCAGCGCCGACTTCAGGCTGATCGCTAGGTCGCCCATTTCGCCTTCGGGACGCAGGCGCAGGTCCACTCGAAACACCTGGCCCTGGGGCGTGGACTGCGTGATGGTGCGGGTGATGGCGTGGGCCAGGCGAACAAAATATTCCTTGTTGGTGATGATGGAATCCGGCTCGCTGCCGCCCGCCGTCTCGCCGTCCTTTTCATAAAGGAACAGCAGGTCGATATCAGAACTGTAGTTGAGTTCGTTGCCGCCCAGTTTTCCCAGCGAGACGATGCTGAAACCGCTCCGCACAATGCGGCCCTGCGCGTCGCGATACTGCGGCTGGCCGTAGCGCTTCTCCAGTTCCTGATCGCAGAAGATCAGCGCATTCCACAGCATCACGTCCGCCAGCATGGAAAGTTCCAGCGTGATCTCGCCCAGCGTGGAAAGTCCCAGAACGTCTTTCAGCACAATGCGCAGATAGTTCCGACGCTTGAAGCGCGCCAGTTGCGCCGAAAGCCACGGGTCCGGATGCGTGGTGGAAAACCGCGCGTAGTCCTGCATCAGCTCTTCCCGTGATTTCAGCTTGGTGAATTTGCGGTCGCGGGCAAACTGCGCCGGAAGAGAAGGGTCGGCGAAAAAACTTTCCGCCAGAAAGATGCTGTGGCCGAAAATGGCCACCAGGTAAGTCAGCGCGGTGGGATAGCGAGCCAGGTCTGCCAGCACATCGTCCGGGGCGCCCGTTACGTAGCGTTCCAGCAGATTCAGCGCTCCGTCGGGATCGGGCGAATGCGCCAGCAGCGATGCAACAGGGGCCGCCAGCTCCGGCGCCAGCCGCGCCGCCAGGCGTTCCACGTTGCTTTCTGCCTTCGACGGATCCTGAAAAACAATCCCCGTGAAATCCGGACGCATGACTTGTGATTATAACAGCCCGCCGGGTTTTGTCAGGGAGCCGTCCGAGCTTTCGGAGCCTTGTTCGCCAACGGCTGCTCCGCCTTACCCCGTGTTAGGATAATGCCGGAAACGCCATGCCTCCTGACGACGAACCCGTTCGCATCCCCATCACGGATGTTTTTGATCTGCACGCGGTGCAGCCGCGGGAAGTGGAAGCTGTGGTCGAGGCCTACCTGGAAGAAGCCCGAAGCCTGGGGCTGAAGAACCTGCGCATCATTCACGGGCGCGGCATCGGCGTGCAGCGGCGAATAGTCCGCGCCGTGCTTTCGCGCACTCCGTTCGTTGTGTCTTATGCCGATGCTCCTGAGCAGGCGGGTGGCTGGGGCGCCACCATCGTCACGCTGCGGTAAGTGGGTGGCGTTGGCGTGGGCCGCGCCGCTCAGGGTTTTTCGCTAATTCGGTCAAAAGCAGATCCTTCGCTGGCGCTCAGGATGACGGTTTCGCAAGGTCTTAAGAATCAGATAAACAAGCTGGTGCGCGACTTCAGTGAGTCGGCAAGAAAGCTTGCGACGCCGCCATGTTCAAGCCCATCGACAAGCTCCGAATCATGGATGCCCATCACGTCGCGTGACATTTCGCAGGCGATGGCGCGCACGCCCAGCTCGCGGGCCAGTGCGATCATGTCTTCCAGCGAGCTGACGTTCTTCTCCTTCATCATCGAGCGCAGCATCTTGGCGCCCACGCCGAAGTAATTCATTTTGGAGACAGGAAGGTCAAGGCTTGAAGACGGAGACATCATGGCCATGGCTTTCTGGAAGAACGTTTTGCCGGAAAATTCCGAACCTTTCTTCAGAACGCTGAGGCCCCAGAAGGTGAAGAACATGCTGACTTCCTGGCCCATGGCCGCTGCGCCCGTGGCGATTACAAAGGCGGCCAGCACGCGATCCAGGTCGCCTGAAAAGACGACGATCGCCACGCGGTCTTCCGGCGCGCGTTCCTCCAGGTCCGCGAGGCGCCGGGTAAGTTCCTGTACCTTTTCTTCCAGTGCCTCGACGCGGGATTTATCCTGGCCCGCTCTGGTATCAAAGCCGGTTCCCATGGGCGCACCCCCTCTTTTGTGGCACGGCCATCTTGGCCGTGTCTTTTGGCCCGAACACGGGCGGGGACGCCCGTGCCACGAATCAAACTGAGTCACTGCCCTTCAGGCGATTCGCTTGACGTAGTGGACGTAGACGTTTGCGCCGTCCACGGACTCTTCTTCCTGGCCCAGCAATTCCACATTTTTGGCGATTTTGGCCCAGCCCTGGAAGTCGGCAACCGAACCGCGGTCACTGGCCATTACCTTCAGAACCTGTCCGAGATCCAGTTTCCCGGCCTCTTTTCGCGCGTTGACCAGGGGCATGGGGCAGTTCATGCCGCGCGCATCAAACAGTTTGTCGAAAGGCTGACCCATTTGCTTTCTCCCTTGCAATTTCCCGTGCAGCAAGGCCGCAGCAGTTCCTGCTCCCTTCCAGATGAGAGGCCTGATGCCACCGGCTCTTGCCCAGCCCCGATCGAACGGGTTCGCAGCCTCACCGCTGGCTCTGGAACTTGGAGAGCAGCCGCAGGATTTCCAGATACAGCCACACCAGGGTGATCATCAACGCGAAGGCGCCAAACCATTCCATGAACTTGGGAGCGCCGGCCGCCGCGCCGCGCTCGATGGCGTCAAAATCGAGCACCAGGTTCAGCGAGGCGATGCCCACCACCACCAGCGAGAACAGGATGCCGATGGGGCCGTTGCCGAAAATCCCCGGGACTTGCACGCCGAAAAAGCCCAGTACGAATGAGGCCACGTAGACCAGCATCACCCCGCCCGTGGCGGCAATCACGCCCGTCCTGAATTTCTCCGTGGCGCGAATCAGACCGCTCTTGTAAGCCAGCAGCATGCAGGCCAGAACCCCGAACGTGCAGCCCACAGCCTGCATCACGATGCCGTGATAGAGGGCCTCAAACATGGCGGAGACGCCGCCCAGCACCAGCCCTTCCAGCAGCGCGTAGACCGGAGCGGTGATGGGCGCCCAGGTCTGCTTGAAGATCGTCACCAGCGCCACAATCAGCCCGCCGATCGCTCCCACCATCACGTAAGGGCCGACGGTGGAGGTGTTGCCCGAGGTGTAAAACATCTGCCACACCCAGGCCGCTGACGCAAAGGCCAGCAGCAGCAGGATGCCCGTCTTGTTCACGGTCCCCTGGATGGTCATGCTTTCGTCCAGCTCCAAAGGCCTCGCATATCCGCTGAACGTGCGCGATTTCAGTACCGGATTTCTGGTTTCCATGCTGAATTTCCCCCTTTTCAGGCTGCATTTTCAGCTTAGCATGCGGCCGGAGAAAAAAGTAAGCCAGCGGCCGGGGTCTGGAACATGGCAGGGAGCAAACCCGGGCGGAGAGGTGGGCGGCTTTGCGCGGCAGAGGGAAGGGGAGCCGACATGTTCAAGACTTTACACTTTACAAACATCCGGGGCCAACCCGTGGTAAGATGCGGGGCAATGGAGGTGAGGCAATGGTTAACTTCTCCCGACGTGATTTTCTGAAAACTGGACTGGCCGCAACGGCGCTGGCGGGCGCCGGAAGCCTGGGGCTGAAAGCGGCAAAGCAAACGGCGACGGACATGGTGACGCTGGGCAAGTCCGGCCTGAAGGTGACGCGGCTTGCTTTTGGTACCGGCACCATGGGCGGGCGGGTGCAGCGCAACCTGGGGCAGGAGGAATTTACCCGGCAGGTCCGCTACGCTTACGACCACGGCATCCGCTTCTTTGAAACGGCGGAGTCTTACGGCGACATGCACCGGATGCTCGGCATTGCGCTCAAGGGCATTCCGCGTGACAGCTATCAGTTGATGACCAAGGTCACCACCAGCCAGGGCGTCGATCCCATGAAGAAGATCGACGAGTTGCGCAAGCTGGCCAACACGGACTATTTCGATATCTGCCTGCTCCACTACCAGCACTATGCCGACTGGCCCACCGCCAGCCTGCACTGGCAGGACGGTATTTCCGAAGCGCAGCATCGGGACATTGTGCGGGTGCGCGGCGCGTCGGTCCACGGCCTGCCGGCCTTGCGGCAGGTTCCGGAAGAAAAGTGGCTCCAGGTGGGAATGATCCGCATGAACCACAAGGGCGTGCGCATGGACGCTGAAGATTACAACACGCGGGGCTTGGGGAATGTGCCGGTGGTGGTCAGGAACGTGGAAGAGGCGCGCAAGAAAGGCCTGGGCATCATCAGCATGAAGCTGGCGGGCGAGGGCCAGTTCACCCAGCGTGAGGACCGCCGGAAAGCCATGAAGTTCGCCTTCCGCCATGCCCGCGTTGATTCCGTCACCGTCGGCTTTAAGAGCACGGCAGAGATCGACGAAGCCATCGAGAACGTCAACCTCGCGTTCGCATAAGGGGCCATCGCCGAGGGCGGCGCACACGTCGCGGGTTTTGCGATCCGTGCGACTTCAGGGAGGCAGGCCTCGCGTTCCGCCTTCAGCCAGGGCTGGAGACGTTTGATCCGGTTTTGCTGAGGTCTAGCGTCCTTGTCCGGGAGCCACTGGAGGTCGGACGACGCCCTTTGCGTTGCAGTGGTCCCCCACGGAGTCGGGCGGCGGGACGAAGACTTGCGCGGGGCAGCCCGATCCGAAGGTTCCGCTATGCGTGAAGACCGCGCTGTAGCGAGCACCGCCGGTCGACACGCCTGCACCAAAAGTCGCCTTGCTGATTCCGCCATTCGAAGCCATGATGGTCACCGCTCCGGGCTCCCGCGTCCCCGACCACCTGGCGCTGCCCGCGTCGTCGATCGCGACATGGTCAAAATAGGCGGAGCTGTCATGGACGCGGATCCCGCGCCACTGTGTGTTGTCGCCGTGCAGAGAGACCGGATTGTTCGGAGCGCCTTCGACCACCAGGAAGCTCCCTTTTAAGATGCTCATGCCGACGCCGGCCCCGAAGCGCACATCCACTCCCGGCTCAATGCGAAGCACCGCGCGTTCCTCCACGGTCAGCTCGTTGGGCGCGCCGGCGAGAATTTGGTAGGGCACGCCGATGTTATGCCACGTCGCGTTGCGGCGAATGTTGTTGATGCCGCCGCCCGCCGGCACGCTCACGAAGTCGGCGTCATTCCCGGTAAATTTGTTGCCGGCCTGGAGAGCGCCGACGACGGGCGGCGCCACGTAAGCTGGACCGAGCGCATTTTTCGTCAGGGTGTTCCCCGTGAAGCCGGCTAATTCATCTTCGGCGCGCACAAACAGGCCGTAGCCGTTGCTCTCCCGAAGCATCGTATGGCTCACACTCACCCGGCTTCGCCCGGTGGAGCTGCCATGCGTTATGGCCAGGTTGGCGGCCTGGTTGAAGCTGACACGCCGGCTCCCGCCGTATTCGATGGTCACGTGGTCGAGGCGGTTCATCGCGCTGCCGCTGTCCGTAAAGCGAAGGCCGCGCCAGTAGCCCCGTACTTTCTCCGTCCCGGTAAGAAGAATGGGCTGCCCGGCGTCGCCCACTGCGGACAATGCCCCGTTACGCGTGACGACCATTTCCACATCGTTCTTGAAACCCACCACGGTTCCCGGTTGGATGGTCAGCACGCCGCTGCCTTGCACCAGGTCCCGGGTGACAACGTAATCAAAGCAGCCGGGGTCTCTTACCCAGTTTTGCCAGGTAACGTCGCCATTGCTGCTGCGGGCCACAGCTCGCGGCGCGGGACATTGAACCGTGATCTCTATCGAGCCCGTCTTGCGCGAGTCGGCCGTGCTCGTAGCCGTGATGGATACCGTGCCCGTCCGGACGCCGGTGACCAGACCTGCTGCGTTTACCGTTGCGCGGGCCGTATCGCTGCTGGCCCACCTCACGCGTCGCGCCGCCCCGCGCGGTTGAACCGAGACACTCAGCTGGAGTGTTTTAGTAATCTTAACGGTCTTGGCTGGGCCAGTGACTGTCACATGGCTTACAGAAGTCTTACTTCTCGAAGACGCCTGGGTGAGAGGCTGGCCCCCGACTACCTCTGAGCCGGCAATGGTCGAACAGGCAAAGACAACGAGAAGCATCAAGTCAGTGCGAACCATAGATCCTCCTAGCTGCCGGGCTTTGCCAACAGTTACCACATAGCCTTCGCAGGCGGTCCGTACACGTGGCCGATGGCAAAACAAGCCACAGCGTTTTTCTGGGATTTCCGTTTTCAATCGCCGATTGCCGCTTAACATACACTTGGCCGCCGCTGAATGCAAGGGTCAACTGGGTTAGCGGTTCCCGGCGCTCCGAGCGGGGCCTGTGCATGGGTTCATTCGTGCGCCCTGGTGGTGTGGTCCCGTGGCATGAAACCTCCCCTGCTTCAATCGATTCTTCCGGCACTTTCTCCTCCGTCGTCTCGTCCCCGGAGTCCACTCGATCGGCTGCGTCCCGGCTTGCTGCGGGAATCAAGGGATTCTAATCAGGAGCAGTGTAGAGGTGTCAGATGGAAAATCGAACCGCAAACCTGCCCTAATCCGCCCACCACAGGGATTTCTCTTGACATTCGGGGGCAATTAGTGTAGTCTACTTAAGTATCGCTTTCCGGCCGCCGGTTTGGGGCGAGGTGGCGGCGGGATTAAACAGTCTGATAAGACTATTAATTTAGCCGTAAATAGTTGAAAATATGGAACCACGATTTTGGAACTAAAATTGTGGGACAAAAAAACACGTTTTTTAAAAAACAAAGCGGAGAAGTTGTTGATAATAAAGTATCGGCCTAAAAAACAAACCGGAGAAATGGCAAAACAAACCTAAAACAAAGCTACCGATCTTGTTGAAAACACTAGAGGGCTGAAAAAACAAACCTAAAACAAACCTAAAACAAACCGGAGCCCCGCCGAAGCCATTCCTTCCCACCAAGCTAGCCCTTTTTTGACCCTTTACGCCAGCGGAAAGTTACAGTGCCAGAGCCTCATGCGCGCACCACGGCCGACCCTTTATGGCGTCCTGAACAATCTGCTTCTGAACTCTATATGCGGACGGTTTTGAGGTAATGAAGGTCTTTGACAATCTGGTCGTGGGCCTGGTCGCTTTCGTCTTCCACGTAGAAGCGCTTGACGCCCACTCGCTCGGCTTCGCGCAGGATGGCGGGCATGTCCAGGCGGCCGGTGCCGATCGCCACGTCCCAGCTGACCGGCTCGTCGCCGGTGTAGTTGTGGGTGGGCGGGCCCTTCTTCATATCTTTCAGGTGCATCAGCCGCCAGCGGTTCGGGTACTTCTTGAGATAAGCAACGGGGTCATGGCCGGGATCGGCCACCCAGAAGATGTCCATCTCAAAACTGACGTCCTCGGGATGGGTTTCCTCGAGCAGCATGTCAAACAGCGGCTTTCCCTGGTAGGGTTGGAATTCGTAGCCGTGGGTGTGGTGGGCGAAGTGCAGCCCTTCGGCGCGGAGCTTCTTGCCCCACTCGTTGTAAAGGCGGGCGGTTTCGCGGCACAGCTCAACGGTAAAAGGCCCCTGGTGCGGAATCCAGGCATTCACCACGTTGGTGGCGCCCAGCGTATGGGCGTTTGCGGCGATGGTGCGGAGTTCGGTTGTGAACTGGTCATATTCGGCCATCATGCTGGTGCAGGGCAGACCCACCTCGTCCGAAAGCGAGCGGTATTCCTGCGCACTCAGTCCGTAAAGCGAAGGCGCCTCCATCTCCGTGTAACCCACCTTTTTGGCGTAGGCCATGGCTGCCTTCACACTGGCCACGTCGCCCGTCTTGATCTGGTGACGAAGGCTGTAAAGTTCCAGCCCGAACGGCCCGGGAAAAGGCCGCCCCTGCTGCGCGGCGATGCTTTCCGTCACGGGAGCCACCGCTCCCGCCAGCCCCGCTCCAATCACACCCAGAAACTGCCGGCGCGATTTCATGTTTCTGCCCTCCCGTTGTCATCTGGCTATCTGAAGATCGTGATGGACCACACCAACGCCC
>JBAUWE010000586.1:0-20525 GCA_049583595.1 Terriglobia bacterium
GCGTAGCGGCGAGTTTACCTCGCCACATTGGCCAGCCAATGGCGGGCTGAGGCCCGGCGCTACTACAAAAGCCCCACAGATCGTCCCGTTTCTCTGAGAACCCTCTCCCCCTGAAGAGGGCTACAACGTCTTGGAAAACGGCTTTCAGCCGTCAGAAGTAGCGAACCTCAAAAACCGGAGGACCGCGCTACCTCTGTTGCCCCACGGCCTGTTCCCGATGCGCGGCAGGGAGAGCCTGCCTTAGAAAATGACAGACAACAAGGCCCACGCGATCAGCACCACCAAAGCCACGCACAGGTACATATCATCGTGCCTCTTTCTTGGCTTTGGCCTTGCCCGGCCTCCGGGGCGGTCGCGAGGAATCACCAGACTGTTCCAACTATCCGGCTCCGTCGCCATCCTTCACCTCCACTGCGTGTGTGAGATCCCGAGCAGACCCGGAGGCTCCTCCACAGGAACAGGCTCGATTTCCGCCGACAGATGCCGCTATTAGAAGATGGCCCCAGCCGCCACAACCTCGGAAAGACTCAGGCACAAACCCCGCAGAACATATTATTTCAGCTAATAGTTGGAAGAATACTCTCGCTGCCGCACGGAATGCAATAGGGTAGTTTCATGAAAAATGGATTAAGAATTCCTCATCGCCGCCTGGGGTATCACTTGAGTCTGATACGTACAGTTGGTATCCGGATCCGGTCCCACGGCTGGCGCCATGGGCTGAAATCTGTCGCCCGCTTCGGGGGCCTGAGTGAAAAAAGTCGCAGATTAACAGAACAAATCTGCGCTACCAGACTTCACCCTACAGAAGCTGCCTGCGGCCTTGCGGCCTACAGCCATCCGGCCTGTTGTTCCTGAGGGCTTTCAGGGTTCCGCCTACTGCCTTCTGCCTACCGATTTTCGGGGAATGGATGGGTGGTGATCGGAAGGCGTCCCACGGCTGGCGCCATGGGCTGAAATCGGTCGCCCCGCTTCGGGGGCTTGAGTGGAAAAGAGCCGGAGATTAACAGAACAACTCTGCGCTGCCAGACTTCAGAGGGTGCCTGCGGCCTTGCGGCCCCTCCGGATTGCCCGGAGGGGCGTCCCCCTCACCGAAACCAGGCCAGTAAAACTCCGAACGTGTGGCTCACCGCTGACCAGTCCACCGCACGCACGGCGACAAACAGCGCCCACGCCAGCAGAACCACCAAGGCCAGGCACAGGCCCAGCTCCTCCTGCCCCTTTGGCTTTTCCGTTGCCGCAACTCCAGGGCTGCCGCCAGAAAGCTTCAGACCGCCCGTTTTCTCAGACTGCATTGCCATCGTTTTCCTCCCCATTGTGTGCGAGATCCCCGGCCAACCCACTGGAACCTCCGGCTTGACTTCAGCCGACAGATATCGTCCTTTAAGTGTTCTTCCTACCCTGCGCCCCCGGGTATCCCCGGGAGCACCCCCCCGCAGACCCTGACCCTTCTGCTGATGTATGCAATCATACGCTCTGCCCCGCAGGACACAATAGGAGACTCTCATGAAAACAGGGTCTAAAATTACCGATTACCGCCTCGGGTAATCACCTGAGTGTGAAACGCAGATTTTTGTCGTTCCAGCGTCATAAGACCGTCAGTTCTCAGGTTTTGGCGCCCAAACATCAGCCTTTTTGCTACCCGGTCCCCCCCTGCTGACTCCCCCCATAATGCTTTTCAGCGGCTGGGGTTGGTGGTGACAGACTGGAGTCCCACGGCTGGCGCCATGGGCTGAAATCGGTCGCCCCGCTTCGGGGGCTTGAACTTACGCGGCAGGATCTCCGGGGCAAAACCCACGACACACACACCCGCGCCGCAAAACCCTAGATGACAGCGGTCGGTCTATTTCATACTTCAGCCCTCACTCTTCATACTTCACAAGCTGCCTCCCGTTTACTGCTTTCCGCCTTCCGCCAACTGCCTTCCGGCCCCGGCCGCCACAAACTAGGCTGCAATCAGAGCCTACAGGCAGCCCGGAAGGCCCAAAATGGGACGTATGGGATTTTCGTCACAAAAATTCCAAAAATGGAAGTTGTTGATAATTAAAGATTTAATTGATAATTAACGGCCCGAAATTTTGATTTTCAAAAAAAGTGTTCAATTATGGAACACCGAGTAAAAATTACACCTCTCAGGAGTCTCGCCCGCTCGCCACTCTCGCGTAGACTTCCACAACCCGCTCCGCCACCTTCTCGATGGACAGCCGCGCGATCGCTTCCCTGCCCCGGGTGCGCTCGGCACGCCGGCAGACCTCGGCGATCTTCCCGGCCATCGGCTTCACCTCACGCGGCACCATAAAGCAGCCTTCGGTGTGGCCAATCAGTTCCCGCACGTCGCCCACATCCACGGCCACCACGGGCAGGTTGACGGCCATCGCTTCCTTCACGGCGTTCGGCGAGCCTTCAAAAATCGAGGCCAGCACCAGCACGTCGGCCGCGTTCATGTAGAGCGGCATGCGATGGCGCGGGACGCCGCGGACGTGAAGGATCTCGATAGCGGGATCGCCGGCCTGCGCCTCAGCCACCGCCGCCTGGATCAGGTCATAACGCTTGCGCTGCTCGGCGGGATCGTAGGGGAACAGGACATACTTCTTTGCCGGATCAAGCCCCAGCGCCCGGCGCGCCTCGCTGCGCTCGATCGGCCGGAAAGCGTTGAGGTCCACGCCGTTCGGAATCACCTCGGCCGAAGCAAGCCGCAGATTCGATTTCATCTGCTGGCTTTTCACGATGCTCGCCGCAACCATCCGCGCCAGCAGGAAACTTGAAACCTGCAGAAACCTGCCGTAGGCCGTGATGCTGCCGTCGCGCCGCGGACGCCCCAGAACATCGTCGCCCATGAAGGAGACCACCACGGGCACGCGGAACTGGCATCGCGCCACCCAGCCGGATAGCCCGAAGTGCGCATGGATCAGATCGTACCGATTCTTCCGCAGCAGGGTCCGCATGCGGCCGATTGCGCGCAGATAGTTCCAACGCGAGGCGCGGCCGTCGATGAACAGCGTGTCAAACTCCACGCCCAGCGGCCGCAGTGATTCCATCTGCGCCTGCACAAAGCTGCCGTAGCCCGGGTCGGATTCCGTGGGCCAGAGATTGGTGACAACAAGAATGCGATAAGCCCTCATGCCTCATCATTCCGGGCGAATGTGCCGTTGCCTGTGCGCGCGCTGCAAATCCCGTCCATTATGATCCTGCCGGGCGCTCGAAAAGCAATCTCAACTGCGCAATGGACAGGATGCCTGAAACCCTCAGCACCAGCAGGTAGGCCAGGCTGCCGGCTCCGCAGGTGATGCACAGATAGATGAAGTTGCCGAGCCCGTTCTGCGGCGCCGAAAACCACACACTCAATCCCCAGATGGCCAGCGCGGCCAGGCCGCATCCGGCTGCTACTTTCAGCGCGAAGATACCCAGCGTCCGGTCGATCGCCTCACGCACTTTGCCAAGGTCCCGGCGCCAGGCAAGCCCACAGGCCAGGAGGACGGAGGTCAGCATGCCCAGCGGAATCCCTTTGGCGCCCAGGTGGAGAACCCCGACATAGAAGAGGTCGAAGCCAATGTTCATCGCATACTGGAAAGCGGCCAGCCGGAAGAAAGCTGCGGCGTCGTTGCGCGCAAACAGGTAGAAGTTCATCAGGCGCACGGCCGCGTAAGGCAACAGGCCCAGGCAATAGTAGAAAAAGACCAGCGCCATCAGTGACGCGGCTTCGTGCGTAAACCGGCCGCGCTCAAAAAACAGGCGGATGATGTGCTGGCTGAGCATCAGGCACAAGACCATGGAAGGAGCCACCAGCGCCAGGCTGATTTCCAGCGTATCGCGCAAGGCGCTGCGGACCTCGGTAGCCGCCTTGCGGGCCACAGCCATTGAGAGTCTGGGCAGGGCGGCCGTCCCGGCGCTTCCGGCCAACACCTCGGCGATGGTGCTCATGATCTTCATGCCGTAAGCGAGCGCCGTGAGCGTGCCGGGCGGAAGGAAGGAGGCGATGATCCTCTCCACGATCACCACGCCCTGCCAGGAGAGCGCGGTCGCCATCTGGGTCAGCCCCGCTCCACGCAGATTGCGAAAAGCTTCGCCCGAACCTCTGAAGCTGACGGAATAACGGACGGGAAATGAAATCAAAAGCTGGCCGCCCAGCACCGCAAACTGCACCAGGTAACCGGCCAGATACCCAAAGATAATGCTGTAGTAGTGGAAGCGCTGGAACCCGAACAGGACGCTGAGGACCACGGTTGCGTTGCGGAAGAAATTCGCCGAAGCGGGCAAAGCAAAGCGGTGGCGGCTGAACAGGAACGACCGCATGATTTCCGCCACTCCGGCCGGGATGATGATGATGAAAAGCCAGCGGGCAAGGTGTGCGGCAAGTTCCGCCTGTTGCGTTGTGAATCCGGGTGCGATGCCCCGAATGAGCCAGGGGGCGCCCAACGCGCCCAGCAGGGCCAGGGCGCTGAGGCCGAGGAAAACCATGTTGGCCACGTAACTGAAGCCGCGCCAGACTTCCTCCTCCGGATGCTGTGCTTCAAGCGAAGAGAAAAAGGGCACCAGCGAAAACTGGCCGGTGGCGGAAATCAGGTTGGTCATGATGTAAGGGACCGTGAAGGCCACGTAGAAGGTGTCCGACGCCTTGGATAATCCCAGGTTGGCGGCAATGCTGATTTCCACCAGGATGCCGGTCAGGCTGCCGAGCGAGGAGAAGATCCCCACCACCATCGAACTGCGGAACATTTGGCGCTTGGCCGTCATGAATCATCCAGAAAAGAAAAACCGCGGACCTCAAGATCGGAGGTTCGCGCTATCCACCCGAAGTTAACGGGCCACCGGTTTCTCGCCGGCCGCGGCTTCAATCCGTTCCACCACAAAAGGAGTTGCGACCACAAACAAAAAGACCATCAGAACGGGTGACGTCCCGAAGTTGAATTCAAAGAAGCCTTCCATCATGAACGCAAGCCATGCGGCGAGTGCTCCGTCCACCATCCATCGGCCGGCGCGGCACCGGCGGCGAACTTTCCACATCTGCCACAGGAAGGCCGCCATCAGCCACATCCAGGCCACCAGGCACGGAAGGCCCCGCTCCGCGCCGAACTGGATAAAGTTGTTGTGCATATGGTCATGGAAACCCGCTTCCGGAGCCTGCCCCGGGGGGAGATAGAGATCATACACCTGCGGAATGTTGTTGGGTCCAACGCCTACCCAGGGATGGGCCTTGATCATGTTCAGACCGGTTCGCCACATTTCAAACCGGATGGACAACGCCGGATCGCGCGTGGGGTGGAGCGCCAGCCATACACGCTCATGGACCACCCGGGGCGCAAAAAGATAGGCCACCACCGCAAGCACCGGAAGCGCCAGGACCCATTTGGGCTTCCAGCGCCACAGCAGGTAGACCATGGCAAAAAAACAACCCAGCCAGACCCCGCGCGTCAGGTTGAGAACAATCGACAGGGCGACAACCGCCGCCACCACCCACCAGATCCAACCCGCCCTCAAAGCCAGCAGCAGGAACGCCGCCAGAAGGATGAAGACCAGCATCTGCTGGCCGCCGAAATTCATCCAGTCACCCATCAGCCCGGTGATGCGCGTGGTGATCATGTAGGCATAAACGTGGTGCGGGTGCTCCGCGCTGACCATGCGATATTGCCTGACAAACTGCCCCGCCGCAATCAGGCCAACCAAAGCAGCTTCAACAAACAACCCCTTCCAGAGCCAGACCAGGTGCCGGCGGCTCACAACCAGGTTCACGGCCATCAGGATGATCAGGAAAAGGACCAGCTTGCGCACGGCAAACAGGCCGGCGGCGGGATTGGTGGCCCCAAAAACCGAGATCACAGTAAACAGGCAGAAAAGCAGCAGAGGCAGCTTGACCCGCGGAAAGCTGATGGGGGGACGGTTGCGAACAAGGTGCACAGCGAAAAGGAGTCCCGCAAGGGCCAGGAACGCCTGCGTGACGGCGATCGAGAAGAGATAGGTGAGGACGGAAAGACTGAAGAAAACCGACGCCCAGCGGACGAGGCTTGTTCGAGGAAGTTCCGCACGCACAACACTGACCCTGTTGTTAATATTATTCACCCAAGAGTTGAGACTGTATTCAACTCGGGCGATAATTTCAAGAGGGAAGCTGATGGATGGCGAGAGCGCGCACCGAACCCACCGGGGGCAACCCCTGTGGAATGCGGCGCGCAGGGCGCGCTACCGACCGGTTGGAGGGCTGAAAGTAAGTGCTTGTTGTGCCAGCGTTTCTTGACACGCATGGCCTGCTGGCTATAATTATAGTTTTGGACGAGTGAGGCTGAAGTGTTGATCACCCTCCAGGAGCTGGAGCTTCACCGGGTAACGGCATCAGAGACCTATGCTCCCGGCGCTCTGGATTTTCAAGAGACTAAGTTCCGGCAGGCAGAACCTTTAGCGGTGAATGCCGAAGCTGAGCTGGCCGGAAAAGAGATTCGGGTTCGCGGGCACATTTCCGGAGCTCTGGAGGCCGCCTGCGACCGGTGTCTGGAACAAATCAGGATACCGGTTGCACTTGATTTCGATCTGCCTTATCGGCCGATGGAAGAGATTGCCCTGGAAGAAGAAGTCGAAATCGTAGAAGACGAACTGATGATAGGCTTCTTTTCGGGCGACGGTGTGAATCTGGCCGACGTGGTGAGGGAACAGGTCCTCCTGTCCGTCCCCATGAAGATCGTTTGCCGGCCTGACTGCCGGGGCCTCTGTCCGGTGTGCGGAGAAAACCGCAACGACAAGGAATGCGATTGTTCCTTGCAGTACGAAGATTCACCCTTCGCTTTCTTGAAGAAAAACTAGGTCAGATGACTGGCCACAATCAGCTGAAGGGGTTGGTGTGTGGGCCGCCAGCCGGCCTGGCGCGGCTCCCACGCAGAAATTCAACCTTGCGGACGGCAAGGTAACTTGATGTGAAGGAAACAGAGAGATGCCAAATCCCAAACGACGACATTCAAGAGCGCGCCGCAACCGTCGGCGTTCTCATGACCACCTGAAGAGGCAATCGCTTTCTGAGTGCCCCAACTGTCATGAATCGAAGTTGCCCCACCAGGCATGCCCGCGTTGCGGACACTACAACGGGCGGGAAGTGATACTGGTGGAGGAAGCGGGCTGACGGCCTTGAGTTCGGGTCCAGGCATTGCCTGGCCACGTTCAAAAAGATCAACACTCTGGGGGCGCTCTTAGACCATGCGCGCGATTGCTGTTGATGCAATGGGATCGGACACGGCTCCTGTGCCTGAAATCGAGGGTGCGATTCAGGCTGCGAAGGCGGGACATGCGGAAGTCCTGCTGGTGGGCCCCCAGGATGTGCTCCGTCGGGAACTGGCGCGGCGAAGCGCGGAAGGCCTGAAGATTGAAGTGGTCCACGCCTCCGAGGCCGTCACCATGGAGGATGAAGCGGCCAAAGCGTTCCGCCGCAAGCGCGACTCCTCCATCCGCGTGGCCGCCCGGCTGGTCCGGGACGGAAGAGCGGACGGACTGATCAGCGCCGGCAATACAGGCGCGGTGATGACCACGGCCAAGATTCTGCTGGGCACGCTGGAGGGCGTCGATCGGCCGGCGCTGGCCCAGGTTTTTCCCTCGTCGCAAAACGGCAAGGCCTCCGTCCTGCTGGACGTGGGCGCCAACGTGGATTGCAAGCCCCTGCACCTCGAACAGTTCGCGGTGATGGGCGAAATCTATTACCGCGTGATCTTTGGGGCAGAGAGGGCGCGGGTGGGGTTGCTCTCCAACGGTTCGGAACCGCACAAGGGCAACGAAGTAACGCGCGAGGCTCTGGCGCGTCTAAACGAGTTGAATCTAAACTTTGTCGGCAACGTCGAGGGCCGCGACCTCTTCAACGGCCGGGTGGAAGTCATTATTGCCGACGGATTCATCGGCAACGTGGCGCTGAAAATCAGCGAAGGAATCGTCGATACGGTGACGAGCCTGCTGAAGGAGTCGCTCGCGAGCACTTTTTCATCGAAGCTCGGCTATCTGCTTTCGCGAAAGGCCTTCGCCCGGATGAAGAAGCGGCTGGATTACTCCGAATACGGAGGAGCCCCGTTGCTGGGCGTCAAGGGAGTTTGCATCATCTGCCACGGCGGGTCAAATGCAAACGCCATCAAGAACGCCGTTCGCGTGGCCGCAGAATTTTCCGAAGGCAGGGTCAACGAGAAAATTGAGCGCGAGCTGGCCCTCGCTTCGCTCAGCAAGAACTAAGAAAGCATATCAGGAGCCATCATGGTTGCTACGGGTTTCCTGGGCACGGGCTCGGCCCTGCCTGAAAAGGTGATCACCAATTCCGACCTGGAAAAGTTGGTCGACACCTCCGACAAATGGATCACGGAGCGTACCGGCATCAAGGAGAGGCGCCAGGCCGCTCCCTATGAGACCACCTCAATGCTGTCTGTCAAGGCGGCAAAAAAGGCGCTGGAGATGGCCGGCGTCACACCTGAACAGCTTGACCTCATCATCTGCTCAACCATTTCCCCCGACATGCCTTTGCCTGCCACGGCTTCCCTCATCCAGCGGGACCTGAAAGCCGGCACCTGCTGCGCTTTTGACCTGGCAGCCGCCTGCTCAGGCTTCCTTTTCGGGCTGACGGTGGTGGACCAGTTTGTCAAAACAGGAAAGGCCAAATACGCCCTGGTGATCGGAGCCGAACTGCTTTCCCGGTATCTGGACTATCAGGACCGCGCCACCTGCGTGATCTTCGGAGACGGCGTTGCCGCGGGCGTGCTGGGCGCCGTCAATTCCTCCTCGGGCATTCTGGCCTCTGAAGTCCATACGAATGGCACCTATGCGGACCACCTCTACATTCCCGCCGGCGGGACGGCACGGCCGGCCACCTGTGAAACCGTCCAGGGGCATGAGCACTTCATCAAGATGCGCGGGAACGAGCTGTTCAAGGTGGCGGTGCGCAGCCTGGAAGAAGTTTCCCGGCGAGTGATCGAGCAGTCGAACCTCCAGCCCGGCGATATCGACCTGTTTATTCCACACCAGGCCAACCTGCGCATTACAGAGGCTGTGCGGGAGCGAATGGGAATCCCGGCGGAAAAGGTTTATTCAAACATCGATCGCGTGGGCAACACTTCCTCGGCTTCCATTCCCATCTGCCTGGATGAATGCGTGCGCAGTGGCCGCATCAAGAAGGGCGACTTGATTTTGATGTCCGCGTTTGGCGCGGGCGTAACCTGGGGATCGGTTTTAGTGCGCTGGTAGCAAGGGGCGGCTGCCCTGGAACGGGCTGCGAATCAGCAAGCACCCAACCACATCCTGGCATACTTGGAGATCTGTTCTTGTCCGAAATAGCTTTTCTTTTTCCGGGACAAGGTTCGCAGGCGCCCGGCATGGGTCTCGAACTGGCGGAACATTTTTCCTCAGCCCGCGAAGTTTTTGAGGAAGCAGACGCCGCCCTGGGATTTGCGCTCTCGAAGCTGTGCTTTGAGGGCCCGGCTGAAGAATTACAGTTGACGGCCAACACGCAGCCTGCCATTCTTGCCGTCTCCGTTGCTGCGGCCCGGGTGCTGGAAGAAAAGGGCATCCGGCCGGATTATGTTGCGGGGCACAGCCTGGGCGAGTATTCGGCCCTGGTGGTTGCCGGCTCAATGGAATTGGCTGATGCTCTGCGCCTGGTCCGCAAGCGCGGCCAATATATGCAGGAAGCCGTCCCCCTGGGCCAGGGAGCCATGGCGGCGCTGCTGGGCCTTGACGCCGGCGCCGTGGATGAAATTTGCCGGGAGGCCGCCGGGAACGAAGTGGTTTCCGCGGCCAATTTGAATTCGCCGGCCCAGATTGTGATTGCCGGCGACCGGGCGGCTGTGGAAAGGGCCGTGGAGCTTGCCAAGGCCCGGGGAGCCAGGCGGGCGATCCTGCTGAACGTCAGCGCGCCTTTCCATTGCAGCCTGATGAAGCCCGCTGCAGACCGGCTGGCCGTTGATCTGGACGCCGTGGCGATCGGCGATCCGCGGGTCCCGCTGGTGAATAATGCGGATGCGGCCGTCGTTCGAACCGCCGATGCGGCCCGCGACGGGCTGAAGCGCCAGGTCACCTCTCCGGTGAGGTGGACGGACTCCATGCTCGCTCTGCGCCGGGAAGGCGCAGATATTTTTGTCGAAGCCGGTCCGGGCAAGGTGCTCTCGGGGCTGATGAGGCAGATTGACCGTGAAGCCCAGGCGTGGCGGGCGGGCGACACGGCGTCGCTCGAAGAAGTGGTTGGCGCCGTGCAGCCGCAGTAAAAAATTGAAGGCCGGGCGGAGGTGAACGTTCCATCCCCCGGTTTATTTTTTGTAAGAGCCAAGCCCATGAATCTCAACGAACGCGTCGCCGTGGTGACAGGAGCTTCCCAGGGAATCGGGCGCGCCTGCGCTCTGGTGCTGGCAGAAGCAGGCGCGGACGTCGCCCTGGCCAGCCGAAACGTCGAGAAGCTGGAAGCGGTGGCCAAAGAAGTTGAAGCGGCCGGACGCAAGGCCCTGGTGCTGGGCGTTGACGTCGCGAGCGCCGAATCCGTCAAGGCAGGTATCGGCAAGGTATTGGAAACGTGGAAAAAGATTGATATTCTGGTGAACAACGCCGGCGTCGTGAGGGATAATCTAATTTTGCGGATGAAGCCCGAAGATTGGGACGCGGTGTTGCGCACCAACCTGGATGGCGCCTACCATTGTATCAAGGAGGCGCTGCCGGGCATGGTGCGGCAGCGGTACGGTCGCATCATCAACATCACCTCGGTGGTGGCCCAGGTGGGAAATCCCGGCCAGGCCAATTACATCGCGTCGAAGGCGGGCCTGATCGGACTGACCAAGGCCGTGGCTTCGGAGGTGGCGCGAAGAAACATCACCGTGAACGCGGTGGCGCCTGGTTTTATCGCAACACCCATGACCGACAGATTGCCCGAAGATGTTCGCGAAAAACTTCTGGGCATCATCCCGGCCGGCAGAATGGGCACCGCCCTGGACGTTGCCAATGGAGTTCGCTTCCTCGCCTCAGAGGAGGCAGGTTATATCACGGGCCACGTGCTGAACGTCAATGGCGGAATGTACATGGCCTGAGGGCGGTCCGGGCCAGATCCGGAAGGAACAGTTTTTTCAGAACGGTGCCGGACAGATCTTCTTGCCTTCAAGGGCTGCACCGTTTTCAGGAAGGACAGGAAAAAGCGGGAGCTTGACGCCCCCGCAGCGCAAAGTTAGAATAGCCAACCCCATGTAGGGTCAGGAGGATATATCAATGGCTTCGCCTGAAGAAAAGGTTAAGCAGATTATTGTTGAGCAGCTTGGAGTCGATGAAGCAGAAGTTACCCCCACGGCGCACTTTGTGGACGACCTTGGGGCCGATTCGCTGGATATCGTGGAGTTGGTGATGGCATTTGAGGAGGCGTTCGAGATCGAAATTCCCGACGAAGACGCCGAAAAGATCCAGACCGTCAAAGATGCCGTCGAGTACATCCAGGCCCACATCAAGCCAGCGAAGAACTGACGCCACAGGCCCACAGGAGGAAAGAACTTGGCCCGAAGAGTCGTGGTGACAGGGGTTGGCCTGGTTAGCGCGCTGGGGGTGGGAACCGAAGAAACGTGGCAGAATCTGCTCGCCGGCAGAAGCGGCGCGGCCCCCATCACACACTTCGATACCACAGGTTTCCCCGTCACCTTCGCCGCAGAAGTCAAAGGGTTCGATCCGCTTCGCTTCGTCGAAAAACGCGAAGTGAAGAAGATGGGGCTGTTTATTCAGTTCGCCATGGCGGCGGCAGAGTTTGCCATGGAGCAGTCCGGACTGAAGATCACCCCGGAACTGGCGGAGAGGGCCGGTGTCTATATCGGTTCCGGCATCGGAGGATTCGACGTCATCGAGCGCGAACACACGGCGCTGATGAAGGGCGGCCCTCGAAAGATATCTCCTTTCTTCATTCCGGCCGCGATTGTCAATCTGGCTTCGGGGTTCGTCTCCATCCGATGGGGCGCCAAGGGACCGAATTCCGCAACCTGCACCGCCTGCTCGTCCAGCGCGCACGCGGTGGGCGATTCCTTCAGGCTCATCCAGCGCGGCGACGCGGACGTGATGATCTCCGGAGGCGCCGAGGCGGCCATTACCCCCATGGGCGTGGGCGGATTTGCCTCCATGCGCGCGCTTTCCACCCGCAACGATGAACCCGAAAAAGGGAGCCGGCCTTTTGAACGCGACCGCGACGGATTTGTGATCGGAGAAGGGGCGGGTATCCTGATCCTGGAAGAACTTGATATTGCCCGCAAGCGCGGAGCCACGATTCTGGGCGAGATTGTCGGTTACGGCATGTCCGGAGACGCCTTTCACATCACCCAGCCTTCGGAAGACGCCGACGGGGCCATCCGGGTGATGAAGAACGCGCTGAAGGATGCCGGCGTCGAGCCCGGGCAGGTGGACTACATCAACGCCCACGGAACCTCCACTCCTTTCAACGACAAGTTGGAGACCAAGGCCATCAAGGCGGTCTTCGGGGAGCGTGCCGCGAGAATCCCGATCAGTTCCACCAAGTCCATGACCGGGCATCTACTGGGAGGAGCAGGGGGCCTCGAGGCGGGCATCGCCACCCTCATCCTGCGGGACCAGATCGTTCCTCCAACCATCAATTACGAGAATCCCGATCCCGAGTGCGATCTGGACTACGTTCCAAACCAGGCCCGCCGGGCGGAGATCCATTGCGCGCTCTCCAATTCTTTCGGATTTGGCGGTACCAACGCAGCCTTGGTCTTTAAACGCTTTTCGGAATAACCGGAACAGCCCTGTGCCGGGTTGAGGTTTTCTGCCCGGAGATAAGATCCCTCATGAAAATTGTTGTCTGCCTCAAGCAAGTTCCATCCCACGACGCCAATCTCAGGCTGAACACAGCTTCCACGTGGATTGAGGAAGCCGACATCGGGTTTGAAGTCAACGAGCCCGATGTTTACGCGCTGGAAGAGGCCCTGCGGCTGAAGGAGAAACTGGGAGGCGAAGTCATCGTCTGCACGCTGGGCCCTGCCCGCGCCGGCCAGGCCATCAAGGAAGCTCTGGCCAAGGGGGCCGACCGCGCCCTGCACCTCGACGACGACGCTTTTGAAAACCTTGACGCGCACGGGACCGCCCGGGTGCTGGCCGCCGCCGTCCGCAGGGAAAACCCCGACCTGGTGCTCACCGGGCTTCAATCCGACGATTTCGGATTTGCACAAACCGGAGTCATCCTGGCGGAAATGTTAACCCTGCCGCACTCAACCATCGTCATGGAAATCCAGGCGGAGGACGGTCACCTGAAGGTGAAGCGCGAACTGGAGGGCGGATGGTTCCAGTGGATTGAAATGCCGCTTCCCGCCCTGCTGACCATCCAATCGGGCATCAACAAACCTCGTTACGCCAGCTTGAAGGGCATCATGGCGGCGAAGAACAAGCCGCTCCAGAAGCTGGCGTCGCAGGACCTCGAACTTGACGCCGAAGCGCTCAAACCGCGCCAGGTGATTTCCCGGGTGTACGTGCCGCAGAAAACGGCACAGACCGAGTTCATCGAGGGCAGCCCCAGGGAAATCGCCGAGCGGCTGGTCGATAAATTGAAAAACGAGGCAAGGGTCATCTAGTAGGACGCGAGGCAGGAGTCATTCGCAATCCGGAGAGAACACGCGACCATGGCTGAAGAAATTCTCGTTTACGCAGAACATCAGGAAGGCAGGCTGGCGCGCCCCACCTGGGAAGCCGTGGCAGCGGCGCAACAACTCGCGGGGGCATCCGGAACAGCCTGCGCTGCCGTAATCCTGGGTGACAACGTCAGCGATCTCGCCGGAGAACTGGCCGGCGCAGGCCTTCAGGAAGTTCTGACCGTCGAATCTCCGCAGCTTGCTCAATACACGCCGGACGGATGGAGCCTGGCTCTCCGCCAGGTGATTGAGAGGCGGCAGCCCCGCTTTGTGGTCTTTAGCCACACCTACCAGGTGCGCGACTTTGCACCCAGGCTGGCCGCTTCGCTTGACCGCGGGCTGGTAGGCGACTCGCTGGGCTACCGCCGCGAAGGCGAACGAACCTTTTTTGTCCGCCAGATTTTTCAGGGCAAGTTTTCAGCCGACGTGGAGTTTAGAGGTGAGCCACCGTACTTCGTGTCATTCCAGGCGGGGGCCTTTCGGGAGGATTCCGTCCAGCGAGGCCAGAGCCAGGCGACGATCACGCCGATGGAGATCAACGTCCCTCCGGAATCCATCCGCACGCGTCCGCAGGAAAAATTCCGGGAGGCCAAACAGGCTGTCGATCTGAGCCAGGCGGAAATCATCGTCGCCGTGGGGCGCGGCATCAGGAAACCGGAAAACATGGAGTTGGCTCAAAAGCTGGCGGAAGCCCTGGGGGCGGAAATCGGCGCCTCGCGGCCCATCTGCGACAGCGGCTGGCTGCCCATGGACCGCCAGATTGGAAGCTCCGGGCAAACCGTGGCGCCCAAACTTTACATTGCTTTGGGTATCTCGGGCGCCATCCAGCACCAGGTGGGGATGAAAGGTTCGCGAACCGTGGTGGCCGTCAACAAAGACCGCGAAGCGCCCATCTTTGACATCGCAACCTACGGAATCGCGGGCGACCTTTTTGAGGTTGTTCCCGCGCTGATCGAAGAAATCAGGAAAGCCAAATCAGGATAAGCTCCCGCTACTTTGCCGGCACCCACTCAAAGTCGGCCCATCCGGCTTCAACCACCTTGCAGGCCGCACAATTGAATTTCTTAAGGGTTTGGGCGCGGCCGGTAATCCGGTCTTTGCTGATGGAATCGATTTCGATTTTGAGGCTCAGGTGGCAGGTGTTGGTAACTTTATCGTCCTTCCCTTCCCCCACCACACAGGGCATGTAGATATCAGAGGTGCCAACCCATTTCGGGCCCTTCGGCTCGCACACCGTGTGGATGTAGGCGCCGTGCTTCCGGGGGACGGGAGGCAGGTTGACCCACTGCGCGTAAAAGTGGCTCTTGTCCATCCTTACAAAATATTCCTTCCCCGTGGTGAGTGACCGCCAGACGTCGGACAATTGCCCCTCCTCTCCTGCACCTGAAGACGCCTGCGAAGCCTTCTGGCTGACGGCGCTGGAACAGCTCCAGGCCCCCAGGGCAAGCCCGCAGGCCACCATGGCAATTCCAATTTTTTGGACTCGGTTCAATGTCTTCTCCTCCGTGCTTCTATCGGCGGGTTGGCCGTGTCACTATAAAATTGTAAAAGGAATGTGGCGGGTACGATATCGCAGATTGATACAACGTCCGCCGCCCGGCAGCCTTTCAGAAAACCGGCCAAACCTGTTTTCCCCGGGCAGTCCCGCTCACGATCCATTCAGGAAGCCAAACCATATCTTGAGGTTGCCAGCAGAACCCCTCCGCTCAGGGCCTACCGGCCTTCGCGTTTGTCCCATGCCTATGTTACGATGGAAAATTGGTTCTCGCACAAGGCAGCAGACAGTTTTACGCCCTTTGGCGGGGCAGACCATAGGGATTCCATCATATGACACAGCCGGTAAACAAACGGCCGCGAGTGCTGAGCGGCATGCGGCCTACTGGGAAACTGCATCTGGGCAACCTGGTGGGAGCGCTGCAGAACTGGGTCAAGCTCCAGGACCAGTATGACAGCTTCCATTTTGTGGCGGACTGGCACATGCTGACCACCGAATACGCCAACACCGCGGAGCTGCAATCGAACATCCTGGAAATGGTGACCGACTGGCTGGCCGTGGGGCTTGATCCCGAAAGGGCCACCTTCTTTGTGCAGTCGCGCCTGCCGGAGCACGCCGAGCTTTACCTGATCTTCGGCATGGTGACGCCGCTCGGCTGGCTGGAACGCGTGCCCACCTACAAAGAGCAGCTCGATAACCTGCAGGGTCGCGACCTGCACACCTACGGCTTTCTGGGCTATCCGGTGTTGCAGGCGGCCGACATCCTGATCTACAAAGCCGGCTATGTTCCGGTGGGCGAAGACCAGGTGCCGCACGTGGAACTGACGCGGGAAATCGCGCGCCGCTTCAACCAGTTTTATGGAGAGGTTTTTCCGGAGCCGCAATCGCTGCTGACGCCCAGCCCGCGGCTGCGCGGCACCGACGGGCGCAAGATGTCCAAAAGCTATGGCAACGCCATTTTCCTCTCCGATCCGCCGGAGGTGGTCGATAAGACAGTCCGGGGCATGATGACCGATCCCGCCCGCAAGCGGCGGCACGACCCGGGCGATCCGGAAAAATGCCCGGTGTTCGACCACCACAAGATTTTTTCGCCGCCCGAAGTGATTGAGCGCGCCGACCGCGAGTGCCGGACGGCTGAGCTCGGCTGTGTGGACTGCAAGAAGATGATGGCGCATCACTTGAACGAATATCTCGCGCCCATCCAGGAGCGGCGCAAAGCTTACGAGCGCGACCCGCAAAAGGTCTGGGACGTGCTGGCCGCCGGCACCGAAAAAGCGCGGCGGGTTGTGCAGGAAACGATGGGCGAGGTAAGGACCGCAACGAAACTGGCCTAAATGATGAATGACCATCGCCCACCCAATCCGGAGTCGCCGGAACAGTTTGCAGAGGAAGCCGCTGTGGAGCCCTCCAAGCGGACCACGCGCGCCGATACGCCCGCGCCGCCGGTGAAGCTGGAGGCTTACGAAGGGCCGCTGGACCTGCTGCTTGACCTCATCCGCAAGCAGAAGATCAACATCTATGACATTCCCATCGCAAAGATCACCCGGCAGTACCTCGACTATCTTCGCCTGATGGAGGAATTGAACATCGATGTTGCGGGTGAGTTCGTGCTGATGGCGGCCACGCTGATATACATCAAGTCGCGAATGCTGCTGCCGCCCGACCCCACGGCGACGGACGAGGAAGAGGAAGGGGACCCGCGCGCGGAACTGGTGCAGCGCCTGCTGGAACACGAGCAGTTCAAGAACGCCGCCGAGATGCTGAAGTCAAAGCAAACGGTGGAGGAAGCCACCTGGTCGCACCCCGGCATCGACCAGTTCACTGAGGCGGAGGATGAGCCGGGCCTTGCCGTTTCAGCGTTTGACCTGATCTCGGTGTTCCGGGAAATCCTTGAGCGCGCCAAAAAGCGCCCGCAGATCCACGTGCGGCGCGAACAGGTGACCGTCCGCGAGATGTTGGAGCACGTGAAGCAGGTGATGCGCGGGCGCTCAGGGCCGGTTTCGATTGAAGACCTCGCCGAAGGCTACGTGTGGCGGCAGGCATTGATCGCGCTGCTGCTGGCCCTGCTGGAACTGGTCCGGCTGCGGGCCATTCATCTTCGGCAGGACGACCTGTTTGCTCCCATCACCGCGATGAAGAGCAAACGGTTTGAAGAGATCGTTGATTCGGTGAACGCCGCGGACCTGGAAGAGAGTCTGGGCGAAATCTAAGACGGGTAAAATATGCTGACGGACGAAACACTCAAAGCATTGATCGAGGCCATCATCTACGTTGCGCCGGAACCCGTGTCGCTGGACGCCATCGTCAAATCGCTGGAGGATGTGGAGCGCGACCGGGTGAAAGCCCAGATCGAACTTCTCGTGCAGGAATACGAGCAGCCCGGCCACGGAATCGAGGTGCGGCACGTCGCCGGCGGCTACCGGTTCTCCTCAAAACCCGAGCACCACGAAGTGCTGAGAAATTTTGTCAAAAGTCTGAAGCCGCTGATCAGGCTCTCCAAGCCGGCGCTCGAAACCCTGGCCGTGATTGCTTATCGCCAGCCGGTCACCGTGCCGGAAATCGAGGAGATCCGCGGCGTTGATTGCGGCGGGGTCATCCACACGCTTCTTCAGAAGAAGCTGGTGGTCACGGCAGGGCGGAAGAATGTGGTGGGCCGTCCCATCCTCTACCGCACCTCAAAGGAATTTCTGGTCCACTTTGGCCTGAAGGACACCAGCGAGCTGCCCAGCCTGAAAGAGTTTGAAGAGCTCGCACGGCAGGCCCTGGGGTCAGACCTTATGGAGGATGAGGAACCACCCGCCGCTCTCGCGGAAACTGAACCTGCCGCAGCCGAAAACGAAGAAGCAGCGGCAGAGAACACCGAAGCGCCGGAAGCAACCGAAACGGCTGAACCCGAAACGGCCATGGCAGACGAACCCGAAGAAGAAGCGACCCCTGCGGCGTACGAAGACGCGGAGCAGGAAGATGATAGAGCGGGCGAAGAAAGCGCCTCGCCCGAAGAAACCCGGTCCTGACACACGTCAACCTATGGAAGAGCGGCTGCAGAAAATCATTGCCACAGCAGGCGTCACCTCACGGCGCAAGGCCGAAGAGATGATCGTGCAGGGCCGCGTCAGCGTCAACGGGCATGTGATGCGGGAGCTGGGATCGAAGGCCGACCCTGGTCGTGACAAAATCCGCGTGGACGGCAAGCCTCTGCCGCGAAGCCACGGCCACCTGGTGATTCTCCTCAACAAACCCACCGGCTATGTTTCCACTGCAAGGGACCCGCAGGGACGCCCCACAGTTTTGACGCTGCTGGCGGGCGTGAAGCAGCGCGTCTATCCCGTGGGCCGCCTCGATTACAACTCTTCCGGCCTGCTGCTGCTGACCAACGACGGCGATCTCACCAACTTCCTCACCTCCCACGCTTCTGAGGTTCCGCGCACTTATCACGTCAAGCTGGAGGGCCAGCCGTCGCCCAAAGATCTTGCCCGGCTCGAGCGCGGCATCGTGCTGGACGGCCGCCCCACCGCGCCCTGCAAAATTCGCATGGTTTCGGAGCGCGAAAAACCGTGGTATGAAATTACCCTGACGGAAGGGCGTTACCACCAGGTGCGTCGAATGTTTGAGCGCACGGGCCAGGGCGTAGTGAAGCTGAAGCGAGTGCGGTTCGCCTTCCTCACAGACCGCGGCCTGACGCCGGGCAAGTTTCGCTATTTAAGCGCGTCGGAAATTGACCGGCTGAAACGCTGGAAACCGGAAGCCGCCAGCGCAACTTAAATGTTAAAATTCCCGGTGACGGAACCGCAGGGTCCGGGCGCTGCCGCCGGAAACTCTGCCACGATCTCCTGCCCCGATCTTCTATCATTTGTTCCGCTGGCTGGACTGGCCATGGCACAAAAGTTTTCAATCAACGAACTGCTTCCGCCCTGGGTCGCGCGCATTCGGCCCTACCCGCCCGGCAAGCCGATTGAGGAGGTGGAGCGCGAACTCGGCCACAGCGCCGTCAAGCTGGCCTCCAATGAAAATCCTTTGGGCCCTTCGCCCCGGGCGCTGGAAGCGCTCCGCAATTCGTTTGACCGAGCCAATTTTTATCCTGACGGCGGCGGTTATTATCTGCGGCGGAAGCTGGCAGAGTTTCAGCAGCTCGATATGTCGCAGATCATTCTGGGGGCGGGTTCCACCGACCTCATCGAACTGGTCGCCAAAACTTTTCTCACCGCAGGCGACCAGGGCATCACGTCTCAGTCCGCTTTTTATATTTACCGCCTCGCCATCGAGGGGATGGGCGCGGAACTGATTCAGACGCCTCTGCGTGAAAACGCGTTCGACCTGGCAGCTATCGCCCACGCGGTGACGCAGCGGACGAAGGTGATTTACATCGCCAACCCCAATAACCCCACCGGCCGCATGGTCACTGCTGATAACATGGACCGCTTTCTCGATGCTTTGCCGCCGCGCGTGCTGGTGGTGCTCGACGAGGCTTACTACGAATACGTCCGCGACCCGGATTATTCCCGCTCCATCGATTACGTTCGCAACGGCAGAAACGTCCTGGTGCTGCGCACGTTTTCCAAGGTGTACGGCCTGGCGGGCCTGCGGCTGGGCTACGGCATGGGCCATCCCGAACTGATCGAGGCCCTCAACCGCGTGCGTTCTCCTTTCAACGCCAACAGCCTGGCGCAGGCTGCCGGGCTCGCCGCCATTGGCGACCAGGAACACGTGGCGCGCTCGGTGGAAGCGAACACCCGCGAAATGAAGTTTGTGACCGAAGAACTGGCCCTGGCCGGCGTCCGTTACACGCCCTCGGTGGGGAACTTCCTTCTGGTCGATACGGGCCGCGACTGCGAAGAGGATTTCATCCGCCTGATGCACGAAGGCGTGATCGTGCGTCCGATGAAGCTTTATGGCTTCCCCACCTCGCTGCGGGTCACCATCGGCAGGCACGAGGATAACGAAAAGTTTCTAGAAGGCCTGGCCCGCGTGGCCAGGATACCGGAGCGCAGGATCAAGCGGTAAACTGGAAGCGTAGCGGTGTGGCACGGGCGTCTCGCCCGTGTCAAATCACGACCAGGATGGCCGTGCCACAAAGGCAATGCTGTAAGCCTACTTTGTACGCACCACACAAGTTTGAGAGTTTGCCATGCCAGACCCGATTCAAACCATTCTCGAAACCTGCAAGACGCTGGCTGTCGTCGGCCTGTCTTCCAAACCTGCGCGCGCCAGCTACGGCGTGAGCTCTTACATGCAGTCGCACGGCTACCGCATCATTCCTGTTAACCCCAACGAAGATTCCGTGCTGGGGGAAAAATCCTATCCAGAGCTCGACGACGTTCCGGAAAGCTTTGATGCCGTCGTTATCTTCCGCCGCTCGGAATTTGTGCCTGCCATCGTCGAGAGCGCCATCCGCAAAGGCGCCAAAGTCGTCTGGATGCAGGAAGGCGTCC
>JBAUWE010000587.1:0-3982 GCA_049583595.1 Terriglobia bacterium
GCATCGATAATTCCCTGCTTGAAAAAACCGCCAAGGTTCATCTGGTTTGGGGTGAGGCGGCGCAAACTTACGACATCCGGCAGCGCAAGGATTTGGGCTCCGGCAAAAGCCTCGACGCCACGCTCGATCCCTGGAGTCCGCTGCTCTTGACCCGGTCCGCACAGCCCCTGCCCGAGTTCCGGCTCGACGACCCGGGTGAAATCAAGGCGGGACAGACCCTGGGCATCATCGTCCATAACGACGCCCTGCTACCCGAGGGAACCTCTCGCCTGGTCAGCATCGAAATCGACGATCCGTCCGGCAAGAACTACGGCATCTACTCGCGCAACCTTCTGGTCCGTTCGACGCCGTTCCGGGAGTTCATTCCCATCGCTTTCAACGATCCAACCGGCCGCTGGAAGATTCGGGCGCGTGACGTTATGACAGGACAGTCGGTCGAGAAACCCTTCAGCGTGGTTGCATGAACCGCGGCTCTCGGCAACTCCCCGCAGAGTTGCCACGGATCGGTTCAACCGGATTACACAGAATGCGATGCCGCGTTCCGACTGTGCCGGTCCGCTGAACCCATATTCCGCGCTTGGAGTTTCCAACTTTTGATTCCCTGAAATCGGATCTGGAAGACATGTGGGATGCGGGAGAGCAGGCCGCCCAGACAGCAAAGCTTGTGTTGAATGATGGTTTCATAATATAAGAGAGGGGCCTGAACCGGCGCTTAGCTCTTGGGACAGTCTGCATCGAGTGAGTACAGAAGATTGGAGGGACGTTGGTAGCCCCAGGCTTCTCGAATTGATTCAGGAATTGCACTGACGACTTTTTTCGTGCAGTTCCCTCAAATTTTTATAATTTCAACGTGCGCCGTCAGAGCAAGGCCGTAGAGATCTCCGTTCGGCCGAACTCGTCATCGGGAACACACGAAAATGGATAGGCCCGAACCTGCCCCTCCGGTGTCTATGAGGCCGATGAGATCGGCAGCACGCTACCACCACGTACGACAATGCCTAGAGTCACAAAATTCCAGCCCCTCGCTGAGATGGAACTTGCTCCGGGGCGCCCAGAACTCATCCGTGAAGTCAACGTGCGCCGTCTGCTCCGTCTCCTTCAGTTGCACGGGCCGTGTTCCCAGGCTGACCTCGCCCGCATTTCCAGATTGAGTCCGCCAACGGTATCGTTTGCGGTGGCGGACCTTCTGAAGAAAGACGTGGTAGAGAGTGTGGGTCCTGGACGGTCTGGCGGCGGAGGCCGTCCGCCGAGAATGCTGCGATTTAACACTGGGTTCGGTTATGTGGCTGGCGCTGAGGTCAGACCGTCGGAAGTACGCCTGGCCCTTGCCGACCTCAGCGGTACGGTTCTGGGAAGATGGACCGGCCCCATGACCTCCCGCAACACTCCAAAGAGCTCGGCTGGCCTGGTAGCGTCAGGCATCCGGGAACTGATAGCTCAGCACGGCATTCCTCCTCAAAAACTTCTCTCCCTGGCGGCGGGGATTCATGGAATTGTCGACGCGCGGACAGGCGCTACGGATTCATTGCCACACTTTTCCCTGGCGTGGCGCCATGCCCCCCTGCGCAGCCTGATCGAGGAAAGCGCCAAGGTCTCTACGGTTGTTGAAAACGAAGTCAACCTGGCCGCCATTGCGGAAAGCTGGATCGGCAGGGCTCGCGGGGTAAAGAACTTCGTTTTCATAACTGTCGGCGATGGCGTGGGCGCAGGCATCTTTATCAACGGAAGGCTGTATCGCGGATCGGCGTACGCTTCCGGCGAGATTGGTTTTTTTTACGTGCCGGGCAGTAGAGAGACCCCTCTACAGAAGCATCAATTAGGCCCCCTGGAGGAGATGGCCAGCACAGCCGGCATTGAGCGGTCCTGGCGAGAGATGTTGGCGCAACATGTCGGTTCCAGGAGCATGGTCTCCAGGAATGCAACAGCAAGCGAGATTCTCAGGTTTGCCCGGGAAGGCGATCGGGAGGCAAAGCGGCTGGTTCAACAAACGGCAGAGGCCTTTGCATGCGCCGTCGCTAATGTCTGCGCAGTCCTGGATTGCCCTCTGGTCGTGGTGGGAGGTTGTATCGGATCGGATCCCGCGTTCTTCCAACAAGTGCGCCGCAGGCTGGAGCGCAATGATTATCCACGCCCTCGGCTCGTGCTGAGTACGCTGGGAGAAGAAGCCAGCCTTCTGGGCGCGGTCTGGCTGGCCTTAAACGCGGCTGAAGGCGTTGTCTTACGTTCCTCGCTGGGCGGATCGCTTTCACCCACGGATGGTTCAAATGTTCTGCAACCCTTTTTGGGTCTTGCTTCAAGAAAACAACTCAAAATGCATCCAGCAGGTTAGACAGAACAAGCATCGACGCCCGAAGCCATAACCCTTCGTCTGGCCCCCAAATTCAAGAGCGGTTCGCCTCGGTTTCTTGCCTGCAAATGAGGCTTGACAATCATGTGGGACGGTGGTAATTATGGGGTATTAATTAGGGACCCTAATTAACCCTTCGGCTTGAAGGCTTTTGCGGTTGGAGGAAGTCAAGGCGCTTGGCGCACGGCCATCGGGCTTGATCGCAGCAGGACGGGAGAACGGCTGAGCCCGGTCTTCCTGCTGATTCGGGGCGAACCTGGAGCACGAATCGGGCGCTCCGCTGGCGAGTGTGCTGCCGGGCCGGACAACGGAACACCGGACGGCAAGATATCGGCCTGACGAAGGTACGGACAAGCCCAGGCTGGCGGTTGGGCACGTTTAAAGGTATTGGGGTCTTGTCACGATCTCTTCAGATAGGATTGCAAAAGATCCAGGATGAAGAGAAGTTGGCACCCTTGAAGTTTTGGTAATGGCACGTTTCTGACCAGATACCCCTCGTACGCGGTAGTCACAGGGGCATCTGTTTTCGCGTCGGGTTTTGGAACTTATTCAGCAACGCATTTCCTGCTGGGTGAGTGTAGTCGTTCTTCGTCTCCAAAAGTAAGACCCATCTACAACGCAACCTCGCGGTGGCCTTTACCGCGGGGAATGCTGTAGTTGTCTTTTTGGGAAGTTTCGAGGCATCCCGAGGAACACCGCGGGACAGCGAAATTCGATTTTTGTGGGGGAGAACATGTACATTGGCTTAAAAAGTAGGGGGGTTGGTCTTTTCACCTTTCTCCTGCTACTGGCAGTGGCCCTGACGTTTAGTTCCAGCTTGGGCTGGGCGCAGGCAGGTCTTGCATCACTCAGCGGAACGGTGACAGATCAATCCAGCAGCATCATTCCAGACGTCAGTGTCACCGCAACCAACACCAGCACAGGCATCACGTACCGTTCGCAAAGCAACGCTTCGGGGGCTTACTACATGGGCGCGCTGCCGCCCGGCCCGTACAAAATCACTGCGGAAAAGACCGGCTTCAAGCAGTGGACCCGCACCGTACAACTGGAAGTTTCTCAGAGTGCCAGCATCGACTTCCAGATGGAAGTCGGCAGCACCACAACCGTGGTGGAAGTCACCGGCGCCCCTCCCCTGCTGAACACAACCGGCACACAGGTGGGAGACGTCAAGGACTATCAGCGCATCAACCAGCTTCCGCTCAACGGCAGGCAAGTCACGAATCTTTTCAACCTGACGCCGGGAGTTGAAGGCGGCGGCAATGCGCGCGTCAACGGCATGAAGGCCGGTTCCATGGGCATCCAGATGGACGGCATCACGGAGCGCGACCGTTTCGGCGGCGGCATGGTGCGCATCCAGCCGGACATTCAGGACGTTCAGGAGTTTTCGGTCGATACCAGCGGCAACGACGCCAGATATGCCAGCCCGTCTACGGTGATCATGAAGAGCCGGAGCGGCACCAACCTGCTTCACGGCGAAGTGTTCGAGACCCACCGCAACAACACGGGCGGGTTGCTGGCGCGACTTCGCCAGGAGAAGCCGGGTGCGGTCTATCCCAAGGACATCCGCAATGAGTTTGGCGGCAACGTGGGTGGCCCTGTGGTGATCCCGCATGTTTACAACGGCAAAGACAAGAC
>JBAUWE010000588.1:0-3445 GCA_049583595.1 Terriglobia bacterium
GCGTACGCCTCATCCGGCTGCGTCTACCCCAACTACATCCAGACGGACCCGGACCAGATCCTTTACCTGACGGAAGACAAGGTCGGCCCGCCCTACGATGCCGACAATATGTACGGATGGGCCAAACTGATGGCTGAAATGACCCTTCGGGCCTACTCCAGAGAGTATGGCCTGAAGACTGCTTCCTGCCGTTATTTCACCGTGTACGGCCCCCGGGGCGTCGAAAACCATGCGGTCATTGCCATGATCGCCCGGTCCTTCGTAAAGCAGGATCCGTTCGTCGTGTGGGGCACCGGCGAGCAGATTCGAAACTGGACGTACATCGACGACATCGTCAGCGGAACCATCCTGGCCGCCGAGAATATTGACGATGGTACAGCCGTCAATCTTGGCACCATGGAACGCATTCGTGTCATCGACGCGGCGAAGGAAATCCTGCGTTATATGGGGCACAACGCCCGGATTGAACCCCATCCGGAAATGCCCACAGGCCCTTACAACCGGGTGGCCGACAATTCGCTGGCCAAAAAACTGCTGGGGTGGGAACCCAAGGTGAAGTTTATGGACGGACTTCACCGGACGATTGACTGGTATGTTTCCACGAGACAGCAGGAGCAGGTGGCCTCAACCCTGGAAGCCATGCTGACCGAAAGGTAGTGGCTTCTCAATTGCGGGGAGGGTGGCGCCACAAGCCACCTTCCCTGACCCATTGCGGGTCCATTCCGCCCAGCCTGCTAACAACACGAACCCGCCTTTCTATACGGGTCCCAGCAAGAGAGGAGATATCCCCATCATGAAAATTCTGGTTACTGGAGGAGCCGGCTTTATCGGGTCAAACTTGACCGACGCCTACATCGCCGCGGGGCATGACGTGGCCGTCCTGGACGATCTGTCGCGCGGGTCTGTCAGCAACGTCAATCCGCGCGCACGGCTCTATAAAGGGGATATTCGGGACAGGGACTCTGTGGAACAGGTGTTTTCCGCGGAAAAGCCGGACGCGGTGAACCACCACGCGGCTCAGATCGACGTGCGGCGCGGCGTGCGTGAGCCGGTTTTCGACGCCTCGGTCAACATCCTGGGATCCATCACTCTTCTCGAGGCCGCCGTCGCTCACAAGGTCAGACGCTTTGTGTACATCTCCTCTGCCGGGGCGACTTACGGCGAGCCGGAGACGATGCCGGTGCCGGAGACATATCCCGCCAATCCGGTCACGCCTTATGGCATCAGCAAGCATAGCGTGGAGCATTATCTGGACATGTTTTCGGCGCTCTATGACCTTCCCTTCGTTGTGCTCCGCTATGGCAACGTTTACGGACCCCGGCAAAGCTCGAAAGGAGAAGCAGGCGTCTTTGCGATTTTTTGTGAGCAGATGATATCCGGTATTCGTCCTTCAATCTACGGCGACGGAACCAAAGTACGTGATTATGTTTACGTAGAGGATGTAGTTCGAGCCAATGTGATGGCGCTGGAACGTGGGACTGGTGAGGCTTTCAACATTGCCAGTGGCGTACCGACAACTGATTATGAAGTGTTTCAAATAGTGCAGAATACACTGGGTGTCGTCAACCTTGAACCAGAATATGTCCCGAAACGACCGGGCGAGATGGAACGGATATACCTCGATATCTCAAAGGCCCGAAAGCTGCTCGGCTGGATGCCCCATTTTCCTCTTGAAGAAGGTGTTCGGCGCACGGCTCGGCACTACAGGCAGACCTCAAACCCCGCAAAACAAGTGCTGGCGTGAAGTGTCTGTTCCCGAATCCCAAAAGAGATTAGCCCACCGCAGACCTTCTGCGGTCCGCGCCAGGAGTAATACCTGCGCAAAGGGTCGACCTTGGCCAGCCTAGCCCGGTTTCTCCCCCCTCTAGCCATCCACGAAAGCCCATCCCTCCCGCAACTCAACTCGTAACTTCCCTGAAATAAATGCTCTAATCCAAACTTTATTGACTGGACCCACTGATGCATTTGCCTCCGGGAACAGTGCGCCGGAGTGTCTGCAACGGGCGTTTTTGGCGTGGATGGCGAGCGCGAGGCAGACCTCACGCTTTGGTGACTCAGATCCATATGAGCAATTCCGTGATGCCAGCAGACTGCCATGCGTCGGAAATCCTTATTTTTCTGACCATTACACATATCAGTTGAACCGACTTTTGGTGCCACTGCAGTGCTGGGCAGGGTTCCTCATAAGGGTTCGAAACCGGCTTTCTCTATTCACTAATCGGATTCTTATTTCACGCGTCCTGTATTTTTTACTGAATTTTCGACCTGCCATCCATCTCGCCCCTGAAACCTTCCCACGTAACTTGTTGACACCGATCGAACTTATTCTGCGCGAACAAAACGAAAGGTAAGAAATAGAATTGCTATCCGTTTTGGCGGGGCAAACCAGGAAGCTGGAAATCTGGAATTCACCCTTACAGATTTTATCTCTTAGGATCTCCGCCAAGGTACCCATGCGATGAAGACTTCAGGCCAGCCATTCGGCAATGCGGTGCGTGCCCGGCTGCGGGCATGAAGGAGCGTCTTGCTCGGCTAGTGCAGCGTGTGGGAAGCCGGCCACTACGTGGCGGTCGCCAACCTTGCGCTGCAGGTTCTTTCGGCACTGTTTTCATTCGGCATTGCGGTGGTGTCGGTCGCTATCATCGGTGAAAGCGCCTCCGTTGTGAATGACCATTCCCGGGAATTCTCTCTCAGTTCACTTGACTGGATAAGGACGAAGCTCCTACTCATCCCAGGTACACTTCGGTTGTTTTAGAGGCCGAAGTTTGCAGGAGGAAGGAGCCGTGACGTTTATTCTAGGCTGCGATTTTCACCACAGCTATCGGCAGATCGCGTTTCTTGATAACGAAAGTGGGGAGGTTGAGGAAAGGGGTTTGACCCATTCTGGTCCGGAAGCAGAATAGTTCTATCGGGGATTGGGCAAGCCCGCGCTCGTTGGCATGGAAGCGGTCGGCAACTCGCTGTGGTTTGTGGAATTATTGGAACGGTTCGGACATGAAGTTTGGATCGTTGATGCAGCGCCGATCCGTGCCAGCTTTGTTCGCCAACAAAAGACCGACCGACGGGACGCCCGACTCCTTAACTGGATGTAAACGCTTTCTTCCCCTGGTATCAAACCCGGGGCACCTCATCGGCAAAGAGTCGCTACGCTGAAAACGGGCCTTGCCGACACCCCACAGAGAAAAGACGACAATTTTTCTGGCAGGGTGCATCCCTATTCGTTCTTTACGGTCCGGAGCCAGAATTATCATCGACAATTCCCCGCCATTCCAGGGTTATTCAGAAGTGGGCTCCAGAGAAAGGCGAAACCTGAGACTGGTTGGCGGAGAGGGTGGGATTCGAACCCACGTGCCCGCTTTTGGCAGGCAAGACGCTTTCGAGGCGCCCCCGTTATAACCACTTCGGTACCTCTCCGCAAGAGCGTAGCCGTGGTCATTGCGACTAT
>JBAUWE010000589.1:0-2223 GCA_049583595.1 Terriglobia bacterium
TCCCCAGGCCGGGCCCTTGAGGCTTGAGAGGTTTCTGACCCAGTTGATTTCCCTGCACTGAGATGGCGAGAAAACCAAAACCCGATCGCGTTCCTTTTACCAGTCTCCAAAAGAAAATTCTGCTGACTCTGGCCAGCGTGGTGGGCATGCGGATGCTGGGCCTCTTCCTGGTCCTTCCGGTCTTCACGCTTTACGGACTGAAGTTCACCCATTCGCGCTTCCTGGTGGGATTTGCCTTTGGCAGCTACGGCCTCACCATGGCCATCCTTCAAATTCCCCTCGGCCGCCTTTCAGACCGCATCGGCCGCCGCAAAGTCCTGATCCTGGGCATGGCCCTTTTCAGCCTGGGGTCGTTCATTTGCGCGGTGCCGCACCTGTTTCCTTCCGCCATGCAGATTGGCGTGCTGATCGTGGGCCGGTTAGTGCAAGGCGGCGGCGCCATCATCTCCGTGGCCTTTGCAACCGTTGCCGACCACATCCCGGCCGAGCGACGTTCCACCGCCATGGCAATTCTGGGCATTCCCATCGGCGTGGCCTTCATCATCGGCGTGATCGCCGGGCCCATCATCGCGGGAATTCTCGGCACCGCGTCGCTGTTCTGGATTACCGGTGTGCTGGGCATCGGGACGGTGGTGCTGCTCACCAAATATCTGCCGGAAGTTGCCCCTTCTGGCGCCGCTCCCACACCGCTCGGCGAAATCCTGCGGATCAAAACCCTGCTGGCTCTTGACGCAGGCGGATTCCTGATGAACTTCTTCATGAGCACATTCTTCTTCTACTTCCCGCTCATCGTCACCAACCGCTACCACATGAAGATGACGCAGTATTACGAACTTCTGCTACCCATGATCTTCATCAGCGCCGTCACCATGTTTGCCTTCAGCCGCGGAGCCGATCACGGCATGGCCGCTCCGCTTTCGGCCATCGCGTTTCTCGTGTTCTTGCCCAGCGCCATTCTCCTGTTCCATCCCAGCATCCTGGGGCTTAACCCCACTCACCTGGCGGCCATTCTGGCGGGCGGAACCCTCTTCTACATCGGCTTTACCGGACTCGAGCCCATGCTTCCCAGCCTGGTCAGCCGTTCCGGCCCGGAAACTGCGCAGGGTAGCGCGCTGGGCGTTTATAACAGCATGCAGTTCCTGGGCAGCTTCGTCGGCGGCTCCATCGCCGGGGCCTTTGCGCACGTCACCAATGACACCGGCATGATGGTGACTCTAATGGTTGCCTCTGTTGTAGGGTTTGTCCTGATGCTCACCGTCCGCGCACCGAAAAAAGCTGCAGCCAAACGACCTGCCCACGTGTCCTGATTTTGGCTTCCGCCATCCGCCCTTTGTATTTCGCCTGACCTGATCCCAAGCCTGAACAAACGCGCCACGGAATGAAAGGATCGCCACATGAAGTTGTTGGATGTAGAATCAACCGCAGCCGCCAACTGGCTTAGTCGTTCCTGACGGCATGCTCCAAGGCGATTGTGGGGACCACAAAATCATTGATGGGGGGAGAGTCTGATGAAAGCGCGATTGTTCTTTGCGATGATGCTGGCGTATTTCGGCACCGCGACCCTTTGGGCCGGCAGCACGCCTTCACCTGCCTTGCTGGTGCTTGCCAAGCAGGACCACACCCTCGAGATCGTCGATCCGGCAACCCTGAAAGTGGTGGCCACAATTCCCGCCGGGAACGATCCTCATGAAGTGGTTGCGTCATCGGATGGAAAGCTGGCATTCATCTCCAACTATGGCTTTGGCGCTTTCCACACGATCTCCGTCGCGGACCTCGTCGCGCAGAAGGCATTGCCGCTGATCGATCTCACCCCGTTCCAAGGGCCGCACGGCCTGGACTTTGCCGGTGGTGAGCTTTACTTCACGGCGGAAGTCAACAAGGTTTTCGGTCGCTACAATCCCGCCACGAAAAAGATCGACTGGATTCTGGGCACCGGCCAGGACCGCACCCACATGATCGTAGTCTCGAAAGACCTTACACATATCTACACATCGAACGTCAACTCGGGCACCATCAGCATCATTGAAAAAGTTGCCGAGGCTGGAGGCTCTGGCCCGCCGCGCGGCGCCCAGGGTTGGGAGGAAGCCGTCATCCATACTGGTGTTGGAACCGAGGGATTTGACGTTTCGCCCGATGGCAAGGAAATCTGGTCGGCAGCCTCGCAGAGCGGCACCATCTCCGTCATCAATGTAGCCGCTAAGAAAGTAGTGCACACAATTGACG
>JBAUWE010000590.1:0-13835 GCA_049583595.1 Terriglobia bacterium
GGCGTTGTCGATTAAATAATTCTATGAGAGATAAACAGAGCTGATAGCCCCGCCTTGGGCAGGGCTAGCCCCTGACGGGCATACCAAGGGTATTCATGCGATTCAAGACCGCCAGACCCGCATAGGCCTCGGCGACCTGGCTGGCGAAGCGGCGAAAGGAGAAGGCGGGCGAGATGAGTTGCTTGTATCGGAACATGGCCGTTTCCGAGAGGCTGCGTCGATGGTAGCCTACCGACACCTTCCAGGCCTTTCGGCCCTCGGCACGGCAGGCTTGAACCGTCACCGTTCGGGGATGGCTGGCCTCCCATTCCACGGCATTTTCCCGCGGCGGGATGAGCGCCCGGCCCCCGCGTTGCTCGACCGTGTCATAGCAGCCCCGTTGGTCGTAGGCGCCATCGGCGGCCACGGTGCCAAGGGGTTGGTCCTCCAGTTGCTCCAGCAAATCAGGGAACACCTCTGCGTCGGTGACCTCGAGCACCGTCACTTGGGCCGCCACTACATCATGGGTGGCGGGGTCGATGGCCAGGTGCAGCTTGCGCCACGTCCTGCGCTTACCCACGCCGTGCTGGCGTGTCTTCCATTCGCCTTCGCCAAACACCTTGATGCCCGTGGAGTCGATGACGATGTCCACCGGCCCCGCCGGCAAACGCCTTGGGATAGCCACCTGCAGCCCTCTGGCCCGTTTGGCGATGGTCGTATAGTCCGGGCACGGCAAGGACAGGCCCATCAATGCTACCAGCGACGAGACCAGCCCTTGCAGCGCCCGCAGCGGCAACCCAAACAGCCCCTTGAGCATCAGGCACGTCTGGATGGCCCGGTCACTGAAGGTCTTGTTCAGCCCACGCCCTTCGTTGGGCCCCCGATGGAACCACTGGTCGATGACCGCTTCGTCAAACCAGAAGGTCAGCGACCCTCGGTTGACCAGTGCTTTGTTGTACTCGGGCCAGTTCGTGATCCGGCGAACGGGAGGCTGTGCTTCAGTACTCATAATTTTTTCATTGTCAACTAGCTCAGGCCTTTTGTGCAACAACGCCCCCGCCACTCCAATGCGTCAGCTCGTGCAGTTCGGTGCTGTAATAGGCTTCGGTGGGGGTGCTCGTGGCGGTGCCCGTAAAGCGTTCCATGGGCGGCATCTGGATGAAGTCGCCGGCGCGATTGTAGTAGGCCCGCTCCCCGCCATGACGGATCTCGGCGAGGGTACTTTCAACAAATTGCCGGACGTGCTCGATGACCCGGGCGGGGTTTTCCGAGGCCGGGGGCTCGGGCTCTGTCCAGCCGTCCTGCTGCTCGGCATTGAACACCGACCAGGGGCGGGCGAGGGGGAACGTGCCGATGACCGTTTCCCCGGTGGCTTCGTCGGTGAGGGCTTTTTTGATCTTCCTCCAAAACACGATCGGCGAAGCCTTCTCGCCTTTCCTCACCTGTGCGCCGACTTCCTGCCATTGCTTGTAGCTGCCCCACCAGCCCGATTGATAGCCTTTGTCGGATGCGGCGGCCCACAGCGCCGGCACATTGATGCCGTGGTAGGGATTCCGGCTGGCGACATTGCGTGGGCGGCTGATGTCGGCGCCGGTGCGGTGCCAGGGCATTTGCCAAGCCTGCTCGCCTTTTTCCATGGCGGAGACGATCTGGTCGGTGACGGTTTGGTAGATATCGCGGGATGCGGCCGGTGTGGCGGGAGCTTTTCTGCTTTTCAGGGGAGAGGGGCAAAACCGCCTTCAGTGTAGGGAAGCGGCGGGACAAAGTGAAGCGGGAGGAAAGGGAGTATTTTACACGTCCCTGCCAAGTTACGGCAGCTGGCAAGATACGGGATATGGGGTCGCGACAGCGAAGTGGTAGTCTTTGGGCGCACTTCAACCTCCACGAGGAGTCCATTTTTCTCTGAAACGGCTGCAGGATTCCATCGATTTTGATCTCGAAAAGATCCTGGCGGCGAAGGTCGATTTGGGGGTGATTTTGGGAAGTTAACAACTTTGGTTTCTGACTTATAGAAGCCGCTTCGTTAAAATGCTACGCGCCCTCGCGTACATTTGTTCGGTTTTACCCACTCTTCTTTGTTGAATCATTTTGAACATATCAGTTCGTGTCAGCTCTCTGAAGGAAACTTTTTACCAAACTCTTCACGATATGCCGGAATGAGAAAATGGCCATCTAGCCACTGATATAACGCGGAATAAAACTCACGAAGCCGAAACGATTTCCCGGTCCCCTTCCCTCTGACGATAGCATACTCTTGTAACGCCGAATGAAAAGAACGTAGCCGAAACCCATCGCCAAGCAAAGATCCAATAATAATTTCAAACTTTACTTTCCGGTCTGCATTCAGCTCGTTAAGCGTTGTCCATAAAAACTGCTCCTTCTCGGGAAGCGTCAAAAATGGATGATTCCAAATATAATGCAAAAAGGGAATAACTACACGCATGACTGATATCAGATCTATCTTCTCTCCACCAAGCGAGCCGGCGATTATTCGAAAATCAGGCGTGATCGTAGGTCGATATCCTTTAGTCGACCGAATAAGAAGATTGGCATCAACAGTGGTGAAAGAATAATTACATCGGACAAGAGTCACCACAGTCTGAAAATAAAGATCTGTCGAAATGCACTTTTTTTCAAGCGCCTTCATCAAAAGCGGTTGAAGCCAAACCCCTTCCAGATTAAATATCTGCTTCCCCAATGACCGTAAATGAAAATCATCGCACAAGAGAGTCCTGCCTGATCCGTCTGCCGCTAACAGTGTATCGAAAAATGCAGGATGCATCAGATTCTCTGTATGGGCGCCTATGTGTTGAGAATCGCTTTTCGCTATGGCCGGGATAATATCGCAATGAGCCGTTGTCCACCCGAGAATCTCCTCTATTTTCCGGATGCTCTCCCCAACATCCTCCTTCGTTACTTCCATGCCAACAAACTGCGCTCCTTCTTTCGAAAGAGTAAGGTAATTGCCATGCTGAAGATAAGCTTTTCGATCCTGGAGGAGATCTTTGAGAAGACTGAGTGTCGACTGGGTAATCCCAAGCCTACCGGTAACAGCATACACCGAATCCTGTATCTTAAGAATATGCATCATAAATAAAGTGAGAGGGCCAACGATATAGCCTTGCTCGTTGGCGTCGATCGCCCCGAATGCTTTCATCCGCTCCGGCTCGGCTCCGAGACAGCAGATAATCTTGACAGCGGCGTTTCCCAGCAATCCAATCCAGGCATCAATGGGATTTATTCCCAAAAGCGTAGCGATAACACCAATAGGAAACGGATGAGTGTTATACAGTTGCTCGATCCGACTTACACTTTCAGAACGCGCGGAAACGGCTGACAGGATCGGTTGCAACGATTGTTCATCGTCACCTGATTGAATACGCACCTGGGTCAGGCGATGGTCGCCAGGAAAAAGTTCGTGGAACTTATCCCTGGATTCATGGAGAGCGTGCACATACTTGTGCTGAACAGATACAATTTGGCGCTCGTCCTTTTGGAATACTGTGTCAGTGACGACAATGCGGTCATGTAACCGATGCCCCAGCGCTTTTTGGGAGAGAGGATGCTGCGGCGGGATTTCTCCTGCGCGAATCTCCGGGTCAGAGGCGCTTTCAATAATAAAAACTCTCTTTTCTCCCACGGCATCCTGGAGAGTAAAGACGGTATCAACTTCCACCTTTTCCGGGAATGGTAAATCGTCACGAAACAGCGTTAACCCGATCATTGCCAGATGGGCTTGCGGTTGGTCACAAAACTTCCGTCTGGCTTCGTAAGCTATTTTTAATGCTTCCTGGACTTTCCCATACTGAGTAAGAATGCGGACATAGAATAACCGTGTCTCAAGCTCGGCCTCCGAGATGTCTATTGAGTTTTCAATAAAGCCTCTAATTGCAGCATGGTCCTCAAGCTGATGAAGGATCTGAATCCAATGCATTCGCATTTTGATGTCGGATGGCACTTGCTCCAGATAGGCTTCGCAATTTTCCCGGGCGAGACCCAGATCTCCGGTACGGAGATAGAAGCCGGTCGACAACTGACGGTAGAACGGTTGGGAACGAATGGCGTCTGGCAGTTTGGAGAGCTTCTGTTGAAGGGCTGTGCGCCGGTCCGCTTCATAAAGGCAACTAAGAAGGCGATGAAGGTTCTTGGAATCTTCGCTCTGGCTGCAGAGATCCTCGAACAGGGGAATGGCATCCGAAAACTCTTCGAGATCGTACAGAGCATTGGCGACAGCCATCCGTTCGGAGTACCGAGATGCATCATTCAGGAGCCTCTCGGCTGCATTTATGCTCTCTATCGCAGCGTCCTTCTTTCCGCTGACAAGCTGAAGCTGCGAAGTGATGACTGTCAGGCGAATATTCGTAGGATACTGAGTCGTCAACTCTTGAGCATAAGCGAGCGCAGAGCCTACACCATCTCTGCATTTCAACAGCTCTATCTGAACGAAACGCGCATTTAGCAAGGAATCCGGCTCTAGTTGCCCACTCAAAAGCCCGCCAAGGAGCGATTCTGCCCTTGAATATTGACCGGCTTCTTTCAACGCTTCGACATATACGAGGGTCTGCTCGGGAGAAAGAGATTCTAAAATATCCTCCAAGTCGGCAATGGCCGCCGGAAAATTGCCGGATATATGGTTGAGCAATCCCAACTGAAATTTTAGCTCTGGATCAGAGGGGTTTCTCTGGTGTCCTTCCTCGGCGATCTCTCTGGCCTTGTCATTCTTGCCAAGTAATCGCTCCGATATGCTCAGATTCAGCGCCATAGGGGAAAATTGCTTCGCAATTTCCGTATTTCGTATCTTATTCCACAACTCCGAAAGAATATCATGTGCCAGTTTTGCGTCCGCTTTCTGCTGCTCAGAGAATTGTTTGCCGAGAGTCACAGATTCGTTTTGAATAAGATCCTGCAGCAAATGTTCGGCTAAGGCGCGACGGATTTCGAGGGAGGCACTATCCAGATCATATGCCCGGCGTATCCAAAAAAGAGCTTTTTCTGGTGCTGTTCGCCGGCTATAGAAGTGAGCAAGTGCAAATGCAACTTCAGCCGATTTTACGTCCGGGGTATGTAAGAGTGTCGTCGGATCATCGACAGTCAGATCATGAATAGAGGCGGAAATAAGTAAACCGAGTGCTCGATTCGAATCATGGTAGTTTATGGCAGCCTGTCTGGCTTTAGCTGACGCTTGCGCCCAGTCTTCCGACAGTAGATAAGCAAAGGCAACGTTACATTGCGCCTTTTCATCCTTAGGATTGTATTTTTCCGCCTCAAGAAAGCCGTCGGCAGCATGTTGTATGTTTCCGAGAGACAAGTTGGCTGCCGCAATATTCGTCACAATACGAAACTTTGTTTTGTCGGTGACGTTATTCCATTTGTCTTCTTGAAGTTTTGTCAACAACTCCAGAGCCGTTTGGGCTTTGTATTTTGTCAGAAGGTCTCGGCACCGATCCATTTCTTCATTAATAACGGCGTCGACAGTGTCCTGCAATTCTGTATCAAATAATGCCTGACGAGACAAAAAAGTTGTGACAAGCTCTTGTGTTACTTTCCCCTGGGCAAGTAGCTCGTTATGTTGGGCCGAACAACGACCATCTGCCTCGAAGTCATTTGCTTTGAGTTCTTGTAAAGTATCAAAAATTTTGTTCTGAGTGGGTCCCTGATTCGGAAAATGCTTATCGACAACTTCAGAGTAGTCGGCTAATCTGGTTTGTATTTCTTCCCAACCACACACCTCTACGTCAAAAAGTCCTTGAGCACGATGCTGGACAGTTATCTCTCTCGCAAGCTGCTGTATTTTAGCATCATTTTGGGCAGTAGTGGCTAAAATAAATCTGGAAAGTGCGGGCTGAAATGATTTTGCTTTATCAACTTCATTCCGAAGTTCTGCTTCGGTCACAGATTGACCGTAACGTCCATCTTTCCCTTTGCATTGAACCCCTTCATATTGCTGGCCACCATTGGGCATCCCGTAGACATCGACTCCGTACTGAGATTGACCTTGTCGACCGTTTCGCTGAGCATGCTGATCATTCCATATGCATCTCCAAAGATCATGGCAAAGACGCTCAAAGGCTTGCCAATCGGAAGGCGGTGCTATCTGCTGGCTAATGAAATCTGGCATACCGTATGGAAAAATCAGCGATTTTTGGAGGAAAGAGTTCCGTACCATGAACTAGGAGCGAGTAAGGGAAAGAAACGCCCGCGGCGAGAGAATCTTTACGCCTTCGTAACTCTCAAAAGGAAAATGCTTCAGGTTGCCGGTGATCAGAATCTCCGCGTTGGCCGCAAGAGCGGTTCGGAGGTAGACGGCATCATCCGGGTCGGGGAGGTCGATGGACTGTTCTGCAGGGACGACCTCGATGTCGACCCGGAGCATGGTTTTGACGGTCTTCTGAACGCGGGGAAAGTAAGGCTTGATCTGGGTGTATTTGGCAACCCGGAGGAATTCGCGGAGCATTGCGTGAGAGTAGCAGAGCGTATGCGGGCGGGTGACCTCATTGAGCACCTGCTGGCAGGTGGATCGGGAGATGGCGGCCGTCCGCTGGTCGGAGAAGATTTTGAGGCGGCCCGCCTGCTGCAGCGCGTCCAGCTGCGAGTCCAGATTCTGCCCGGCCGTCAAGACACGGGCGTAGCCGGTCCGGTTGGGGTGTCCGGTGTCCGTTATGGGGAGATGGGAAACAGCAAACTGTTTCGTCTCGTTTCGGCCATAGCGCTTGCGAGCTTTTCGATAAGATCGCGACATTGCCGGACGCTTTGTTCCTTGACCACGATGCGCTGGCCGGGTGAATAGGTCGAATCGCCACTATTAGAGATATACTTTGAATCCACGATACCCTCGCAATGAGCGAGGAGGTGGCGCTGTTGGAAGTATCGAGCCAACAGTGAGAGTTCAGCATTGCTGAGGTAATCGTGGTAGCCTTTCGTCGTTGCGGTTTCCCACAAGCTGCTGCCATCGTTGAGTCGCTGAAAGGCATTTTGCGGTGGTGGTGGCGTATTCGGAATTGTCTCGTAAAGAGCTTCGGCATACCGTTGAAAAGCCGTTACGAGATCCTCCAGAGCGTTCTCGATCATCATCCTGACGGTTGTCTCAGCCGTATCATCGTCAGGAATACTGGAACGGACAATTGGCGCGGCTTCAAGGGCATTGCGTATGCCAGTAATGGCTTGGGAAAACATCTGGTCGGCAGAGTTATGGCCACAAGCTGGACAGAAGAAGGCGGCGCCGATTACGGCATACCGACAGCCACACTCTGGGCACACAATTTTGAGTTGCATGAGTTTTGCCACTGCCGGTGGCAAGAAGACGGTTTGCGGACGACTGTTGACTTTCATGGTAACGCTGATAAAGCTTCTGCTGGACTGACGGCGATTCCAGGCGTCAGCATCAAGCCTCATGGCTTGACCTAAGCGACTCGATATTTGTTTAGACACAATTGCCTTTGCATATTTGATCTGCTGAGATGTATTCCAGTTGTCAGCCGACGAACTGGTTCGACAAAAAGGACAAAAGAGTTCTTCGTCACGCACTTTTTGTCTCCAGTCTTCTTCAAGGATTTTGAAAAGAAATTGACAGTGCTCGCTTGGGCAAGCGCGATCGAAGTATCCGTCCTCATCAGACGGGAGAGTGACAGATACTTTTGAGCCATCAAGGTGTTGGATTTCCTGAGGAAGATTGTCAAACATAAGCTTATATAACAGTATTATTCCGTAGTGGAAAAAAGCCATATTCCATCAACCCAGACAATGAGTTCCATCTTGGCAAGCCGGCTGTCGGTGAGCTCTTGTTCCTGATGGGCCACCCACGTATTGCGGAAGTCGTTGATGCGGTTGATGGTGTGGAGCAGTTTCCGGGCACCTTGGAAGCGGAACTGTTCGCGGATGGCCGTGAACACCCCGGGAAGGCGCGTATGGTCATTGAGGGCGAAATCAAGGCAGGAACGGAGCAGGCCAATCGGCGAGATCCCGCTCTCGAAAACCAGCGTTTTCTTGAGGTTCTGGGCCATGCGCTGGAGGTAGCCCTGTTTTCCCTGCTCGATCTCATAGGGAAAATGGACATCGAACCAGGCCCGTTGGGAGTGAATATCGACGGGCACCAAGTGGGTGAGTCGGCGGCTGATCAGACCCTTGGCTGCCTCATCAAGGGAGCCGAGCAGTCCCGTGAAGACCGCGGCGAAATTGATCCCCTCTTTGTTCTCGAGAAAGGCGTACAGCATGGCGGCCTGTTGCACCGCCTGTTGATACCGTGAGGGCAGGGCATCAAGCGTCTCTTTGGGGATGAGAGCGGTAGTCTCCGACCGAGCTTCGTCCTCTGCGGCCCATTGCGGCCCGAACAGGGAACCTTGCTCGGCGGTCGTGTCGGTGTCGAGCAGGTTTTGCAGGGCGGGTCGGCAGGCATCGGCCAGTTGTTGCATCGTCGAGCTGCGCAGGCGCTCGAAGATCCCCTGGGGAATATAGACGTACTCCCATTTGCATGCTTGGGTGGACGAGGTCTTGCACCATTCGATCGCAGCCCGTGCTTTCAGCGGGACATCGCGGTCTTCCCGGCCCTTGGTTTCGACAAGGTAGTGCCGGTTGCCCTGGGTGCGCACAAAGAAGTCGGGCGTGTAAAACGAGAGGCGGCCGCCCAGCGAGAGATAGTCGATGCGGAGGCTTTGCGGACCGGCATTCTTGGCGAACGAAACGATATCGGATGCGCGGTCGGCAAACCCGGTAAAAGCGGTCTCGAGCTCCCGGTTGCAGGGAACGAGATTGAAGAGGGTCTTTTTGGCCTCAAGGGCGCGGCGGCGTTCGCTGTGCGTCACTTGGAAAGGTTTCCATTCGGAGAGCAGAGCAGGAGCTCCATCGCGCGTGCGTTGTTCCGATTTGGTGATCCGCTTCAGAATGAGCGGCACGAAGACGGCACGCACGTGTTCTACCACATCCGTATTGCCAAGGCGAGCAATCAGGCGCGGATCGGAAAGAGTCGTTTTTTCGCGGAAGAGGATCTCCTGCAAGAAAGTCTGCAACAGCGGCGCGATGGCGGTGTGGAGCCCGCGCACCTTGCAGATCTGCTCCAGCTGCTGGACAAAGTACGAGATGGCCCCGAAGCCGGATTCCAGGAGGGGCAGATGGATTTTCATCCGCTCGACGACTTCGCCCGTCATGAGATGGCGGCCTTCGTAATCGATGTCACTGCTCCCCCGTTCCCCGAGCGGCAAGGGCTGATACTTTCGGAATTCGTCTTTGACGTCCTCGATGGTGAGGTTCTCCACCGTCGGCACGATCCGATAGCCGGCAGTGACCGTCGGAAGGCCGATCTGCAACGCCTTGAAGTCTTTTCTCGCCTCGTCGGGATAGATCGAGACCGTGGTGGTCGGGACCTTGTCGACGTCGGTAATTTCGAGCGGCAGGCCCTCCTGAGCGAGCTGCTCCTGGTAGAGAGAGGCGAATGCTGGATGCTCGACGACGGTGACCGTCTCGCTCGCGCCTTGGCTGCCGGGCGGCGTCATGCGACGAAGGCCGCGGCCGAGGGTCTGTTCGGGGAGAATGGCCGCCTTCGAGGTGTAGGCCCGAAGCGGCACGATGGTGGTGACGTTGCGCACGTCCCAGCCTTCCCGCAGCATCAGCACCGAAACGATACAGTGATAGGGGCTGCTGTTGTGGTCGAGGTTGCGGCTGAGTTCCCGCAGTGCTTTTAAGTCCTCGTCACTGATCTCCTTGTCGTTCTCGACGAATTCCAGGCGGGCATGCGGGCCGCTGCCGACCTTTTTGATCTTGCCCTTCAGATTGGTGTGGAGATTGATGGTCTTGCCGTTGAGATCGGCAAAGGCGGAATCGGTATTCAGCCGGCGGGTGATCTGGTCGGCGGCGTCGGTGTCTTCGCACATGATGAAGAGGAGGGCTTTCTTGCCGCTCTTCTCCCACTCTCGGCAGCTCTTCTTCCAGCGCTCGTACCCGAGCTGAAGGTGCCGGCCATAGCGGTGGGCCGCGTCGTCGCTCGGCTCTTCCGAGAGGTCCTGCTGCGCCCGGCCGATGATCGGTGTCTTGACGATGCCGCCGTCGACGGCCTCGCCCAGCGGCGTGTCGCAAACGATGTGCTTGAAGGGCTGGCCCTTGTTGTCCTTGGGGGTCGCGCTGAAATCGAGCTGGGCAATGATGCCGCCGCCGGTGCGGCTCCGGATGGCGTTGTGCAGGTACTGAACGGCCTCGTTCCAGGCGGAATCCGGGTCCCAGACATGATGGGCCTCGTCATTGAGCACGAGTACCCGGTTATGGGCCGTGACGCGGTCGCGGAGCGCGGCACCAGTATCGAGCGCCGTGCTCTTCGAGACCGGCGGCCCCATGAAGTCGTAAGTCTCGGTCTCGCTCTTCCGCTTACGCTTGGCGGTGTCGTAGAGGCGGTGAATGTTCGTAAGGTAAAGGGTTCCCCCGGTGGCCGCGCCGCTCGCTTCGTCCTGCAGCACGATGCTCATATTCCAGTCCCCTTTCCATTCCGGGGGGATGAGCGGATCGGTATCGAAGATCTTCCCATCGCCGAAATCCTCTTTCAGGCGTTCGTACACCGTCAGATTGGGGGCGATGATCACGAAGTGGCGGGCCATTTCGGAGCCGGATTCGCGCAGGGCATGGAAATAGCTCCAGACCATGGCGAGGCTCATGCACTTCGTTTTGCCGGCACCGGTCGCGATCTTGAAGGCGTAGCGCGACCAGGCATCTTCCTCTTCGGTGATGCCGAGGGCGGCGATCTCGGCCTCGCGTCCGCCGAATTCATTGATGATCTGGGAGAGGGTCTCGATGCGCCGGACTTCCTTCAGGTAGATCAGCGTCTCGATCGCTTCGCGCTGACAGAAGTAATACCGGAATGCGAACTCATCCCCGGAGGGGGTTGTCATCCGGTGCGGCCGGTCGAACCAGTGGCCGAGGAGCTCACGGGTCGTATCGCTGGCGCCGACATAGAAAGCTTCGCGCCATTGCCGAACCTCGCCGCGAAGGTTCTGGACCACGGTGATCGGCGAGGGGCGCCGCTTTTTCCGCACCAGCGCGGGCGCGCCCGGTATCGGATTCTTTACCCGGTGGAGATTCGGTTCTTCCCACGGCTCAAAGAGGGGTTCCAGAGCACCCGGTTTGAGCATGGTGGTATCCTCGGCATTGGTCACAGGCGGATGGCAACAGGAATACTGGTGTCGACCCCGAACACATCCACCACCTTGACGCAGGCGGTGTAATTCCCCTTAGCGGGATATTGGAATCCGGCGTCGCTGACGGTTTTCAGGGAACGGTCTTTGCGGGTGCGGTAGTCCTGCCAGTGGTGGTTGAAGGGCTTTTCCGGATGCCAGTCGAAATCGACGGCCCAAAAGTCGATGAAGTCGAAGCCGCTCTTGATGGCCCGTTCCTTCAATGCCTTGAGCTCTTTGGTGGGCACTTCGGCCAGAGAGGGCAAGAATTTGGTAAGCTTGATCTCGACGGTCGGCTGTTCACCCGGTTTTTCCGGCGGGCGAATTATGGGTTCGGCTTCGAGTAGCGCCACTTCCAAGAACGGGGGCGGCTCCTTACGGTTCTTTTCCATGATCTCCCGGGGGATCTGAGCCGGCTTTAACTTGACCCCGAGCTCCTGTTCAATGGCCGTGAGGGTAAAGCGGAGATCCATCTCAAATTCCCAAGCCAGACAGAAGCACTCCCGGCCTCCGGCTTGCCGCACGGCCTGGGCGACTTCCTTTGCCTCATATCTCGTGAAAATGGAGTCGATGCCGTCAACGTGGCAAAAGGCGGTCACCTTCCGGCCGTGGAGGAGCGGGCTGGGGGCATGGGAGAGGATTTCGGCCTTGAAGAACTCCAGCACGATGCGGCGGTGCTCCTCGTCGGCCCCCTTGAACCGGTCTTTCTGCCACCACTGGCGCTCATAGCGGCCGAGATTATAAACGTCAAAGGCGCGATAGGGCTGGCCGTCTTTATGCTGCTTGCGTTGGAGTTCGATTAAGCGTTTGCGGCTCGTGTGAATGGCGAACCGGCCGAGATCCGACATGATCCAACGTCGGCCCAATCGCTCTGCCACGGCGCCGGTGGTGCCGCTGCCGCAGAAAAAATCGGCTACGAGGTCGCCTTTTCCAGTGCAGGTGTTAATAATTCGCTCAATAAGCGGCCACGGCTTCTCCGTTACATAACCGGTTCGAGTAATTCCATCAACCGGATAGCGTGCCGCAATTGCCATTTGCCACCAATCTTCTGGAATTTTTCCCTTAGGCAAATCATAGTTTTCTCCAATAAATCCCGAACCACGAAGACCAGCCTTAAAGTTAGCTTGTGTCTTTTCATCGTGTGGAACGCGAATTTGTTTATCGCAAAATTTGAATCCATCCGTCTTAACAGAGTACCAATAGATGTTATCGTGTTTGCGATTGTATTGGCTCATGCCAGGTGAGCCAGGCCCAGTGTAGCATCAGATAATTTCGTTTCTGAGATTCCCAGAGAAAAGCTCATCCAGCATCGCGTGAAGTAAAGCACTTACCCTCCAGTCGCAATGTACAAAGATACTCCCTTTTTCAGAGAGCAATTCCTTCATCAGCGCCAGCCGCTCAAACATCATATGAAGATAGGAGTTAGTCCCTTTACCCCACATGTCGCGGTAAGCGACCATTTCGAGCGTGGACTGGTCTTTACCGACGGTCTCCTTGCCGTCTCCGATGGGCACATCTATGGTGAAATCTGCGCCCACGTCGAAAGGTGGGTCGATGTAGATGAGGTCGATCTTGCCCTTGAACTCCTTAAGCAGGCTGGCCATCACCAGCTTGTTGTCGCCCCAGATGAGACGGTTGCGGAAATCATCATGCTTCTTCCCCGCCATCTGCTTCTCAAACATTGCAAGCTGGCCCGTAGCGGCAGCTTCACTGCGGGGCTGGTCGATTGTCTCGATCTTTTGCATCGGCATGCTGAAACCGGCGATATCTACCTCGCGGCGGTTGCCGTACTCATCATATTTTCCATCCCAAACCAACTCTGTCTTCAGCTGAGACAGTGGATGCGGGTTATGCGGGCCGTATTGAAGTTTTTCTGGTTGTTTGAGGTTTAATGGTTTAACGTGTAAGCCTTCGCTTACCCGTTCCCGGGCTTCCAATATATCTAGTGTGCTTTCTGTCACCTTTGGGGTGCTCTTCATGGGCAACGAAGAAATGAAAACGACCGGCAGCAATATGTTTTACTTTATAGGTTTTCTCGCAAAAGGCACAAGTGAAATCCGGACGTTATGATTTTCGAACGCTTCATTCCGGAACAGGCGGTGACCGGTAACGCACGCTCGCCTGGTCTAATCCGGTAACCGTTCATGAGCAACACTGAAAAACCGTCTGCTGGAAGCAAAGGGGAGTCGTTGTGACAACATTGAGAGTGAACAGAATCGTTTATTAGTTGTTTCCGTATGTTGTGATCAAAAAATGGCGATGGCCTGCGGAATTCCCGGGCGAGTAAAGTGGGCGCAGCGGAATAGCCATGGATTTTGAGAAAGGCAGTGTGCTGTTTCCGCACGGAACCGTTTCCGCCGATTGGATATAGTGAAAGTCAGCCCATCAATTACCGTGATCAGGCTCACATATTGGCAAATCGTTGGAGCGTTGTCGGTGAAGCTGCTTGCCGATTTGAAGGCGGCGCACGAGGGCCTTGGTCAGAATTCGCCTAACAGATCACGCCCACCGGGTGGCGAGGCGCCTTGGGGAAGGAGGCCGAGTGGCGAGCCGCGCGTAGAAGCCACGAGTGGGAGCGAAGAAGACAGCGAGAGGCAGGACGCAGTCGGGCCACGCGGAGCCGGGACACTGCGCATCTGCCCCTACAGCCGTGCGGGGAACTCCTCGGGATCGCGTGGCTGCTCCAGGGCTTGGTAGAAGCTCACG
>JBAUWE010000591.1:0-1772 GCA_049583595.1 Terriglobia bacterium
CGCCAGGTCCGGGATCTGATTCTGGTGCTGAACAAGGCTGACCGGACAACCGATGCCGAGAGGGCCGCCGCCGTGGACTTCACGAGAAAGCTGTTGGAAAAGCGGTTGCAGAAGGATGCGGGGCCGGTTTACCAGGTCAGCGCTCTGGAACGGCTGGAGGGCCGCGGTCCGGAACGTGATTGGAGCAGGTTAGTTCTGGCCTTGCAACAGCTCACACTCGATTCCAGCTGCCGCCTGGTTCGCGACGCTTGCGAGCGCGGCATCGAACGGCTGAGCGAACAACTGCTGGCGATCGTTACTGAGGAGCGCGAGGCGCTCTGCCGGCCGATTTCCGAGTCGGAGCAGCGGGTGGCTTCCACCAGAGAAATTATTGCCTCGGCAGAACGCTCCATGCGCGAACTGGGATTTCTGTTCATGGCCGAGCAACAACGGCTCTCCGATCTGTTCATTAATCGGCGCAAGAGCTTTCTGAACTCAGCGTCGCTGCGGGCGCGCCAGGAATTCGAGAATTCGCTGTGTGAGAGGAGGCGCGGCATGGGCCCTGCCTACCGGCGGCAGACCATGCGCGAGGCCCAGCGGATCGTGCGCGAACTTGTTTTGCCCTGGCTTGAATCCGAGCAATCGGAGGCTGAAACGGAATACCGCCAGGTCACCCGGCGCTTTATTCAGATTGGAAACGATTTCCTGAAGAAACTGGCCGAGGCCGGTGCGGGCGGACTGGCGCGGATGCCTCACGCACTGGATGCGGATGGCGGGTTTCAGGTGCGGTCAAAGTTCGTGTTTCGCGACCTCATTGAGGTTGCGGAGCCAGCCTCGCCGTTGCGGTGGCTGGCGGACCTGGTCCTGGGAGTCGCCGGAATGCATCGCGCGATCGACCGGAGCGCCATGGAGTTCCTCGGCCACTTACTTGAAGTTAACAGCTCGCGCGTGCAGAGCGACATCCTCAATCGCGTGCAGGAAAGCCGCGACCGGCTGGAGGCGCAAATAAGAAGACTTCTCCGCGACGTCACCAAGGTCGCGGAACAGGCGCTGGTTCATGCGCGCGCTGCACAGGAAGCGGGGGCGCCGGCGGTCGAAAAGGCTCTGGGTCGATTCGACCTTCAAAAAGCGGAAATCCTTGCGCTTCGGCAGATGAAGTGAACGCGGAAGACCGCCGGGCCCGTCTGGCCGCGTTGGCATGTCTGCTATTCCTGCCGCTCGAAAGAACCTTGTGTTGGCCGAAGGTCGGGCGTAAAGTGCAGACTAATTGACTAGGAGAAGCATAGGGAGGTATGGCCGATGGCTTTATCCCGGCGAGCTTTCTTAGAAGTGGCGGTTTCTACGGGAGCCGGGCTTGCAACAGCCGGCGGTGCGAAAAGAGCATCCGCAGCCTCAGCCAATGCTGATCAGGAAGTAATTCCTGCTCCGAGCGGCGAATGGATGGCGGCCACGCCGGCAAGCGAGTACCGGGCTTACCGCTCAAGGCTTGCCAAATCGGCGGACGTTCCAACCTGGATCCAGATTGACCTGGGCCTGAGTTACCCCATTGACAGCGTCAAGGTCTATCCGGCGAATGAGAGGTTGTATCCCGGACGGGATGAGCATTACGCCGGCGAGGGATTTCCTTTGCGCTTCAAGATCGAGGTGTCCGATCAACCGGATTTTCATAACGCCAGGGCGATTGTTGACCACACCGCTTCAGACTATCCCAATCCTCACGGCTTGATTCAGCAGTTCCGCCGGTCCGGTGTGTCGGGGCGTTATCTGCGGCTGACCGTAACCCGGCTGATGAA
>JBAUWE010000592.1:0-15472 GCA_049583595.1 Terriglobia bacterium
CCTATGAGGCGACTCCTCGTGACCTTTTCTCTGTTTCAGTGAAATCTTCAGGCACTTTCTCCGCCGAGGAATTGCTGCAGAACCTTTCGCTCTAAGCCAGCAGGGGCGTGTCCCGACCCTGCCCGCGAGATAGACGCCCCCCTGCCAGGCTAAGTCTCCAAAAAATATCGGCAAAAAAGATGCGCAAAGCATTTGGGTAAAATGCCGAAGGCGAGTAAAATACACTGGCCATGTTCCCCTTAGTTAATTGCCGGGTTCGTACCCTGTGTGGTGCGTTGCTCTTGCTGTGCGTATTGCCGGGGCGCGGGTTTGCCCTGACCTCCTGGAACGGCGTTCTTAAAGATAAAGCCGGGACGCCCGTGGCCGGGGTGGTGATCAGTCTGCATGCCCCGAGCGGCAGGCTTGACTATACTTCCACCACTTCAAGAAGTGGCGCATTTTCCTTTGACCGCATCAGGGCGGGGGAATACCAATTATCCGCAAAAAAGGACAACAGTATCTGGTTGTCGCCAAAACTGCTGGTGATCAACGATGACCTGGCGTTGTCTGCGGGGTTGATGATATCCTCGCCGCCCAACCGGCTTCGCGTGGTGGCTGAGGCCGGCGGTTCCGTTCCCCGGGCCAGCGGGGGCGAGAAGATTTCCGGCAAGGAAGTTTCCAGCCTGCCGCTCAACGAGCGAGACTTCAGCAAATTACTGCTTCTGGCTGCCGGCACTATGACGGACACCAATGGAAGCGCCAACTTCACCCAGCAGTTTGCCGTCAATGGGCAGCGTTCCACGGCCACGGTTTTTGCGATGGACGGCATTGACACCACTGACCCGGAAATGGGCGGGGCAACCTTTCCCAATTTCAACGTCGATGCCATCCAGGAAGTCCGGGGGCATTCGGGGGTGATGCCGGCGGAGATCGGCCACGGTGCGGCCAGCTATACCAATGTGATCACCAAGTCGGGCACCAACCGGCTGCACGGCGACGCCTTCGAGTTTGTGCGCAATTCGGCGTTTGATGCTCGGAACTTTTTTGACCGCCAGGACGACCGGGACCCGCGGCGTATCCCACCCTTTCGGCGCAACGAGTTCGGTTTTACGATGGGTGGCCCCGTGGTGCTCCCCGGGGTTTACAACGGGCGCAACAGGACCTTCTTTTTCGGTGAGTATCAGGGGTTCCGGCAGGTGCTGGGCACCACGCAGGTTTTTCCTGTTCCCACGGCCGCGGAACGGAACGGGATTGACACCACGGCGTACCCGGGCGATACGCTGACCGTACCCGTCAGCCCGAAGATTGTTCCTGTGCTCAATGGCTATCCGATGCCGAACGATCCGCAAGGTTCGTACGGCGCCCGGACTTATGCGACGTCTTCCAAGGTCTTTACGGGAACCGACCAGTTTTCAATTCGTATTGATCATCGGATTTCCGACAAGTCGACGCTTTACGCGCGCTTCAGCCTGAACCAGATTACCGGACCTCTCACCAACCCCGACCAGACGGCCATCGATCCCAGTTTTGCCATCCAGTTTTTTGATCACCAACGGAATGCCGGGCTGAAATATTCGCGCGTGTGGTCGCCTCATCTGACTTCGGAAACCTCGCTGGGATATACCCGGAGTACGCCCTTCTTTCCTTCCATCAACCATACGCAGCCCGTGATAGGCTTTGCCGACGCGCTTTACGAGCCCTTCAATTCCGCCGACGGGTCGGTTGTCGGGTCTTTCGGAAACCTTTTCCAGTTGAAGCACGACATGGCGTACACGCACGGGCAGCACAGCTTCAAATGGGGTGTGGAGATCCGGGTCAACCGCGACGCCACCATCTGGGGCGTGAATCCCAACGGCCTCTATTCGTTTGGCGGCGGGACCGCCTATTCACCGGTGGCGATTGCTTCGGCGAGCGGGCAGCACGATGTACAGGCGGGCGATCCCTTGCCGGACACTCTGACGGGCCTGCTGACCGCAACCCCCTACCTGTATACCATCAGTGCGATTTCAGATATCACGCCGGGCGGAAACCGCTTTGATGAGGCGGGCGTGCGGCGGCAGTCCTACAATGTCTATTTTCAGGACAGTTGGAAAGCAACGCGGCGGCTGGCTGTGAATTATGGTCTGCGGTATGAAGTGAACAGCCGCATTGCTGAAGCCCATAAGCGGACCTCACTGCCTCTCATCGTGGGGCAGGGGGGCGCCAGCGTTCCCTTCTGGACGCCCGGGGCAAAGCAGATTTTTGTTGCAAACCCGCAGCCTCCCTACACGATGGACTGGAGCGGCTGGGGACCGCGCCTCTCGGTCGACTACCGCCTCACCCACCGCACCGTCCTGCATGCCGGCGGGGCCATCACAACTTTGCTGACGAACCTGTGGCAGGACAACTTTCTGACCGGAAACATTCCTTATCTGTTCACCCCCTACGTTTCCGCTGTTCCGGGGGTTACCGTGCCCTTCAGCAACTCGGTAACCCCTGTGCATCTTCCGCCCGTTTACACCCCGGACGGGCAGCCGGTGTTCCCCACCGGCAACACCGCTGACGTTTCGCCCAATACGCCCATCGATATCGCGAGATTTCAGAACGATCTGGCGGCGTCGACGCCCGGAAACCAGGTCCAGCTGCTTTCAACTTTTGGCATTGCCAGGGACTTCCGCAACGGTTACATCGAAACCTATTCGGCCGGGTTGGATCACGATTTCGGAGGCTTGAAATTCAGCGCCAACTACGTGGGTACAGAAGGCGTGCACCTTCCCAGTATATTCTCTCCGAACAGCTACAGTGGCGCCTCGCCGGCGTTTGCGCCCTTCACGCAATTCAACCCGGCGGGCCAGGCCATTGGGGGGATCGGTGCCGAAACCCTGATGACGACCCGTTCGCATTCCGTCTATCACGCATTGCAGGCCAGTCTCAGCAAGAATTCCGCGCGCTGGGGGCTGGGCTTCCAGGCGAGTTACACGTATTCGAAATCGCTCGATGATTCGAGTTCGGCACTGGGCACGCTGACGGGAGGACCTGGCGTCATTCTCCAGACATTGCCGCAAAATCCCTGGAACCCTGGCGCAGACCGTGGGCCCTCCTATTTTGACGTAAACCAGGTCTTTGCACTCAGTATGATTCAGGCGCTGCCGCTGGGCCGGGTGAGTTTCTTACGGCCACTGGGGAGGTCTTTCACGCAGGGATGGCAGTTTCTGAACATTACGACCTTGATGACCGGGCTGCCGTTTACGGTCTACTCAGGCATTCAGCAGACGGGTGCAGGAACAGTGGGGGCCGACCGGCCTGACCAGATTGCTCAACCCACTTTTTCAACCAGTGGCTCCATCCGCGAAGACTACTTTGGACATGGCGCCGGCAATACCTCATTCTTCAGTATTCCCATCAATGTGGCCGGAGGCACAGGCCCCAACCAGGGAGTCTTTGGAACTCTGGGCCGGAACACCTTTCGGGGTCCCCAGTACCACAATTTTGACGTCGCCCTGATTAAGGACACGCCTTTTGGAAAACGGGGCAACGGTGAATTGGGCCTTCTCCAGTTCCGCGCGGAATTCTTCAACGTTTTTAATCTGGTGAACTTCAGCATACCTTCCAATACGCTCAGGGGCAGCGGCTTCGGGGTCATCAGCAAGACTGCAGGAACTTCACGCCAAATTCAGTTTTCGCTGCGGCTCATTTACTAGTCATTGGGTCTCCCATTGCAGTCCCTGTCTGAATTTCCAACATCCCCGGTCTCAAAGGCAGCAAGAACTTACTAGTGTGTAACCCCTCTGTGTGCCCCAGCCTCTTTGTATCTCAAGTATATTCTTGTATCTCCCGATTTGAGAGATTCTGGGAGGGAATGAAGCCCTTTCCCCGGAAAGCATCCGATAGCCAAGATTAGTGCAGGCAAGACGGATTTCAATCCCTTGAGAAAGGGTGTGAAAACGGATTCTGCAGGAGGGCTGATTCCTCTTGCCTTGCAACGCGTATGGCGGAAGGTGTTTGGTTAGCTCATTTTACAAAATTACTACTATAAATTGTTTTGGCACTCATGCCGATATGCAATATCTGGTATTTACCGTTTTTGTAATTTTACTTGACAGAAACATGCTTCAATGCGGTATATTACGAGGCATAAAATACCGTGCTTTGTAGTGTTGGTGACCCTTGGGGGGGGAGTCAAAATTTAGCCTGATTGTCTCTGTCCTGGGGTTTTGACTGCGGTCACTGCACTCTCTTGCAAGTCAATAAGAAGCGGGGCGACCTTCTCAATCGTTATTGGGTCGACCGTGAAGACTAAACACGAGAGGTTAGGAATACAGTGAACGCCCAAATCAGCATTTTCCTTCTTGCGCAGAACCGCCTTCTTCTTGAGGCCCTTGCAAGAATCCTTCGAAAGAGAAATGAATTTGTTGTGGTGCAGGCCACTGCCTGCAATCCTGACACCGCCAGGTTGATCCAGGACTCCGCCTGCGAAGTGTTATTAATTGACTCTTCGGTAACGGATGCCTTTGGTTTCCAACTGGTCCAGGATATTCTGGCGTCTGCGGATGGGCTGAAAGCCCTGATGATTGGCATGGAACAGGACGAAGAAACATTCCTGAAGTCCGTCGGCGCCGGGGTGGCAGGCTACGTCTTGAAGGAAGCATCGGCCATGGATGTGGTGACTGCCATCCGGGCCGTGACGAGGGATGAGGCGGTGTGCCCGCCACGCCTTTGCCGGACCCTTTTTCGCTATGTCGCCGGGACGTGCACAAACCTGCCCAGCATGCGGGTGAAAGCGCAGTTAGGGTTGACTCGCCGCCAGCAACAGCTGGTGCCCTTGCTTGCCCAGGGCCTGACGAATAAAGAGATTGCCGCCCATCTGAATCTTTCCGAACAGACCGTCAAGAACCATGTCCATCGGATGCTGCAGAAAGTCGGGGCTGATGACCGTCTTTCCGTGGTCGAGATGGTCAAGGTTAATCAGGTTTTTCTATAAGCCCAAGACTGTCTTTTCCTGTATTCAGGGCATTCCCCTGGTGATTCCATTAGACCGGAATTGGTACTTTGGCGGATCGGCGTACTGGTACAGGTCTAACCGGGTTAGCCCTCTCTGGCCGCCTCTCCTTTGAATCTTTCCTTCTGCGGGTATCAGTCGATAATTAATGGGGTAATGGAGAGCCGCATGACAAGAAACGTACGTGTGCTTGTTGCCAACCGGCCCAGGCTGATTCGGGAACTTCTTCTGGCAACGATTTCTGACCAACCGGACATCGAAGTGGTGGGTGAGGTCCAGAATGAAGCGGACATCCTTAGCGCCGTGGAGCAGGAGCTGCCGGACTTCCTGATTGTGGCGCTTGACAACCCGCAATCGCGTCCAGCGGTGTGTGACATATTGCTTGAGAAGTTTCCGAACATGAAGATTCTCGCCCTGGCGCCGGAGCGCAACAGCAGCGTCTTCTACTGGGCTTCAATCGATATCCATTGCTTCGATGTGGAGGCCTCTGAAGAAGGAATTCTCGGTGCCCTCCGGGGCCCTGGACGGCGCGCAGGAGGGTATCAGTGAGTTTCAGTTTTACAAACAGACGATGGCTTTCTGTCTGGCGCGCAGGGTTTACAAGGGGTGTGCCGCTCCTGGTGCTGGCAGTGGCTGCATCCTCCCTCGCGCTGATGGCGCAGCAGCAGCAGCAACAACAACAACAGCCGCCGCAGCAGTCCGGAGAGCAAATGCCCCAGTACGGGCAGACGTGGCAGGACTTTGATGTTGCGCCCCTTTCCGACCTGGCAGAACAGAACTTGAACTACGTTGCGGCCTCCGCGCAGGAGATCCGTGCCGTGCTGCTCGATCAGCCGGGGCTGCTTGTGGAACTGCAGCACTGGGTGGCGCGCGACGCCACCGACCACGGGCAGATGGTGGACAAACAACAGATGAGCAGGCAGGGGATCTTCGACCGCCTTTCCACCGACCTCAAGTTTCGGGCTGTGGCAACGCGCCTCCTGCAGCGTTACGGCTACCTGACGCCGGAAATCAATCCCAGGTCTTCAATGGCAATGCGGCAGCAGATTGAATTCATGGCGGCGGAGAAGAGGTTGGAGCAGACGCCGACCCGCCAGGCGTCGTCCGGGTCCTACCAGGGCGAGGGGCAGAGCTATCCCGCCAACGGCCAGGGTCCGGCCATGAGCCCGAGGACGCCAGGGCTCAGACAGTACCAGCAAGGGCCCGGACCCCAGCAGTATGGTCCTGTACCTGGCGGTCCGCAGAATCAGCCCAACCAGAACCCTCCAGGCGATCAGATGTTGAACCTGCGCGAGGCCAGTCAAACCCTGGGCCCGCAGTCGTTCCCCGGTTCACAAAGCCCCATTAACGGACCGCTTCGCCGCCCGTTGAAGCAGACCACCCTGGGCGCTGGGGACAACTTTGGCAATACGGGGAGCCTCGGTGGAGCAAACGGCCTGGACCTGACGGATGCTCTGGGAGGCCTGGGGGGCGGTTCTGCGATCGGGCAGGGAATCAGTGGCCTTTCAGCCTTTGCCGATATTCCGTCACTCTCCACCCTGCAACCTGGCTCTAACGCCAGCCGTGCCCAGATGCAGCAGGATCTGCGGGAGCGGGGAGTGCAATCGCCGGGGCCTCCGGATGGAACCCTGGCTCGTCCCTGGCAATATTCTCCTTACTATCAGCAGACCGGGCAGACCTATCAGGAGGTATCGCCCCGGCCGCCCGTCATCCACCGCGCCAACCCGTATTCAGATATTCCCTCGCTTTACGACCTCTACGAGCAGGTTTCGCCCCATTCACCGAAGCTTGATCACTTCGGCCTGGATGTTTTTGAGAACGCTCCTGTGGATACCGCGGAACTTCCCATTGACCTGCCCTCGGGTCCGGATTACGTGGTAGGCCCGGGAGACGGGTTGAGCATCAGTCTGTGGGGAGGCGTGACGTCACGCATGTACCGGGTGGTTGACCGTGAGGGCCGCCTGTCGTTGCCGGAAGTCGGACCGCTCATGGTGAGCGGAGAAACCATGGGTGCCGTTCAGGAGAGGGTGCAGCAGGCGTTGCGGGGCCAGTTCCGAAACGTTTCCGCTGATGTTTCTCTGGCGCGCCTCCGCACGGTTCGTGTCTATGTGGTGGGCGAAGTCCGGTACCCCGGCGCCTATGACATCAGCTCGCTCTCGACGCCGCTGAACGCGCTGTTTGCCGCGGGCGGACCGGTAAAAGACGGCTCACTGCGGCAGGTCAAGCATTACCGGGGCAAGGATCTGGTCCAGAACGTTGACCTTTATGACCTGTTGTTGCATGGCGTACGCTCAGACCTGAAGCGGCTGGAAAACGGCGATACGATCCAAGTGCCGCCGATCGGTCCGGAAGTTACGGTGGAGGGCACCGTGCGGCGCCCGGCTATTTATGAGCTGCGCGGAGAAAAGACGTTGGCGCAGGTCCTCCAACTGGCCGGTGGCATCCTTCCCACGGCCGCCCTGCGGCACATTGAAGTCCAGCGTGTGGTCGCCCATGAAAAACGAACCATGCTGAGCCTGAACATCCGCAATCCGAAAGGATCGGATGAGATCAACCAGCAGCTGCAGTCCTTTTCTGTGCAGGATGGTGACATCATCCGCATATTCCCCATCGCGCCCTATAACGCGGACGCCGTTTACCTTGAGGGGCACGTGTTACGCCCGGGGCGTTACTCCTACCGTTCCGGAATGCGGCTGGGCGACCTGGTTTCGTCATACTCTGACCTGCTGCCCGAGCCCGCAACTCATTATGCGGAAATCATCCGCCTGAATCCGCCCGACTACTCACCGAGTGTCGAGAGCTTTGACCTTGCATCGGCCCTGGCCCATCCCAAGTCATCCCCGAAGCTCGATCCGCTCGACACCGTACGAATTTTCAGCCGGTTCGATTTCCATTACGCGCCCAACGTGACGGTGGCCGGCGACGTGCGGAATCCGGGGACCTACCGTACCTCGGGGGTGGTTCGTGTGCGGGACGCGATCTACCAGGCCGGGGGCGTTGCTCCGGATGCCTATCTCGATTCAGCCCAACTGGTGCGCAACATGCCGGACGGCAAGCTGAAGATCATGAATGTCAATCTGCGCGCGGCGCTGAACGGAGACACGATGGAAAACGTGCTGCTCCACCCGCGTGACCGTATTCTGGTGCATCGGAATCCCCTTCAGGCCGACCCGCCCAGTGTTTACGTGGAAGGGCAGGTTGAACGGGCGGGACGTTTTCCGCTGACGGCAAACCTGCGCGTCAGCGACCTGGTGGGTCTGGCCGGTGGGCTGAAGCGAAGCGCCGACCGGCAGACAGCCGAACTGACACGCTACAGCGTCAACGGTTCCAATTCCGGAGCCGGCAACCACGCACAAATCAACCTGGAGGCAGCGCTCAAAGGAACAAAAAACCAGAACCCGCTCATGCGGGACGGGGATGTGCTGACCATCAGGGAGGTTTCCGGCTGGGATGACGTGGGTGCGTCGATTACGATTCGCGGTGAAGTCAACCACCCGGGAACTTACGGGATCTCCCCTGGCGAGCACCTGAGTTCGGTGCTGGCGCGTGCCGGCGGGTTCACGAACCAGGCTTACCCTTACGGGGCGATCCTGGAGCGCAGGGAAGTCCGCAATATTCAGATGAATTCCTACCAGGAACTCATCGATCGCGTCCGCCAGTCTCAGAATGAGCTGCAAACGAAGATGACGATTGAGAACGATCAGGACAAGAAGGTTGCCTTGGATGCCGGTTATCAGCAATGGCAGACAACACTCCAGAACCTTCTTCACAATCCCCCCATTGGGCGCGTGGTGATCCACATTTCCAGTGAAATTCGCCGCTGGTCCAATTCACCTCAAGATGTCCAGCTGCGGGCAGGAGACAGGCTGATCATCCCGACAAAGCCGAGTTACGTCATGATTCAGGGACAGGTGTACAACCCGACGGCGGCCTCCTTCCATCCGGGGAGGAGCGCGAAATGGTATCTGCATCAGGCTGGCGGGCCGACCAATCTGGCCAACAAGAAAGAGATTTTTGTAATTCGCGCCGATGGGAGTGTCATCGGGTCAGGTGGGTTTTCGTTATGGAGGGGTGATCCTCTGGGTGCCACGCTCTACCCCGGGGATACAATCGTTGTTCCTGAGAAACCTGTAACAGGGCCGCCTCAGTGGAGAACCATCTTCCAGTCAGCGCAGGTCGTTTCTTCCATCATAACCTCGGCAGTGCTTATTGCTCACTACTACTGAGGAGCAGGCCCAATGAGAGGCCGGGATTAGAGTCATGGCTTGTGGGTTCGCAATTTTATCGGCGAGTGTGGCCCGGGCGGGACTTCAGTTTGGGTCGCGCGCTTTTGCACCATGGGGGCTGCTCCTTGCTACTAGGGGAACTTGAGAGTGCATTTGCGGAAATCACTGGTTGTTATGTGCCTGATTTTGATTACATCGGCGAAGGCTCTGGGTCAGGCAAGCCCTCAGGGCAAGTCCGTGACCCCGCGGGCTGTGACGCCCGCCCGGCGCCACCCCCAGCCGGACTGGTGGGGGCACCACAAGAAGAAACCGCAATTCACCCCGACCCCGGACGAATACCGAAACCAACTGGGGCTTCCCCTGATGAAGCATATCGCGGGCGACCAGAAAGCCATCTGGACCAGCCCTTTTCATCTGCGCCTGCACGACGCCAACTGGCTGGTGCCCCTGGGGGGCCTGGCCGCTGCGCTGCTGGCCACCGACACCGCCACCAGCCGGCAGCTGTCGAATTCTCCAACCCGGATCAGTCAGAGCCGGAGCTTTTCAAACATGGGTGCGGCGACTCTGATTGGCGCGGCCGGCGGACTCTACCTGTTGGGCAAGCTACGGCACAACGAGCATATGCGCGAAACAGGCCTGCTGAGCGGCGAGGCGGTCATCGGCAGCTATCTGGCCGCGACCGCCGTCAAGGTCGCCGCCGGTCGCGAGCGTCCCTACGTCGGCAATGCCGAAGGTCGCTTCCGGCAGGGAGGGAATTCGTTTCCCTCCGAGCACGCCGCTGCCGCCTGGTCGGCGGCCGGCGTCCTGGCCCATGAGTATCCCGGTCCCCTGACCAAACTGTTTGCCTATGGCCTGGCGTCGGCCATCAGCGCTTCGCGCGTGACGGGCCAGGAACACTTTCCTGCAGACGTTCTGGTGGGTAGCGTGATTGGCTATCTGGTGGCTCAGCATGTTTACCACGCGCACCATAATCCGGAAATCTGGGGCGGCAGCTGGCGGGCGCCCGGGCGCGGCCGCGATGAGGAAAACGACCGGCAGCCCAAGAACATGGCCTCACCCTACGTGCCGCTCGACAGCTGGGTGTATCCGGCCATGGAACGGCTGGAGGCGATGGGTTACGTGCGGACGGGCATGCTGGGCATGCGGCCGTGGACCCGCCTGGAATGTGCGCGCCTGGTGGAAGAGGCCACCGACCAAAGGCGATCGATGGAAAAGGACCCGCCGGTAGCGGACCGTCTGATCGTGAGCCTGCAAAGAGAGTTCGCCGGGGCCCTGGACCTGCTGGGCGGCGCCCGCAACCGGAGCCTCGAACTTGAATCTGTTTACACGCGCTTTACGGGGATTGCGGGCCAGCCGCTGACCGATGGGTATCATTTCGGCCAGACCCTCACCAATGACTTCGGCCGTCCTTACGGCGAGGGATTCAACAGTGTGACCGGCCTCTCGGGCTGGGCTTCCTCCGGACCGTTCACGGCTTATCTGCGGGGCGAATACCAGCACGCTCCGGCAGGACCGGAACTTCCCCTGGCGGCCCGGCAGTTTATCTCCAACGTGGACTTCGGCCTGCCGCTGCCGCCGTCTCAGCTGTCGCCGTCGGTGGATCGCTTTCGCGCGCTGGACGCCTACGTGGCGATGAAGTTCGAAAACTGGCAGATATCGTTTGGGAAACAGAGTCTTTGGTGGGGGCCGGGCCAGGGGGGCTCGATGATGTTCAGCGACAACGCCGAGCCTGTGACCATGCTGAGAATCAGCCGGGTCAGCCCCGTCAAACTACCGGGCATCTTCGGATGGATGGGGCCGGTGCGAACGGAATTCTTTGTGGGCCGCCTGAGCGGCCAGGATTTTGTCTACGGCGCACCAACCGGTCTGCTCGGCAAGTGGAACCAACCGCTCTCCGATCAGCCGATGATTCACGGCGAAAAGATCAGCTTCAAGCCGTCGCCCAACCTCGAATTCGGGTTTTCAAGCACGGCGCTGTTTGCAGGAGCGGGCGTACCCTTCACCTCTAAAACTTTTTTGCGCAGTCTCTTCTCAACGGCGAACGGCACGCCAGGTTGTTATGAGATTAGCGCGGTGTGTCCGCAAATCGATCCCGGCGACCGCCGGTCGGGGTTTGATTTGACCTACCGGCTGCCTGGTCTGCGGAACTGGGTGACGTTCTATACCGACTCGTTCACTGACGACGAATTTTCTCCGGTTGCCTATTTTGACCGGTCTGCCAACAGTGCGGGACTCTACTTTTCCCATCTGCCGAAATTGCCGAAATTTGATCTGCGGCTGGAAGGCGTTTATACCGACAACCCGATCGCCACCGCGACCAACAACCTTTGTTGCGGTTTTTACTATTTTAACGGTCGCTACCGGAACGGTTATACGAATGAAGGCAACCTGCTCGGAAGTTGGATCGGGCGCGACGGAAAGGGCGAGCAGGCCTGGCTGACCTACTGGCAGGGTCCGCGCAGCTTCCTTCAGTTCCGGTACCGGCACCAGAAGGTGAGCCACCAGTTCGTTCCCTACGGAGGGACCCTGAACGACGGCGGAGTGAAGGCCAGCTTCTGGCTGGGACGCGAACTCAGCATCTCGGCCGCCCTGCAATACGAGAAATGGAACTTCCCGGTCCTGCGTCCGGGGCCCACTTCAAATTTCACCTCATCGGTGCAGCTCACTTACTGGCCGCGATGGCGGGTCCACTGAATGGAAGTGAAGGGTGTGATGCGGATGCTTCTTAGAGGGAGCAAGGCTTGAGCAAGATTCCGACTGAAACAGACATGGGACGCGAGCGGACCTACGCGCCCGACGCACTCGTGATTGAGACCCTGGATATGGAATCAGTGCGCGAGGCTCGCGAGCGCAGCGTCAGGCGGGTGAGACTGCTGTGGAGCAACCGGCGCCTGCTGGCGCAAGCAACAATTTTGGGGCTGGTGTTTGCGACGGTGATTGCCTTCCTGATTCCGAAACAGTACAAATCCGCAGCCGCGTTGATGCCGCCCGATCAGGGAGACAGTTCTGCAAGTACAATGCTGGCGGCCCTATCGGGTCAGGTCGGCGGAGGATTGGCAGGTCTGGCGGGGAGCGTGCTAGGAATCCAGACGACGGGTGCACTGTTCGTCGGAATCTTACAGAGCGACACCGTTCAGGACGAGTTAATTCGCAAGTTCGACCTGAACCGTGTATACGGGGACAAGTACATCGAAGATGCGCGCAAGACGCTTGCTGCGCATACGGCCATCTCGGAAAGCGAGAAAACCGGAATCATTACAGTCTCCGTAATTGATCGCGATCCGCGGCGTGCAGCAGCGATGGTTCAGGAATACGTCAACCAATTGAACTGGGTGGAAACCCACTTGAGTACTTCATCGGCGCATCGCGAACGGGTTTTTCTTGATCGGCGCCTCAAGGAGGTCAAAGCCAGTCTTGAGGAAGCGGAAAAGCAGTTCAGCCAGTTTGCCAGCCAGAAAGGCGCGATTGACATTCCTGAGCAGGGCAAGGCGATGGTGACAGCAGCGGCCACTCTGCAAGGGCAGTTGATTGCTACTGAGGCCGAACTCAAATCGCTGCGGCAGACCTATACAGACAACAACGTTCGCGTGCGTTCACTTCAGGCGCAGGTGAATGAATTGCACCAGCAGCTCGTGAAAATTGCAGGCAAGGGAGTCAACGAAGACAGCTCGGCAAAACAGATCTATCCTTCGCTCAGCGAGTTGCCGCTGCTCGGTGTCACCTATGCCGATCTGTTGCGGCAGACCAAGGTACAGGAGTCGATTTTTGAAATTCTGACGCAGGAAGACGAATTGGCAAAGGTTAGAGAGGCCAAAGAAATTCCGACCGTCAAAGTGCTCGATCCGCCCAGAGTGCCGCAGAGAAAGTCATTCCCACCGCGGCTATTGATCATGCTCCTTGGGGCAATGCTTGCGGCCATTTCCTGCACCACCTGGATTCTGGCCCGATCGGTCTGGGATGCTACCGACCGGAGCGATCCGCGCAAGGCGGTGGCGGTTGAGGTCTGGGCAGACCTGCGCGCAAGCCTGCCGTGGAGTTCACCCAACGGTTCGGGAAAACCGGCGGGCTGGTTGCGACGGAAGCTCCGCCGGGAAGGGAAGGCTTCTGCGGGCGGGACCGGAGGCGATAAAGGAAAGGAGGCGGAGGGCGGATAGGCCGGATTCAGCTGAACCGCCATCTCTTGACAGGGACCAGGTTTGGCGCTGGTGGATGTAGCCTCTGATGCATTGGAGCGTTGTGAAGGTAAAAAATTACACACTGTGTCAGAATTGGACACAAATTTGAAATGCGACACGAAATTGCGACCTTAAATTTTGTAATATGTTTATTATCAATAACATAGGAAATTACATTATGGGAAGGGCACAATCCCATACGTCCCATTTGGGGCGGTCTGAAGCAAAGCTAGCCTACATACGGGGGCTAACTCCGACTCGGGAGGCGAAATGAGGGCATTGATCACCGGGCTTACGGGGCAGGACGGGTCCTACCTGGCCGAACTTCTGCTGGACAAGGGGTACGAGGTTTTCGGGCTGGTCCGGCGGAGCAGTGTTGAGAAGTTCGACCGCCTTGGCCAGATGGTTGATCGGCTGCAACTGGTGGAAGGCGACCTGACGGACCAGTCGTCGCTTGACAACCTCGTGCGGGAGATTCAGCCGGACGAGGTCTACAACCTGGCGGCGCAAAGTTTTGTTCCGACCTCGTGGACGCAGCCGGTACTGACGGGCGACGTCACCGGTCTGGGCGTGCTGCGCATGCTGGAAGCGTTACACAAGCATTGCCCGAAGGCGAAGTTCCTGCAGGCGTCGAGTTCGGAAATGTTCGGCAAGGTCCACGAATCTCCGCAGACGGAAAAGACGCGCTTTTACCCGCGCAGCCCTTACGGTGCGGCGAAGGTATTCGGCCACCAGATCACCATCAACTACCGTGAAAGCTACGGCATGTTCGCCTGCGCCACCATCTGCTTCAATCACGAATCGCCGCGCCGGGGCCTGGAATTCGTCACCCGCAAGGTGACCTACCAGGTGGCGCGCATCAAGCATGGCCTGGCCGACCGCTTGAAGATGGGCAACCTGGACGCCAAACGCGACTGGGGTTACGCCGGCGATTATGTGCGCGCCATGTGGCTGATGCTCCAGCAGCCGGAGCCCACGGACTTTGTGATCGCCACCGGCAAAACGCACAGCGTGCAGCAGCTCGTGGAAACGGCTTTTGGGGCCGCCGGGCTCGACTGGCGCGAGTACGTCGAAATCGATCCCAAATTTCTGCGGCCGGCCGAGGTTGATTATCTCTGCGGTGACGCTACGCTGGCCCGCGAAAAACTGGGCTGGGAGCCCGAGGTGGGTTTCGAGGAACTCATCCGGCTGATGGTGGAGTCCGATTTACAACTGGTGCGCAACCAGGCGGCCTCCATGGTGGAAGCGGGTGCGTAGCCGGGATGGATTCGAAAGAAGGTGGCCCGAATGGCAGTTTTTGTTGAAAACATCAAGGTGGTTGTGCCGGCGCCACCTCGTGGCCATGGCCAGGGTTTGGTGCAGGTGAATGTAGCCTCTGGTAAAAAGCGGCCGTTTTGAAGGTAAAAAATGACACGCTGTACCAAAGGGTCAATAGCCTACTTTAGGAGGCTTTTAGTCTTCCTGGCCTGCTTCGCGGCTATAGAAATTCTGGGTGACTTCGATGACAAGAGGGTACATGAGGTTTGAACCACGGGACGCAAGTTTCAGATTGTCCGGAATGGGCCTGCCGACGGGGTCACCGTTGAACGGGCGGCGCCTGTCGCGACCGCGGCTCCGATTCGGCGCTTCTTGTTTCTTTGTCGTATTTTCTATGACCATTTGGCTGCTTGTTGTGCCGTCTCTTTTCGGGCAGACCGCCAAGGGTCTTCCTTCCGATGGCATACAGTATGTGTCCGCAAAAGGAACCGATTCGAACGACGGCTTATCGTGGGGGACGGCGAAGGCGACCCTCGCGGAGGCTGTTGCTGTCACGAACGCGTCGGACGGCGGGGGACGCATTTACGTTGGCGCGGGACGCTATACGTGGTCGAGTACCATCACGCTAACGAAGCCCGTCCGCCTGGCATGCGCTCCCGGCAAGGCAACCCATTTTGCCTACACCGGGACGGGCGGAGCGGCCATCAGGATTGCTTGGCGCCCCGTGGGGCAATACGACGGGGCGGGAATCTATGGTTGTTATCTCACCGGCCCTGGTGCAACCACCAGCACCAGTGGTATTCAGATCAGTGATTCGTCCAGCATGGTAAGTGGAGCGATCATCGAAAACGTCTACA
>JBAUWE010000593.1:0-2553 GCA_049583595.1 Terriglobia bacterium
CCGCCACAGGCGCCTCCCGCAGAACCCCAATCTCTCCGCGCAACAGCCACCTACCACCAGGGTGTGCTGGAACTGGACGGCTCCCTTCCGCTTGGCGAAGGCGAACAGGTCATCCTGAAAATCGAGCGCAAGAAGTAGCGGCCCATTTGCCTGCAAACCTCCCGCCGAATAATTCTTTACAAGATAAACCGGGCCAATTAAACTGCCGCAGATTAGGACGTTATAACCAACGACAATCAGGTTCTCAGCACTTTTTCATCATTAGGACGGGGGTATAGCTGTGAAATTCAAAAGCGTTCAGTAGTATTTCATTTTAGCGTTAGTTCAGGCCGTTCTGGCCATCAATTGCGGCCAGAATCAGGCGGTCAACATCGTGCCGGTTAACGACCCGAACGCGGTTTCCGTATCCATTTCTCCAGACACGACCACTGTGATGGCCGGTCAGACGCTGCAATTGAACGCCACTGTGACCGGGACCGACAACAAAGACGTCACCTGGAATATCTTCAGTTCCAGCATCGACGCAGGGACGATTGACGCAAACGGTCTCTATAAAGCTCCGAACAGCGGGCTGATGATTCCCGTCAAGATTCAGGCGGCCAGCGTGGCCAACCCCACAAAGATCGCCGAAGCCACGGTTTGGGTGCTGGGTCCGGGCAAGGTTTCCACCACCAACAATCCGCTGGTGGCACAGTACTCCATGACGATCCCCGTCGGGGGCAGCGTCAAGGTTGATTTCGGCCCTGACACTTCCTACGGCCTTGACACCTGGACACGGAATGCTCCCACCGGCGGCGGGCCGGTGAACCTTCTGGTGGCGGGCATGAGGGCCTCCAGCACCTATCACATGCAGGCGACCGTTGACCTGCCCGGCGGCCTGCAGTTTCAGGATGTGGACCATACTTTTCAAACCGGAGCCCTCCCGGCGGGCCGCGCCCCCCAGATTACGGTATCGACACCGGGCACCTTGACGCCCAACCCCGGAATCGAGCTATTGGCACTGAACAAGACTTTACTTACAACGAATCCCTTGATGGCAGTCGTCACGGACCTCCAGGGAAACATAATCTGGTACTACGACCTCGATCCAACCGGCACAAACGGGCAGACCCCTTTTCCCATCAAGCTCATGGCGAACGGGGACATGCTGGTGAGTGCGACACCCATGACCCCCGCGGGAGGCAGTCTTCCGGGAGTACTTCGAGAAATCGACCTGGCGGGAAACACTGTCCGTGAAATGAGCGTGGCTGAATTGAACACCCGGCTCGCCGCCGCCGGCTTCAGCAATATAACGGTGAACTCGATTCATCATGATTTCGCTTTGCTGCCCAACGGACACATCATCCTGCTTGCCAATCACACAAAAGATTTCACCGACCTTCCGGGGTATCCCGGCACAACTTCCGTTATGGGAGACATCCTGGTAGACATCGACCAGAATTGGAATCCGGTCTGGGTCTGGGACACGTTCGATCACCTTGACGTCAATCGTCACCCTCGGGGTCTGCCCGACTGGACACACGGGAATGCGGTCATTTACTCAGCAGACGACGGCAACTTGCTCTACTCCAGCCGCCATCAATCCTGGGTTATCAAGATTGACTATGAGGACGGCAAAGGAAACGGCGACATCCTCTGGAAATTTGGTTACCAGGGAGACTTCACTCTGGATTCGGGAGCGCCGGCAGCCTGGATGTACGGGCAGCATAATATTCGGATCATAAGCGCTAACACCACCGGGATCTTCACTCTGGGTCTGTTCGACAACGGATATATCCGTGTGCTCGATAATACAGGAACCCTGTGCGGGACGACCGGCCAACCTGCCTGTTACACCAGAGTTCCCTTTTTCCAGGTCGATGAGGCAACAAAGACAGCGCACGTCCTCTGGGAGGATTCTCCGCTGCCGTATTCGGCGGCCGTGGGGAGTATAGAACTGCTTGACAATACCGATGTCGAATTCGATGAGGGTTTCCTGGTCGCGAACCCGTTCGACTCTCATGTTCTGGAAGTGACACAAGAAGCGAAACCGCAGACAGTATGGGAACTCGATGTGACCGGCCAGGTTGGCTATAGGATCTACCGCATTCCCAGCCTTTACCCCGGCGTGCAGTGGTGAGCCCCATCCATGCCGGGCCCTGCCGTGGGGCCATGCAGTCTTCCTGCCTTTGAAATACGGAGGTTGCCCCGAGCGAAGCGGTGGGTCTGGGGGTGTCCTTCTCAGGCTTGCACCTCCTGACCGTAGTGAATAAGATGGTGTTTTCACTGGAGGTTCTTTCTCATGTCTGATCCGGCATCTCTTTCCTTGCCGCTCATTCAACCTTTAACCGTGCTGACGGAAGAGGAGCAGATGTTCCAGGCGGCGGCGCGCGAGTTTGCCGAAAAGGAAATCGGCCCGCACGTTGAGCCTATGGACCGCGAGGGCAAGTTCCGTCCGGAGTTGATCGAAAAGTTTTTCGAGCAGGGCTTCATGGGCCTCAGCGTTCCGGAAGCCTACGGCGGCAGCGGCGGATCGTTCTTCATGTCCGTACTGGCCATCGAAGAGTTTTCGCG
>JBAUWE010000594.1:0-3057 GCA_049583595.1 Terriglobia bacterium
CCGGCGCGCAGCATCCATTGGTTGAATGAGCGCTTGTGGCGCCTGAAGGACTGATTAACAATCTCCAGGCCGAGCTTGTCAAACATGCTCAGGAAGGTCGTCATCCGCAAAGAGCGCGTGTGGGACGGGTCGCGAATGATTTCAATCCGATTGTGCAACTCGAATTTCTCGTCGGCCTCCGGTCCCAGCGTGTCATCCACAAAAACGCGGCCACCTGGTTTCGCCACCCGCAGCATCTCCTGCAGAACGAGTTCGGGCTTGGGGATGTGGTGGAAGGCGTACTGGCAACTTACCAGATCGAAGGTTGCATCGGCGTAGGGAATCTTTTCGCCTTCGCCGCAAATGAAGGCCGCATTCGGCAACTGCTTTTCAGCCTGGAACTGCCGGGCCATGTGCAGCATTTCGCCGGTCAGGTCCATTCCATAGGCGTACCGGAGCCCCGGCGCCATCGCCAGAACCAGCGCGCCCGGCCCGCAGGCGACATCAAGAAAAACCATTTCGGGCTGCGGCTTCAGGAACCGGACCTTCTCGCCGATCACATCGGGAGAGTCACGCACGGCGAATTTTGAAAATGCTTCCGCCGTGTTCGTGAATTGCTTTTGAACCGTTGCCTGGTGTTTCTTTGACATAACCTTTGCTCAAACTCCCGCTTCTCCACCCTCCCTTTCTGAATTTAATCGAATGCCCTTTCTTTGGGAAGCACAAATCGGCCGCTCAGCAATCCGGCAGCCGCGGGTTTCGAAGTTTTTGCCTCAGCCGGAGCGCCGCCGCAATTCGCGCGGATTTGGGGGTTTCTTTTTTGCGCCTGAGAATGCAATCTTAGATAATGCGTGAAGGCTTTTGTTTCGGAGGGTTCAGATGGCACTTGGCAGCGAAGAGTTGAAATCAGCGTTCGAAGGAATTGTGGGGTTTGGCGTGACGCCGTTCCGCGACGACTTGAGCGTTGACCTGGAGGCATTGCGGCAGAACGCGGCGTTCCTGGCCGAGCACTGCGAGGTGGTGGTTCCGCTGGCCGGCAACGGCGAAATTTATGCCCTCTCGCCCGAGGAGCACAAGACGATCGGACGGGCGGTGGTGGAAGAGGTTAAAGGCCGCAAGCCGGTGCTGGTGGGCGTGGGATTCACTGTGCCGATTGCGCGCGACCTGGCGCAGGCCGCGGAAGCTTACGGCGCCGACGGAGTCCTGGTGCTTCCTCCCTACTTTACGCACGCCAACGACGATGGCCTGTTTGAATACTATCGCTCCATTGCGGCGGCGACGAAGCTGGGAGTGATTCTGTTTCAGACGCACGCCACCAATTTCCGTCCTTCGCTGCTGCGCCGCCTGGCGGAAGTTCCGAACATAGTGGGGATGAAAGACGAGCACGGAGATATGGACCAGTTCGTCCGCCAATGGGGCGCCGTGGCAGACCGCATGGCGCTGCTGTGCGGCGTGGGAGAGATTCTCGCTCCCAGTTATTTCGCGCTGGGAGTCAAAGCCTTTACCAGCGGCCTGGTCAATTTTATGCCGGCGACCTGCCGGAAGATTCTGGCACACCTCCGTGTCGGAGAACTGCAGGCAGCCTCGCGCGTGGTCGACCAGGAAACGATGGCGGTTTACGACCTTCGCGTCAAGCGGCCCGGCTATCGGACGCTGGTCATCAAGGAAGCGATGAACATGTGCGGATTGAACGCCGGGCGCGTCCGCCCGCCGCTGGCGCCGCTTCCCGAGGAAGACCGCCAGGCGCTGCGCGGAGTGCTGACGGACCTGGGCCTGTTGAAGGGCGAAGCGGCGCGGAAATGAACGGCGCCTCTTCACCCCGGATTCCTCAACCGCCGGAAACCCGTTTCCGGTCCTGCTGAAAGGAAGGCAACTTCCTCCATGGCAAAATTGCCTCGCGTACTAAACTTTCTTGAACGGAACACGATGTGAATGAGTAGGTGCGAAATTGCTGAGCCTTGCTGCGTGCTGGTCCCCGCCGGTTACTTGCAGATGGGCTGCGCCACCGGCCGGGACGACGAGCAGCCGGTCCATCGCGTGTGGACCGAGGCGTTTGAAATGGCGGTTTTCCAGGTGCGGAACCGGGACTGGGCGGCGTTCATGGAAGCCACGGGACACGCTGCTCCGCCCGAATGGACGAACCCGGACTTGAACCATCCTGACCAGCCCGTGGTGGCGGTCAACTGGTTTGAGGCTGATGAATACTGCGGCTGGTTGAGCCGGGTGAGCAGCAGGAGGTACCGATTGCCGACGGAGGCCGAGTGGGAAAAAGCCGCAAAAGGCGGGCGGGACGGCGCCCTGTATCCGTGGGGCAGCGAGCCGCCGAAAGACCACGGCGAATACGCGAACCGCTGGACGAGCAAGGTTTCAGGGCCGCTGCCGGTGGGCCAGGGCACGCCCAATGCCTTTGGCCTTTACGATATTTGCGAGAACGTCCATGAGTGGTGCGCGGACTGGTATTCAAGGGAATACTATGCCTGCTCGCCAGAGAGCAATCCTGCCGGTCCCGCATCTGGCGAGCGGCGGGCATCCCGCGGCGGCGCCTGGCGGCATCACATCAAAGCGAGCCGTTGCGCCGCCCGGTCCAGCATTCCGCCGGACTTTCAGTATGCGGATTACGGCTTTCGCGTGGTTCGCGAAGTTTCGTAAGCCAGGCTCAGGAAAGGAGGCTTCCCATGCCTGAATTGCGCCACAATGTTCTGACCCGTGAATGGGTTATCATTGCCACGGAGCGCGCCAAGCGCCCGCACGAATTCGCCCGGAAAGATGACGGAAAAAGGGTGCATCCTCCCTACGTTGAGTCCTGTCCTTTCTGCCCCGGCAACGAGCAGATGACGCCTCCGGCGACGCTGGTGGTTCCGAACGACGGTTCATGGAAAGTCCGCGTGACGCCCAACAAGTTTGCCGCCCTTTCCTACGAGGGTGAACGCCAGTGCTCCTTCGAGGGCATTCGCAGAACCGTGACCGGTGTGGGCGTCCATGAGGTGATCATCGAGTCTCCGGACCACAGCAAGTCGACGGCTCTGCTGGAGGATTCTCAGGTTGAAACGCTCATCGATACCTACCTGGACCGTTTCA
>JBAUWE010000595.1:0-1901 GCA_049583595.1 Terriglobia bacterium
TTTCTGAAGCCGGGCGGTGGGCAAGCAGTTGCCGACGCCATCAAAGCGGCCAATGCTGCCATTGAAAAGAGCCATTGGCCCGGCAAACCTTCCGGTTGGTGGACACTGGTGAACGGGGGCAACGGGCCCCAGATGGCACTCGTTACCGGACACGCGAACTGGGCCGACTTCCAGCCGCCAGAGACGACCTTTATCAAGATGCTGAATGAAGTCTATGGCCAGGAGGGCGCCGCAGCGCTGGGGAAAAAATTCTTTAGCGGTCTGAGGTCCTGGCGAAGCGAGATCTGGCGTTCCCGCCCGGACCTGAGTTATATCCCGGCTTCGCAGTAGCTTCGACTTCCAGCAGATTCCGCAGAGTGTCAGCCTGCTGGCACTCTGCGGCTTTCCGACAATTTTAAAATCCAGGACAGCAGAGAACAGAACCCTCACCCGGTGTCGCTCCTCCCTCCACCTCCCCAAGTGATAGGGCCTGGTTTCCTGTTGGGTGCGGCGGTACGGCACGGATGATTCCGTGCCCTTTCGCAAAGGCATCGGCGGGCGATTCAAAATTCCAGATTCAAGAGCAAATGCCGACAGAGAAACACCGCCGCTACAGCGGGAGGGCGGGGCCCTCCCCTACGGAAGGCCTTTCTGCCACTCACCCAATCGCAATTGGGTCAATCATCAATTCCTTTAACGGCCCCTCACCCGATCGCTCGCGCGTCCACCCTTTCCCGATGAGAGAGGGTATGATTTTTTGGTGGGGTAGAGGGTGGGCCCGGATGGAAGATGACACTGTGCTCCGAGGGCTCGATTTGGGGCAGATAGGTGTATTCTATTAACAGCCGGGAGCCTGGAAAGCTAATTCCGGCTAAAGAGTTATGTATCAACAAACTGGGGACGCAACATCCAACCCCTCATGGAAGAAAGAGGGACGACGATAGAGTAGTCATTATGAATTTCAGCAAAGAGGACTTGCGCGGGAAATCCCTGGTCCGGCGCGTCCGAATCGCTGTCCCTGGCGCTGGTATCTTCGTCTGGCTAAGCCTCACTGTCCTCGGGTGCTGCTTTCCGGCTCTGGCCCAGCAGCCCCCGACCGTTCCAACAGCGCAGGGTAGTCCGTCTAAAGCACCGGAGACAAAGGCGCCAACCGGCCAGCAGCCACCCGATCAGCAATTGCCGGGGAGCATCAGCGGGATTGTGACCGACCCCAACGGAGGCATCGTGGCGGGAGCCCAAGTGCGCCTGACGCGGGAAGATCAATCCCCAATGCAGGAAGTGGTCACCGGCGCCGATGGGCTCTTCTACTTTGACAACGTCGCTCCCGGCCCCTTTTACCTCACCATTATCGCGGCGGACTTCAACACCCAAACCGCCGCGGGAATGCTGCGTTCGGGGCAGATCTCCATCTTCCCGCGGATCGTGTTGGGATTGTCTTCGGTGGCCACTCAGGTTTATGTCACACTCTCGCGGCCCGAATTGGCGGAATATCAGTTTCAGGATGAAACCAAGCAGCGGGTGCTCGGCTTCATTCCCAATTTCTACGTGACCTACGCCCACAACGCACTTCCTCTCACCACCAAGCGAAAGTTCGAGCTGGCCGGGAGGGCGACACTTGATCCCGTCACCTTCGGAGTGGCTGGGGCCATCGCCGGAGTTCAGCAGGCGCAAAATAATTTCAGTGCATACGGGCCAGGCGCGCAAGGTTACGCAAAGCGCTACGGCGCCGCCTACGCTGACATTGTCACCGGCACGTTCATCGGAAGCGCCATACTGCCCTCGCTGCTGAAACAAGATCCGCGCTATTTCTACAAGGGAAGCGGCAGCAAGGGGTCGCGGTTTCTCTATGCGATCGCAAATTCGGTGATCTGCAAGGGCGACAATGGACGCTGGCAGGCCAATTACTCGAATATCCTCGGAAA
>JBAUWE010000596.1:0-7260 GCA_049583595.1 Terriglobia bacterium
GGGCATAATTGCGGGGCCAGGCGCGCCGCCACTCGCCGTCCGGTTCCCGTTGCACAAAGTCCGGACTCCAGTTGGTATTGAGGGTGCAGAAGTCGGTATAGTTTGAATAAACCCCCTGCAGCCACCCCATGGCATTCTGGGCCTTGATGTACCACTTCAACATCGCGTCGCCACCCTTTTGAGGAGCAGCGTGGAGTTTCTCAGTGTTACAGTCGCCTTCGTCCCGCCAGGTGACCTCGTGACTGTGCTGCATGATCATGTTCAACCCATAAGAGCGGATTTGCGCCGAGCGTTCGTGGTCCTTTTTAAAGGATTCCGGCGCTGTCACGGTCCAGACGTACTGGTCCCCATACTGCCGGATGGAAGGTGGATTGGCGATGGTGGGGAGTGTTTCCGCATAGTTGGGTGAAGTGGTAATAAATATCCTTTCGTGCAGGTTATTTCGCAAGCCATCCGTCTTGGGCAGGTAACGCATCCCTCCATTAATTTCAGCACTGTCTTTCGTCACGGATGGGTTCTTGGTGTAGTAAGGTTCGGAAGCGTTGCTGCGATACCAGTCAAACCAGACGGAAGTGAAGGTCGGCTTTGACGGCGCGCCGGAGACGAGAACGCGTGGATTGGTGCTGCCGTAGGTGATGTAAGGCACCGTGATCAACCGCGGATTGGTGACCCCCGAAACCTTGCCAAAGCTCAGTTCCGTTGCGGCCCCTCCATCGCACCACGCGTCGAGCACCAGAGATTTCTGCCACAGGCGGAGCGCATAGTCCACGATCTGCGATCCCATGCGAAACTTGGCGTGCACAACGTCGCCGGCCAGCTTTGCTTCAAGCAGTGTCCCTTTGGCGATCTGACCTTCGGGAGTGCCGGCAAACCGAACGCCCCCTCCATCCAGGGGATGGAAGTCGTGGCCCCCGTCCACGCGCGCTGTAATTTCACTCAAAGGTCCCTGCGCAGGCTTGTAGTCGTAAACTACTGTGGCGTCATTGCCCGCGTAGCGAAATTCAAACTCATTCTTCGTCGTCTCACGGACAGACACTTTGAAACTCTTCTCGAAATTTGTGGGGAGAATTGTCTGCTCGCGAGTCGGAAACGGCAGCGTTCCCGGCCCGGTGTTCAGGCCCACGATTTCGTCGCGGTAAGGAACCAGGTTCCGTTTTGGCTGAGGCTGGAACTTTAGCGGATTCAGCCCTTCCTTAAAAAACGCCAGTGAGTCACAAAAAAAGTAGCGAAGGTCGCTGTTTGTGATCTTGGAGATTTCGATGCCGGAAAAGCTCGCGGGCATCACCATCTTGGAAAGGATCGTGGCGGGAATCAGGCGATGAATCAGCCACCACTGCTTCCAATTGATAGTTGCCACATCAACCTTGAATTCCTTGTCCCGCGCGTCGCGGATCAGGATGGATACTTCCACGGGCGGAGTTGTCGGATCAGGGACCCAGCTCCAGCGGTCGCCGTAACCCCAGAGGTCAATGGAATCAAATTTCCCTGGAATGGGAATCGGCTTGGGGGGCCGGGCAATCACATGGCTTTGGGGACTGGTGCCCGCGTAAACGATCTTGCCTACGTGCTCGCCCCACATCGCCTGTTCACGGCTGCGGCGCAATTCTCCCCGCGCGCCATCAAAGAGTTGGAGTGTCCAGCCTTCCATGTTTTCAAAACCCACCAGCGTGTGTGGGTCTTGCTCCCGCTGCACCCACGTCATCTCATAGGGCTGCTGGCCGACCTGCTGCCAAAGCTGTATCTTATTGATGGCAGGGATAACCTTTTGGGGGACTTTCTGCTGGCCTCCAAACAAAATTCCCGGCGAAACGATTGCCCACAGGATAAGTGCAACCAGCGTTCTCGGTTTCATCGTCATACCCCCTCATGAAGAAAGCACTCACATTCCAGAAAAAGGAATTCGTCCTCGAAACATTCCCTTCACGGACCGAACGCAGCGCCCCATCCTCACACGCTCTCCTCCGCTGTCAGGTTGGCCGGATCATGTCCCGGGTTTGATGACGGTGAAGTTTGCTGTGCTGGTCTCATGCGTGTAAGGTTCGCGGACAGTGACGCTCCAATCGCCCGCCGCATCGTTCAAAGCCAAAGGCACACTGAATCTCGCCGTTCCCTCCTTGAGCTGAAGGTTCCTGCCATAATAGTTCAGAATCTTTCCCTCGGGATTGCGAACTTCAACGTGGATGGCCTCCGGGAAATTCTTGTGCCCGTAAGGCATGGACAAATGAACCTGAAACGCGACAGTATCCCCAGCAGCAACTTTCGGGCTCGTGCCGTCTGATCCCATCGCGCTCACGCTGAGCCTGCCCACCGGCTCGGACGAAAGCGCCAGGAAGAGAGGCGCGCCGGCCGCCAGTGTCCCTTTCACCTGTGAGCTGTGGCCCAACAGACGGTGTTCCCGGAGGTCATAGACATAGCGTGGAGATGGGAAATGGACCGTCACCGGCCCCACATCCTGGCACCCCGGGCCGGGAAGAATCGCGAGGTAGTGAACTCCGCCCTTCCTGTAATTGACGACTTCCGAGCATTCGACGGGCTGGCCGCTGGCTCTGCGAACGTCGGCAACAGGTTTCACCCCGGCCTGCTGCAGATAGTGTCCCAGGATTTCCAGAATGGGACGATTCTCGCCTGTTTTCTGCAGATCACTGTAATTAGTGAACCAGAAGTTCAAAGTGATCGCCCGGCCGGCTCCGAAGGAGTTCCTGATCAAAAAGGGCGTGCTTCCGTTGCTGGCCTCCGCCTGGCCGGAAGTGACCTGCATATTCGGCTCGGCGGGCACAACCGTGGGCGCAACCCCATCGCTCCCCCATGCCACGTGGAGCGTAAGCGGCTTCTGGTCCTCCGGTTCCTTTTGCTGTGCGGACTGCTGGATTCCGAGCACGTCGTCCAGTAGTCCCTTCTTTTCCCAACGCGCGTGCCCATCCATCCGGCCGATCTCCCCGTCGGAAATCAGCAGGCCGCCTTGCGCAACAAAATCCCGGATGGCTGTTGCTTCAGCCGCCGACAGCGAAATCGAATCGGGCAGAATCAGGACCCTGTAATTCGATAAATTGCCCTTGTCGATCTGCTCCGTGGTGAGGAAGTCATACTGATATCCATCGTCGCGCAGCGCCTGCAGCCAGTTGGTACGGTTCTGATGGAACCGTTTGAGATTTGGGGAGGTGGCGTCACCGTTCGTCACTTCGTGCGGAGCAATATGCCCGTCGGTGATCCAGTGGCTGCGAACGCTGAGCAGCGAGTAGTGCACGGCGATGCCGCAATTCCCCCGCTTTGCTCCCCGCAGCAGCAGCGCCAGGCCCTCGTTGCGGAATTCAATGGTCAAGGCGCTGAGGTCGCGCCCCTGCTGGGTCAGGGTGAGGTCGGCATTCAGCGCCGTGTATTGCCAGAAGAGCGAAGCACCAGTCTGGCCCGCCAGCAGCCGCTGCCAGAGCTCGTGGCGCAATTCCACCCCGAAACTCTGATAGCCGGTGAAGCCCGTCATGATCTGGCCTGCATGAATTGAACGGTGGAGATCATCCTGGTTGTCCTCGGAATAAGGCTGCAGGTAGCCGACAATGTGGTCGAGCAGGTACCAGTTGACCGCGTTGGAGGGGCCGGGAGCCTGGGTGCCGGAGATGCTGGGCAGGCCGCCAGGGTCCTCTGCCTTCACTGTTTCCGCCGCCACCTGCATGGCGTGGGCAAAGACCTGTTCCATGTAAGTCCGATGGTCCATCCATCCCGCATAATCACCTTTAGCTTGTGCCTGGGAAGTGGTGAGCGGCATCACGCCGTCCCAGGTTTTGTAGTTGGTCTCCCATTCCTTGTTCAGAGCGCTGAGATCCGAATACTGGCCCCGAAGCCATCTTCGAAAACCATCCAGCGTCGGCTTCGACCATGAGAAGTCCAAAGGATCGCCGTAGGAGGTCAGCGAAGATTCGTCCGCCAGGTAGTAAGCCAGCGGCCCATAGGGTTCGTATTTGCCCATGGAGTCGATAATGTCGCTCCGCAGAGTATCCAACCACTGAGGGCTTGAAAGATCCGGTTCGCGGATAAGGTATTGGGTGTCATGGGTTCTCAGATATGCGTCTTTTTGCTCGATATATTTCTTTCGCCTGTACCAGTAAATGCCAAACCCCGGGGAATGAACTTGTGTTATTAATTTGAAGTTATTCCGGGGATTCGCCTCTACCGTGACGCCCATCTTGCGCAATTGCGACTCGAGTGTCTGGTTCCAGGGTTCGTAAGAGGGCGGACCATACCAGGGCAGGATCAGCTCATAAGCACCAAAGTTCCGATCGACGCGGACAAAATCAACCCGCGTCTGGTTCTGATCGATCTTGAATTCTCTACCCGCTCGCTCTGCCAGCAGGGTTACACGAACCCATCCAATGTTGGTGGTGTAATTCCCCACCGGCACAGTGGCATGGAGCACACCTTCCTGCACCTTGGAAGTCGGTTCCGTGGCGGAACCGATTATCCGGTTGCGATTGTCGAGCAGGTCCACTCGGACTTCCGCCGGGGCCGTTCCCCCTATTCGCACAGTCGCATGGAGTGGATCGCCCAGGCTGTAAAATTTCTTATCGGCTGCAATGGAAACAATGTGGTCCGGTTGCGGCAAGGAAAAGGACACGGAGCCCCAGGCATAGCGCTTTCCCGCCGCCGAAAGAATCACATCAGCATTGTTGCGGCCGCCGGAGGCAGTGTCCGGCAGAGTGATTGCAATTCGGTTTCTGCCGCGCTTGAGATGAACATCTCTTGTGACGTGACCTTCATCGTCACCCCACTGGCTGACCAGCCTGACGGAAAGCTCAGCCGACCTGATCTTTGTCTGGTTCTCAAACGTGACAACAAGTTTTCTTGCGCCCTGATTGGGAACTTCCACCCGCATCGGCAGAAGATTGATCTGCTGTTGCTGACCGCCGGCCCACATCATCGACCGCCCGAGCAGTGAGTAGAAATACTCCCACCAGTGATCGTTTTTCTTGCCCAAAAACTCCCAGTCGATGTCCGGCGAGAGCCCGTGGTTCACATAACCGAGAGCCACCACCCGGCCCTTGCCATACATCCTGGTAGCCACAATCGGTTCACCCTCCGGGCCTTTGACGAGCAGTTCGGAATCCGGTCCCAGATGATACCTGTAGTGTTTCAGGTCATCTCCCGGAAAGGTGTCGAGAGGCACGTTGTTGGTGATAAAGCTTTGCCGGGCGTTTTGCCACTCTCCGGTGGTCACCGCTCGCGGCAGAACGTGCAATTTTCCAGAGCTATCCAACTGATCGGAAAGGCCATCAATAAGAGGTGAAACTTCCCAGAGTTTTCCACCTGGCGCAACGGCTAAATCGGGCGCGTGGATGTTGAGGGGAGGGTTTACTTTCGGTTCGCCGGGTGCGGGAATACCTGTGGTGGGATGAATCAGGACCAGCCCGGTTCCTTCTCGAACCCGCTTCAGAATCCCATCGCGAATATCCTGCGGCAGCCGGTTCCAGCCGAACAGGGCGGGCAGGACAATCACGTCGTAGTGCGCGCTGCTGGCCAGGTCTTCGGCCAGATATTTATAAACCAGCTTATAGTTGCGCGCTTCATAGTTCTTGCCGGTGCCCACGGTCCAGGTGTTCACGTCCCAGGCATTGTCAATCATTACGGTGTCATAGGTGATGGGAAAACGTTCTGCTATTTCCACCAGCGTCCGCCCCTCGCTGACGCTCGGAACCACCAGTGCGTGGACCATCTTTCCGCCCCAGGGCCGTGCCCATGCCACATGCGGAGTTTTGACGGCCAGGGTAAAAGGCACGTCCACCCTCTTTTCCGATGCCGCGCTCTGGCCCGCCAGCACCCTCGGAGGACAAAATTCAATCAAGCCGAACAGCGCAAAAATAAGAAGCAGAACGACGCCCCACGAACGGCATCGCGAAAGTAATCGCAAAGAAGACATGGTTCACACCTGCCCTGGGTTGTGGAATTCTTTCTGTTCTAATCGGGACGGTACAGGATATCCCCCCAGTCGGTTCTTAGCAAGCGGACGATGCGGTCGTAGCGGTGCCAGGTCAGAGATCAGCGTTGCACAGGTCCCCGGAAATGATCGTCCTGGGAGTTGCTCCCGGGCTGTAACAGCCTACGAAGGGTCCTGGCATCCAGGTACTCTTCGTCGTAATTTGCGTAGACGGAGTCAAACACCACGGGCACGTCTGGGGCCACACCAAGAAGCGCCCGCAGAGACTCGAGGCTGGAGGACCGCTGAAGGGGAGAATTGGCGCTCCACACTCTGCCGCTGATGTCCTTCTCTGCCGAACTCACCAGCCACAGCCCTACCTTCCCCCTGAGGAGGGATTTCGTTCCCGGCATTCGCCTCTTCTCAGCGGGAATCAAAGCAACGCTGGGCGCCAGGAAGAGATTTGTTGAGCCCACTCCATTCAAAAATGAAACGGCCTCTTTCAGCGTGGCGGGCGGCTTTCCCGGAGCCATGCGAAGGTGGAGGTTAATCTGGTGTTCAGCGGCTTTCTTGCACAAATCCCGAACCGTTGCCGTGAACGATTCCCAGCTTTGGGCCCTGGTGAAATTGTTTTCCGGAAAACGATGGAGGGACAGGATCAGGTCCCGGGCTCGCAGGATTTGCATCTTGTCCATAACGTCTTTGATGGCAGCCAGACTGTCGGCATAGTCCCGGCTGATGTTGTCAATCAAGCGGAGCTGTGAAAAGAGATCGATGCCTGAAGTCAGATCGACGATGACTCTCAAATTCTGCAATCCGATCCATTGGGCTTCTTTTCTCAGCGCTTCGGGTTTGCGCTCCCACAAGTACTTCCAATCCACAACCACCGAGTCGTAGTTCTGAAAAAAAGTTGGGCGCTTCAGGATATCTTCTTTAATCAGGAGCGCATTTCGAATGGGTAAAGCACGGCGCAAAGGGCGTGGAGGTGGGACGATGTGGGGGATGACTCCGACATTCCGTTCGCTGACCCGAACCGAGAAGATCCGCACATCGCCCCCCGCAATGCGATCTTGGCCATTGGTTCCCAGCCTGGCGCTGTGAATTCCTTCCGGCAGGTAGCCAACCACCGTTTTTTCTGACTGGTCCAGGAGGACCTCCTGGATGGACTCGACTTCGCCACAGCAGGGCTCAATCCTGAACGACTGTTCTTTCCAGGAATTGTTGAAAATTCCGAGATTGTATTCTCCTTTGCCTTTGCGGCATACAATAAAGCTCACGTTCGAACCTACTTTGAAAAGCATCTGGCTCTGAAAAGCAAGATCGAGGATCCGGCGGACGTGTTTCAACAGCGCATAGGG
>JBAUWE010000597.1:0-2419 GCA_049583595.1 Terriglobia bacterium
CCGTAACCAACGTGGACGTGGATATCCACCAATCCCGGCGTGACGAAAAGCCCGTGGACATTCACCACCTTGCCTGCCTCGGCGGGTGCAATGTCAGGCGCTACAGCCGCCGTCTTTCCCCCGGCAACAGCCACATCCATCTTTCGGTCAATGTGGTTGGCCGGGTCAATAACATGCCCGCCCTTCAGCAGGAGGTCGTACCGCTGCGCCCTGGGCTTTCTGCGTGAGTTCAATCCGGACATCGTGGTCATCAAACCTCCTGCTGCTACCCTCAATGCTGCAGCCTGCACTTGCCACCGAGCCAGAGGGCATGCCCGCTTGCACGGGTGAATCGCCCCTCTCTGCCACGGCCCAATATATTAAGAAACGCAGACAGTCCATGCCAGTCTTTTGTTCCCCCCAGGGCCTGCAGCCAGCCGGAAAAATCCTGAAACCGGTTTCGTTCATTTGTCCGTTCCGGCATGGCAGCTACAATTTGCTTCCGCCAGGTATTTTTTGCATGGAGGTCACGCAACTGATCCTTGTGTTTCAATAACTTACGATTGGCACTTAACTTGCTAGTACTGTTACCAAGAAGATATACACTCCCCCTTGGTCACGGGAAGTGCGCCAGGAGTACGTTGCGCCAGTTTAGATTTCCGGCTCCGGCCGATCCAGTTGAAAAACAGTTCGCCTCTTTGTGACAGCGACCTGCGCCGGAACCTTTTGGAGGGAAATTCCGATGAGCAGATCCTATTCTGTGATTAATGATCTTTATGGAGTGGAACCTGCACGGCAAGAGCCCCGAGGCCCGAGTGTTCTAGCGCTAGTTATCGTGATGCTCCTGGGCGGCATGGTTCTTTACGAGTCGCTCCATCCGGTCATGCGCCTTCGAAGCGAACCTCCTCCCACTTTACTGAAAAGCAGAAAGACCCTGAAGGCGCCGGCAACCCGCGGCCCGGACCACATCAGCCAGGCCTACTGGAGCACTGCGGCTGAATACGTGGCGGAGAAATATCCTTTCGGCGAGACGCTTCCCACCAAGCCCCCGGAAGGTTTCACCATGGCCATGGGCGCAGATTATGCTACGAGCAACTTATATTGGCAGCAGCTTCGCGGGCTGTGGGACCAGCCGGACATGTGGATCAGGTCCTACCAGTTGGACACCGGCTGGGTGAATACTGCGTTGGAGTCCGTGGGCAAAGTTTTCAGGAGCTACATCACCAGCTAGCCCGGGCCATAGCCGGGCCTCAGAACATGGAAGATTTCCGCGGGAGCGGGGAGCCTGGCTTTGCGGTGCGCGGCAGTGCAACCCACCCAGGCGAATTCGTGAGTTCGCTACCCCTTCTTCAGGAACCCGGGGAAACCTGGTTGCGGCCTGTTCAAAAACCGGTCATTGAGGTGTGGATTCGGCCGAAGGTCCGCCCGGTGCATCTGCGCCGGGACCCTTTTCCAGCTGGCGGACGTTCTGAGCTTTCTCCAGCGCCTTTTGCTGTTGTCCTTGCCTGAGCCGTCCGTACGAGGCCATCTCACGCTGGCTTTCCTGCGTTTTGTGCAGCTTCCTATAGACCTGGGCCAGGAGATAATGCGGGCGAGGAGCGTCCGGTTCCAGATGGGTGGCCAGCAAAAGTTGCGCTTCAGCTTTTTGGAGTTCGTTCAGCTCCTCGTACGACTGGCCGAGCAACATATGGACCGGCATCATGCGAGCCAGACTCTTTTGCGCTTTCTCCAGGTACGGCACTGACTGCTGGTAGAGTCCCTGATGAACGGCGATGGCCCCCAAATAAAAGTTGATTAAAGGACTATCGGGAGATTCTTTGAGCGCTTTCAGAAACTCGCTTCGCGCGGGCACATAGTGCCCCGTGGCCCAATAAGCGATTCCTAGAGCATAGTGAAGACCTGTCGCCCCGGGCCGCTTTCTCAGCGCGGCCTGATATTCCTTGATCGCCCAGGTGTAATTCTGCTCATTCGAATAGATCTCCGCCATCAAGGCGTGCATCTGGAAAGAATCCGGATCCAGGCTCTTGAGTTTCTTGACCGTGTCGAACGCGGCATTCATGTGAAGTCGCGCCAGCTGGTAGAGGGCGTCAGCGTCTTTGGGATTTTCGGCGACCATTTCATTCAGTTGGGCAGTTGCCTTCCCGGCTTGTCCCTCCGATGCATAAGCTAAAGCAAGATAATACCGGCAGCGGGGGCGCGGATGTTTCGTTGCCAGTTCACGCCGGAAACTCTCGATGGCGTGCGTGAAGTCGTTGAGGGCGTAGTAAGAAAAACCAAGGTAGAAATTAGCTTCCGGGTAGTCCGAATGGGAAGATAAGATGCGCTGGAACATCTCGATGGAACGTTGAAACCTGTTCTCTCTCAGGCAGAGCACACCCAGCCGCTTCAAGATTTCCGGATTGTCCGGGGCCAGCCGAAGTGCTTTCAGGTAGGCCTGCTC
>JBAUWE010000598.1:0-2472 GCA_049583595.1 Terriglobia bacterium
AAAGACTTATCAGCACAGCCTGGCGGGCGACCTGAAACTATCGCCTGACGGCAGGGACCTCTACGCGCTGGACCTGGCGCATTTCCGCATGGTGGTTTTTGACACGCATTCCCACCGCATGATCGCCAGCCTGCCCGTGGGGCGGCTGCCCTTCGGCCTGGCGCTTTCGCCCGACGGCAAGACAGCCTATGTCACCAACGTCGGCATGTTCCGCTATTCGCTGGTGCCCGGCTATAACCCCAAGGACCCGCTGCACACCGGGCTCGATTTCCCGCCCTTCGGTTTCCCCTCAAAAGAAGCTGAGGAGGGCACGGTGGTGGAGGGCAAAAAGATTCCCGGCCTGGGAAGCCCCAACGTTCCACAATCGAATTCCGTCTATCTGCTCGACGTTGCCGATCCCGCCCATCCGGAAGTGAAGGCCCGGACCCGCACCGGCATTCCGACCGGGCCAAAATCCGTCGGTGGATCAAGCCCCGGAGCCGTGCTGGCAGGCGCGGACAAAGTTTACGTCAGCAATTCCGCCCAGGACAGCATCAGCATTCTCGACGCGCACACCGGCAAAGAGGAAAAGACGCTGATTTTGCAACCGGCGAAAAGCGTTGACGGCCTGCGCGGCCTGCTGCCCTTCGGGCTGGCGCTCAGTCCGGACGGCAGCCGCCTTTATGTGGCTTGCGCGGGCATCAACGCGCTGGCGGTGATTGATACGCAGCAGGAGAAGGTGCTTGGCTACGTTCCCACGGGATGGTTTCCCGCTCGCGTGGTGGTGAGCCCGGACGGCAAAACGCTTTACGTGGACAACGCCAAGGGATTTGGCGCGGGGCCGAACGGCGGGGCGAATTTCCACCAAGGCCCTGCCGGAGATTACATCGGCGACATCACCCGCGGCGTGATTTCCATTATGCCGGCGCCCGAAACGTCACAGTTGGGAGAACTCACCGCGCAGGTGCTTCGCAACAACGGATTTATTCCAAAGCAGGAGCCGGCGCGGGCTGTGGATTTTCCCGTTCCGCCGGCGGGCCACGCCAGCGAGAAAATCAAATACGTGGTTTTCATCGTCAAAGAGAACCGCACGTTCGACCAGCTTCTCGGCGATCTGAAATCCGTGAACGGCCAGCAGGTGAACGGCGACCCGTCACTGGCGCACTATGGCGACGATGCCACGGTGAGCGAAAAGGGCGAGCCTACCTACGAGCATGTGCGCGTCTCTCCGAATCATCACGCACTGGCCGAACGCTTTGGCCTGAGCGACAACTACTACGTGGATTCCGACGTTTCGGTGGACGGCCACCACTGGCTGGTGGGAAATTATCCCAACACCGAATTCGAATCAGCCTGGCCTGCGGGGTACGGCGGCCAGTTTGATTTTGTGCCGGACCAGAACGCGCCGGGTCGGCTGGAGATCGGGAGCACGTCGCCCTTGCCCGAAGGTTTCCTGGAAGCCGGTTCGCTGTGGGAACATCTGGCCCGCCACAACGTCACCTTCCGCAATTACGGCGAAAATCTGGAGCTGGCTGGCTACTCGGAAGACGCAGGGTCGGAGCCGACCGGCGTGCGCGAGTCGGTGAACATCCCCATGCCGGAGGTCCTTTTCAAGAACACCTCGCGCACCTTTCCCAACTTCAACACTTCCATTCCGGACCAGTATCGCTTTACACAGTTCAAGAAGGAATTCGACGCGCGCTACCTGAGCGGCAAGCAGCCACTGCCGCAGTTCATGTACATCTGGCTGTGCAATGACCACACCGCCAAGCCGCGCCACGCGGACGGCTATCCTTACCGCGCTTCCTACGTGGCAGACAACGACCTGGCGCTGGGCAAGCTGGTGGAACTGTTTTCCCACAGCCCTTTCTGGAAAAACATGGCCGTCTTTGTGACCGAAGACGACGCCCAGAACGGCCAGGACCACGTGGACGCCCATCGCAGCCTGCTGATGGTGATCAGCCCCTATTCGCGGCGGGGAGTTTCGCACGTTCACGAGAGCATGCTCAGCATCCTGAAGACCTTTAACCTGATTTTCGGCCTGCCGCCCATCAACCAGTACGACGCCGCTGCCACCAGCCTGGCCGACAGCTTTACCGATAAGCCGGACTTCAGCCCTTACACGCCAGTAGCGGAGGATTCCCGCATCTTCGACCCTGCAAAAGCGCGCGACCCGGTTTACTTCGCCCGACACCATAAGCCGCTGCCACCCTCAGCGGACCTTGACAATCCGGCAGCCATCCGGAAACAGATGGACCGCAAGCACCAGGCGGGGATGTAAAGCGCAGGCTTTCGCCGAAGGCTGTCTCACTCCAGGGAATGTGCTGGTGCCCTTCCGTGGCGCTGCTGTTTGGTAGTCTGCGGCGCATCGTGTACAATCGAGTCTTCACCCTTCGCTGGTGGGACCGCCCACAGGGCGACCGCCGCCGCAGCGATGAGCAACGCAGGGACCGCGCCGAGGGGACCGCCGCGAGCACTTCCTGCCTGATAGAT
>JBAUWE010000599.1:0-3264 GCA_049583595.1 Terriglobia bacterium
CGCGGCGAGACGCTTACCCCCAACCGAATCCGCGAATCCCTCGCCGGCCCAGGCACCCCAGTTGATACTCAGGGCCGGCTGGCCCTGGGCTTGCCGGTGATGCGCCAGCGCATCCAGGAAAGCGTTGGCGGCGGCATAGTTCCCCTGGCCGGGCTGGCCCAGCACAGAACCCGCTGAAGAGAAGAGTATAAAGAAGTCCAAGGGATCAGCCCGGAGCAGCCGATGCAGCAGCCAGCCACCCATCACCTTGGGCCGCAAAACCGTATTCAGCGCCGCCGCATCGAGTTGCACCAGCAGTCCGTCCCGCAGCACTCCCGCCGCGTGCACAACACCCCGGATCGGCGGCCAACCCTCCGCGCGAAACTCGTCCAGAAAGCCGCTCAACTCTCCTTCATCCGCCACATCGACCGATGCCAGATGCACAGTTGCTCCCAAAGATTCCAGTTCCCGAATGGCGGCGATTTGACGGTTCAGGCGACTTCCTGTTTCTGCCGAACTCCAGTCCGAGCGTGGCGGGAGCCTGGTGCGTCCCAAAAGGATCAACCGCCGCGCCCCTTGCTCGACCATCCAACGCGCAACCAGGAGGCCGAGGTCTCCCAGTCCTCCGCTGATCAGATAGCTGCCGTCCGTCCGCCACCGGAGGGGAGGTTTTTGCGTAGCCGAGGGGCGCTGGCGGACCAAACGGCCCACGTATCGCCCCCCTTGACGAAACGCAAGCTGATCCTCTCCATCCGGACTGGAGATTTCCTCCCACAACTGCCGGGCGGCAGCGTCGCGCAGCGATGCCCCGGATTCCAGGTCCACCAGCCCGCCCCAGAACATTGGGTGTTCCTGCGCAATGACGCGACCCAATCCCCAAAGCGGTGACTGAGCAACGGACAACGGCGCGGGCTTTTCTCCGGCCGCTTGGGCACCCTGCGTGATCAGCCACAGGCGCGGAAGGTCAGGCGATTCCGTTTGAGCCAGTTCTTGCACCAAAAGCAGGACACTGCCGCAGCCCAAAGTCTGGGCGGCATTCAGCGACACCGCGGTGGTCTCCTCTGGACGAGCAACATCAAGACTCCAGAGATGGACAATTCCACGACAGCCAGACTGATCCGATGCCAGAGCCGCCTCGAAGAGCCGGCTGATGTCGTCCGATCGTTCGGGACAGATGCGATAATGCTCGCCGTCCGTTTGCTCGTACGATTCCCCGCGAGAGACCAGAATGCCCCGTTCGCCCCGAGCTTGCAACAGCGTGAACAGCGCATCTCCAACGCCACCGCTGTCGGTAAAGATCAGCCAGCTTCCCCGGCTGGCTGGCGCGTAAGGTTTTCCTACGGCGCGCTCTTTGGGCTGCCACTCGAACTCATAGAGCCAGTCGTCGAGATTATCGGCAGCCGCGCGCTGTGTGTCTTCGCCCAAGTATTCATAGCGAAGTCCCTGAATCTCGACCGCCACACGTCCCGCTTCATCGAGAAGCTGGACTTCTCCCGTTGTGGCATTCGCCTCGCGATGCTGCACCCGGGTATGACTCCATAAATGACGGTCCGGACGGCCGTGAACCCGGAACAGGTCAATGCGGGTCGGCAGGTAGATTCCTTGTCGGCCGTTTTCAGTCGCTTCCGCCGCAACCGCAGCCCCGAGAACCTGCAACCCGGCATCGAGAATTGCCGGGTGAATTTGAAACCCATTGAACTCTGCCTCCGGCCCATCGGGAACCTGCACTTCACCCAACATATCTCCGTTGTTCCGCCACAACTGGGCGATGCTTTGAAAGAAAGGACCGTAGTGGATACCGCTTTCGCGGAGTCTCCGGTAATAATCCTCGCCGGAGATCTTCTCTGCGCATCGAGTTTGCATTTCCGTGAGCGTCTCCTGCCCGGCATCCGCGGTGATAATGCTGTTGTCCTGTTGAAGACAGACCTTGCCGGTCGCATGCAGCATCCATGAATTACTGGAGTGCACCACGCCTCCCGGGCAACTGTAGATGTGAAAGGATGCCGCTCCATCTGCTCCCTGAGAGAGGATCACCTGAATCGTGTGGGTTCCGCCATCGGGCAAGAAAAGCGCCTTGCGAAATTCGATATCCTTCAGCGCAACGGATTGCGCTCCGAAGACTTCAACCGCGGCGGCCAATGCCATCTCCACATAGGCCGAGGCGGGCAGCACGGCGCCGCCTTGGATGCAGTGGTCATCCAGATAAGGCCGGGAATTCTTGTCCAGCGTGGTTTCCCAGAAGTGGGTTCCCGCAGGATGCGCCGATTTGAAGTGCTGGCCCAGCAAAGGATGGTTCCCTGTCCCGATCCGAGAGACCTGGTCCCGGTGAGAGTCGGTGTCCCCTGCTGAGGGCTCAAGCCAACAACGCTCCCGTTGCCACGGGTAGATCGGGAGTCGAACGCACCGGCCTGCGGTCGGATAGATCAGGTTCCAGTCGACCGGGTATCCCAAAGTATAAAGCGCGCCCAGCGATCCGAGCAGGACCGTGTGTTCATCTTCCTCACGCCGCAGAGAGGGAAGCACGGCGCCTTCCTGCCCGAAGTGATGAAACCCTTGCTGCATGGCGCTGAGCAGAATGGGGTGCGGGCTGATTTCCAGAAAGATGTCATGCCCCTCTTCCAGCAGGCGCTGAACCGCCGTGGAAAAGAGCACCGGCTCTCGCATGTTCCACGCCCAATAGAGCGGACCGAAATCCCGCCCATGGCTCGCCTGGCCGGTCACCGTCGAGTAGATCGGCACGGATTCAGCCCGCGGCTGGAGCCCTTCCAAAGCCTGCAATAAATCGGCGCACAACGGCTCCATCTGGGGGCTGTGCGAGGCAAAATCGACCTTCACCCTGCGACAGAAGATGTCGCGACGCTGCAACTGATCCAGAATGGCGTCGAGCGCGGCCGGATCGCCGGACAACACCGTCGAGGTGGGACTGTTGCTGGCCGCGATCGACACGCGGTCTTCGGAGCCGGCCAGGACGCGCCGTGCTTCCTCGATGGAAAGTTCCACTGCCGCCATGGCCCCTTGGCCAATGGTGCGCTTGACCAACCGGCTGCGTTGACAAATGACCCGGACAGCATCGTCGAAGCTCAGCGCACCGGCGACGTACGCGGCCGCGGCCTCTCCCAAACTATGTCCCACCACGGCCTGCGGCTCGATACCCCACGAGCGCCACAGGGCTGCCAGGGCGACTTGAATCGCAAAGAGGGCCGGCTGGATGATATCGATTTCGGTCAGCCGCGACCGGGCGGCATTGGTGGCCGCAAGTTCGGTGAGCAAAGACCAATCTCCGTA
>JBAUWE010000600.1:0-4181 GCA_049583595.1 Terriglobia bacterium
GGAGCGCTTCCGGAGAAATGAATTCGCCGCAGACTTTATCGCGCGGGAAGCGGTCCCGCTCCCAGACGGCCACGCTTAGGCCCTGCCGGCGGGCTTCCAGCGCCGCGGCCGTTCCTGCCGGGCCGCCACCGATAATTGCCACATCCACAATACCGGAATCGGGTCTCAGCTTTTCCATAACGCAAGTCCCAGGCGAAATGCCGGCAGCCGCTCGACTTCAAAGTGCGTAAAGCCGGCGCGGCGGGCCAGGGCTGCCAGTTCATCCTTCGTATAGGCCTGGCGTACGCTGGCCGCACCGTCATGCCGGGTGATCCGGCTGCGCGCAAACGGCCAGGCAATACGGATCAAGAGGTAAGGCAACAGGCGCCGCTCGAGGTCGTTGATCAGCACCGCCTCGGAGGCAATCTCTCCAAATCGGCGCAGCAATTCCACGGCTTCATCCCCGGAGAAGTGGTGCAGGAACAGATTGCAGATGACGACCTCAAAGCTTTTCTCCCCAAATGGAAAGTCCGTGACATCGGCGGCAACCCGGGACAATTTTTCTGCGGATGGGTTGCCATTCCGCAGGTGGCTGAGGCGGCGGTCAAGCGCCACGAATTTCGCGCTGCGATTTCGGCGGGCCAGTTCTTTCTGCAGATAACTTGCCAGGCGCGAATCGCCCGATCCCACATCAAGGATGCGCGCATGCCGGGAACCCCGGCGGGCGAAATAGTTCTCCAAAAGATGAAGGCAGCCCGAAACGCCTCCCAGCCAGCGGTTGATTCGCCACAAATCGTCAAAACTCTGCTGGATCTCCTCGGGCGTGCCGAGGTCCTCATCAAGCCACTCTTGTGAAGGGACGCGACGCATGAATGACAACCTTATTTACTGAGGATTGCAGAATATGGTGCCAACGGTCGTTTGTAGCGCTGCCGTCCCGGCGGCAAATTCCAGGGCCGGCAAGATGCCGGCGCTACGGAAGTCCGTCACCGCATTATGCAATCCTCAGTAGGCAGCTCGCGAAACAACCAGCGCGGAGTTTTTCGATCCGAAAGCGATGCAGTTGCAGATGGCGTGTTCAATTTGAATCGGGCGCGACTGGTGCGGGACGTAATCCAGGTCGCAGTCCGGATCGGGCACATCAACGTTGAGGGTGGGAGCAACGCGCCCGTCGCGCATGGCCAGCAGCGTGGCCGCCAGCCCGGCCGCTCCGGAAGCCCCCTGGGGATGCCCGATCATGGACTTCAGGGCGGAAGCGGGCACGCGGTAGGCCCGTTTGCCCAGGGCCAGCTTGAGCGCCCGGGTCTCAATGCGGTCGTTGAGGACGGTGGAGGTGCCGTGGAGATTCACGTAATCCACCTGCTCCGGGCTGATCTGCGCCTGCTCCATCGCCAGGCGCATGGCGCGCGCCGGCTCTTCACCGTTCTCTTCCAGGCGCACCCGGTGAAAAGCTTCGCAAGTGGAGCCGTAACCCGAAATTTCGCCGTAGATTTTTGCGCCTCGTGCCTGTGCGTGCTCGTAACTTTCCAGAACAAACATCCAGCCGCCCTCGCCCAGCACAAAGCCGTCGCGGTCTGCCGAGAAAGGACGTGAACCACGTTCCGGTTGGTCGTTCCAGGAAGAGGTGAGGATGCGCATGAGAGTGAAACCTTTCATGATCAGCGGCGCCAGCGGAGCGTCAGCGCCACCGCAGACCACCACCTCTGCGGCGCCACATCGGATATTCTGGGCGGCGTAGCCGATGGCGTCGGTCGACGAAGTACAGCCGGTTGAGATGAGATGACTGAAACCTCGAAAGCCGAAATGCATGGAGATTTCACTGGCCAGCGTGCCGATAGTCGCCGAGGGAATGGTGTAGACGCTGCACTGCCGCGCTTTACCTGAGTAGTAGAGCTCATACTGATGCTCGACAAACTCCTGGCCGCCGCCGCCCGAACCGAGAAGCACGGCGACCTGGCGTTGATCTTCCAGAGTCATCTCCCGCGGTTGGAGTCCTGCGTCCGAGACGGCTTCGCCTGCGGCCGCAATCGCAATCGGCACGACGCGGCTGACGTTGGCCATGTCTTTCTCGCTGATGTACCGGGTGGGCTCGAAATTTGCAATCTCGCCGGCAATCTGGACCGGGAGCGAAGAGGGATCAAAACGCTGGATACGGCGGACGCCGCTCCTGCCCCGCCAGCTTGACTCCCAGAAAGCCTCGCGGCCGATGCCGTTGGGGCTGACCGCCCCGATGCCTGTCACCACCACGCGGCGGCTCAATTCGCCCTCCGGGATGCGAGGGAAGTTACAAATTCGCTGGATCTTCGATCTGCTATAAGAGATGGATCGGGTTTCGCGGAACAAATTCCGAAGCGTCCATCAGGGCAGGCTGGTCCACTCCAGGCCATTTCGCATTCAATGGATGCGGTCGAGGATGACGTTGTAGGTAACCAGGAAACCATTCTTTACCTTAACTGTCCCGAGTGCAGTGCTATAAGGTTGGATGTTGAAATCGGTCAGTTTGAACTCCTTTTTTCCCCGAATTTGCAATTTGCCGCCACTCTCGAGACAGTCCAGTGAAAATTGCACTTTGCGAGTCACGCCGTGAAGTTTGACATTGGCCACAAGGTGCCAGACGGTGTCGTGGTCGATGGGGTCGAAAGAAAGCGAGTGGAGCTCGATGGACGGGAAGTGGCCTACATCGATCTGTTGCGGTCCCAGCATGGTGTCCTCCACCTCCTGGCGATCGGAGGGAGTCCCCCACGGGTCGATGACCTTTAGCGAAGCGGCGTCGCCAGACAAATCGGCCGTCCAGCCATCCGTCTTTGACAGGTCCGCCTTTCCGGTAAAGCGGGTCAGGGAGATCAGGTGGTTGTCTCCAAGCACGCCCAGGAAGCCGCCTTTGAAAAGGTGAATTTCAATCTTGCTTTCCTGGGTATTCACACGGTAGGAACCTGACTCCTGGGCCGGCAAGAGCGCCGGGCCTCCTACAAATAGGGCGATCGTCAGGAACAACAGCATAGGCGCCCGTTGGGCGGCAACAGTGGCAAGGGACGCGTAGAGCTTTTCCTGAATAAGAATTCCAGCAACCCGGATTTGCTTGCTGCACGGACCCGGAGAGAAATGGAACCTGGCGTTAGCGCTTTTCAATCGTTCAGTTACTCCTCAAGGATTGCCCCAGGCGCGAGCACGCTCCTCAAAACATCGCATCCATGTTAAAGGCAGGGGAAAGCCAAATCAACAGGAACAACCACGAATTTTCGCCCCCCAACCGGCCCACTGTGAAACAGCTAGAACGAGCGCAGGAGCGTTGCAATCGATGGCCTTTCCCCATACAGGAAGGCTCGCCCCGCAATGCGTGGAACCAGCGGAAACCTGAAAATCATGTCGATGCGACCGCGCGTCTCGCCCTCCCGAGTGCCCCCTGGGAGCCGCTTGACATAGTCGCCCAGCTCCGCGCGCCATTTCCTATTGTACCCTTCAAGTGCCGGGGCAGGAGAGGGCCCCTTCAGCGCCTGGTGAACCACGTCAACAGCCACCTCCGCGCTCACCATGGCAGGATAAATCCCCTCGCCCGTCGAGCCGGAAACGAAACCGGCCGCATCGCCAACCAACATCACCCGCCCGCGCACCAGGCTCGGAATGCGGTAAACGCCTCCAACCGGATCCAGATCAAAATGGACCTTGTGCTCCGGAAGATCGTTCGGGATGTGCTTTCGTTCGCGCAGGGCCTGGACAAACTCGCGAAAGAGCGGACGAATGGATCGGCCATCCTTCAATAGAGCGCCAATGCCAACACAAACGTGCTGCCGCTTGGGAAACACCCAGCCGTAGCCTTGAATACCACGGAATTCCAGAAACACGTGAAATGGGAATCGCTCGCCGTAAAACGCGCTGATGCGCTCGGGCGGAAAAGGAACGTCGGTGTTGGCACACAGCACGTAATCGCCAGGCGACCATCCCTTGCGCAGCTCCGCCTTGACGGCCACCCGGCTGGAGGCGCCATCCGCGCCGATCAAAACGCGCCCCGTCATCTCCCGGCCATCCTCCAGCCGGACGCGAACGCCTTCCCGATCCTCAAGCAGATCGGATATAGCGCAGCCGCCCATGAATCGCGCTCCCGCCTCCATTGCGACCCGGCGCAGGCCGTCGTCGAATTTCGACCGCAATGACAGATAGCCGGACGGCCGGGTTTCCAGATATCGGGCTTCCCTCTCAATTGT